>NZ_JBHUIW010000002.1:0-395185 GCF_042682915.1 Rhodoplanes azumiensis | reverse complement strand
GATCACCGACAGGTGGTCGAGCAGCGCCTTCAGGCGCGACTTCTCGGGGACGAGCAGGGCATCGAGGCTCATGGCGGGGCTCCGAATCAACGCGCCCCATCGAATCAGACCTTCCGCTACCCCGAAACCGCCGTTAACCCGAGTTCGGTGCCCTGGGCCCCTCGATTGACGCCTTCGGCCCGCTGCGCTACGGCTCGACCGTGCGCTATCAGCTGATCATCTTCGACATCGACGGCACGCTGCTCGATTCGTTTCCGTGGTTCCTCTCGGTGCTGAACGACGTCGCCGACCGTCACGGCTTTCGTCGCACGGCGCCCGAGGAGGTCACCTCGATGCGTAACGCCGGCACGGCCGAGATTCTCGACCGGCTCCAGGTGCCGCGCTGGAAGCTGCCGATGATCATCCGCCACATGCGCGCGCTGAAGGCGGCGCAGCTCGACCGCATCCCGCTGTTCCCGGGCGTCGACGCGACGCTCGCCGCGCTTCGGGCGCGCGGCGCCGTGCTGGCGATCGTCTCCTCCGACGTCGAGACCAATGTCCGCCGCGCGCTCGGGCCGGCGAACGTCGCGCACATCTCCCATTTCGCTTGCGGCGCGTCGCTGTTCGGCAAGGCGAGGAAGTTCCGCGACGTCGTGACGCGTGCCGGTGTCGCGCCCGACGCGGCGATCGCGATCGGCGACGAGGGCCGCGACATCGAGGCGGCCCGCGCCGCCGGCCTCGCCTGCGCGGCGGTCGCATGGGGCTACGCCGACGTGACGGCGCTCCGTGCGAAGGCGCCGGACCTGGTGTTCGAACGGTTCGAGGCGATTCTTCAGGCGCTGGGGTAGGCCCCGTCGTTCCGGGGCGCGGGGCCCGCACCCCGGAACGACGACACCACGTCAATCGATCTCGCAGACGACCTCGCGCACCGCCGTCACGGGGCGCGGCAGCGCGGCACCGTCGGCCTCGAAACCGACGACGCGCAGCAGGCCGGTCGCCGGCGACATCGAGACGCCGATGCGCGTGTAGGGATTGAGCACCGGCGGCACCACCCAGTCGAAGCCCTTGGACACCGCGCCGTCGAAGCCGGCGATCTGGTCCTGCCGGACGCGGCTCATCGTCGCCGCCTCGTCGAAGGAGCGCGTCAGGAAGGCGTTCGCCGGCATCCGCGCCTCCCAGGCCGGCCGCGGCGGCGACCAGTCGTTGGCGGCCGTGGTGTCGTCGGTGCGGATCGCCGCGCCCTCCTCGGTCCGCTCGATGACGCAACGCTCGCCGGGCCGGGGGCCGACGAGCGTGTAGATCACGGGCCGCGACACCGGCACGCTCTCCAGCATTCTTCGCGCGACGCCGTGGTCGGCCGCGGTCTCGAACACCCGGCGCAGCAGATGGTCGGGCGGCAGATGACGGACCGGCCACGCGGCGACGGCGTTCGCCGCCATGTCGTACAGGCGCAGCCACGGATGCAGGGTCCGGCGGCGCATCGGCGCCTGGTTGATGCAGGCCGCGAAGCGGCCGGGTGCGAGGCCGGTCAGCACGCCGGCGAAGCCCGGCCAGCCGACGCTCCAGTAATCCCCGGCCGGGCCGGCGAGCCGCGCCACCGTGACGCGGCGGCCGAGGCCCGGGAACGGCCAGTCGAGCGTGCGGGCGAGCCACGGCGCCCCGCCCTCCTCGCGCGCCAGCGCCGTGCAGGCCCACTGGTAGGAGGCGTTGAGCACCCAGACGCCGGAGACGCCCAGCGCCGCTGCCATCGCGGCGATCTCCTCGACATAGGGCGAGGCGGAGCGGGCGAGCCAGCGGCGCGCCAGCGCGTCGCCGGCCGGGATCACCAGGCCGACGCCACGCGGAAAGAAGCCGAGGCAGTCGTCGCGCAGCCCCCTCGCCCGCTCCGGATCGAGGCGCACATGCGCGGGAAGCCCGCCGTCGCGCAGATCGACGACGGGAATCGGCGGCAGATCGGGCGGCGTCGGTGCATGCATGGCGAGATCGTCGTGCCGCGGCCGCGAGAGGTTCAACCGGCCGTGTCCTTGAGCACGGCATCGAGCGCGGTCGCCTTCTGCAGGGCCGGCCGGGCGTTCAGTCGCTCGACATAGGAGACGAACTCCGGCCGCGTCGGGATCAAGCCGAACATCATGCCCCAGCGCAGCTGCGAGCCGATCACGATGTCGGCCGCCGTGAAGGCGTCGCCGAGCAGGTACGGCCCCGGCGTCACGGCGGCGGAGACGACGTCCATCACGGTGTCGAAGTCGCCGTAGCCCAGCGAGCCGCGCGGCGCCTCCTGGGCGCGCTTGAAGGTGCGGTCGAGGATCGCCGGCTCGATGCAGCTCGGCCCGAAGAACAGCCACTTGAGATACGGTCCGCGGCGCGGATCGCCGATCGGCGGGGCGAGGCCGGCCTGCGGGAAGGCGTCGGCCAGGTAGCAGCAGATCGCCGACACCTCGGTGATCACCACGCCGTCGTGGTCGAGCGCCGGCACCTTGCCCATCGGGTTGACGGCGAGATAGGCGGGCGCGCGGTTCTCGCCCTTGCTCATCGAGAGGACGTGCAGCTCATAAGGGGCGCCGATCTCCTCCAGCATCCAGCGGACGATCGACGAGCGGGACGGAGCGATGTGATAGAGGATCAGTGCCATGGGGGTCCGTTTCGGATACGCGGCCGCGACGGCGGCCGGGGCCACCCGTGTGGACCAGAATCGTGGCCGGATCTCGCCCGAAGGACGGGCCGGGCTGCGCCCTCACGGCAGCAGGCGGAACGCCGCGATCGCCACCAGGGTCGGCACCGAGGCCGCGGTCGCCAGCCGCACCGGGCGGATGCCGCCCTCCGGGAAGCTCCCCTTGAGCAACGAATAGCCGGCCGGGTTCGGTGCGTTGGCGATCACGGTGAGGCCGCCGCCCGTCACGGCGCCGGCGACCAGCGCGTATTTCGATTCGGCGTCGAGATTGTCCACCAGCGAGCCCAGATAGGTGAGCGCGGCATTGTCCGTGAACGCGGTCAGCACGGTCGCGCCGTAATAGAGCGCGGTCGCATCCAGCACCGAGAGGAGCGGCTCGAGCCACCAGCGCTGCATGCCGCCGAGCACCACCAGCCCGGCCAGGAAGAAGCCGACCAGCAGACCTTCGCGCAGAATCAGCCGGCTCTGGTGGCGGCGATACGCCTCGGTGAAGCCGAGAAAGAACAGGAACAGGGCCAGGAACACGACCGGATGATGCGCCGTGACGATGACGCCCAGAAGGAAGACGAGATGCACGGCGACGACGCTGCGCGGCACCTCGAGCTTGGCCAGCGCCGCCTCCTCGAACGGGATCGCCCGCAGATCCCGCCGGAACAGGATCGCGGCGCCGACCGCGTTGCAGACGACGGCGATCGCCGCCTTCCACCCGAAGTTCAGGAGCATGAAGGAGAGATCCCAGCCCCATCGCTCCGCGACCATCAGCACGGGCGGGGCCGCGAAGGGCGTCAGCGTCCCGCCGATCGAGACGTTGACGAACAGGACGCCGAGGGTGCCGTAGCGGAACGTCTCGCTGCTGTGCGGACCGAAATATCGCTGACGCAGCAGCATGGCCGACAGCGTCATGGCGGCCGGCTCGGTGATGAAGGAGCCGAGCAGCGGCCCGAACACCATGACGGCGAGATAGTAGGCCGCCGAATGCGGCAGCGGCAGCTTGCAGCCGATCCACAGAAGCAGCGCGCCGGAGAGATCGAGGATCGGACGGCTCGCCGCCATCACCATGATGACGAAGATGAAGGCCGGCTCGGTGAAGACCCGGCTCTCCAGATAGGTGAGCGCGTCGTGCGGCGTCGTCCACGCCGCCATGAAGACGAGCAGCACCATGGCCCAGAACCCGAACACCACCTCGACCTCGCCGAGCAGATGCCACAGGCCGGCATGCGGCGAGGAACCGTGGGCGAGGCGCTCGAAGCGGCTGGCCATGAAGGTGTGCACGAGCGCCAGCCCGAACAGCCCGGACGCGACCAGCTCGACCGTGCTGGGGGCGACCCCGTTCATCGCGGGCCTCAACCCTCGGTGCGCAGACGTGCCGCAGGAGCCGCTGATCGCGACGGCTCCGTCTGGGCACGCGCGTCGGTACCGGCATCGGGCTGCACACCCGCCGCGGGCGGGACGAGGGCGAGCACCGCGGTGCGTGACAGCGGCTTGCGCAGCAAGGCCGTGGCCCCCGTCACTCGCGCGAGGATGCGCTCGTCGAGATCACCCGTCTCGACCACGGCGATGCCGAGGCCGGGGTCGCGCGCCCGCAGCGCCAGGAAGGTGTCGAGCCCGGGCCAGGGTGGCAGCACCCGGTCGGTGACCAGGAGCCGGCCGCGGCCGTCGCGCAGGGCGCGGCTCGCCTGGTGGCCGTCGCGGGCGACCGTCACGCGGTGGCCGGCCGATTCGAACCAGAAGGCGAGGACATCGCGGGTTCCCTCGTCGGTGCACAGGATCACGATCCCGCCGTCGCGCCCCGCACCTTCACGGTCTGCCCCATTGCCGGTCATGATCCGCTCCGCCTGTTCGCGCATCTCGCGTCCGGGATGCGACGGCGGCGGCGGCGTGACAATTCGTGACGTCGGCCTAGGGTGCCGTGCCGAGGGGACACTCCCTAGGTATCCACCCTTAGCGGCATTGCGCGAGGAACGGCGGTACGACCGTGCAGATCACAAATCCCGATCCGTCCCGTCGCCCGTTGCCGATGCCGCTCTCGAAGGTGCTCTCGCTGCCGTGGCCCGTGCTGGGGCTGGCGTATCTCGCCGGCTACGTCCTGCTCGACTGGATCAGCTACCTGCATCCCTTCGCGCCGTTCGGCATCACGCCGTGGAATCCGCCGACCGGGCTGAGCTTCGTCCTGGTGCTCCTGTACGGTCAGCGCACCATCCCGTTGCTGTTCGTCGCCCCGGTCCTGGCCGATCTCCTGGTGCGGCATCTGCCGCTGCCGTGGATGGTCGAGCTGCGGACCGCGGCCGTGATCGGCGGCGGCTACGCGGTCGGCCTCCTGCTGCTGCTGCAGCCGGCGCTGCGGTTCAACCCGACCCTCGGCACCATGCGCGACCTCGTGATGCTGCTCGCCGTCGCCGGCGCGAGCGCCGCCACGGTGTCGTTCGGCTATGTCGGCTTCACGGTCGCGGGCGGCCTGCTGCCGCTCGCCGAGCTTCCCGCCGCCATGGTGCAGTACTGGGTCGGCGACATGATCGGCATCGCCATCGTGGCGCCGTTCGGCCTGATCCTGCTGACCCGCGGCCGCTCCGTGCGGGTGTCGGTCGAGACGGCCGTTCAGATCGCCGCGACGCTCGTCGCGCTGGCGCTCGTCTTCGTGTTCGCCGAGCGGCACCACTCGCAGCTGTTCTACATCCTGTTCCTGCCGATCATCTGGATGGCGGTGCGCGGCGGCCTGGAGGCCGTGACGGTCGGCGTGCTGCTCACCCAGCTCGGCCTGATCGCCGGCGTCCACCTGCTGCCGAGCGAGGAGATCGACGTCACCGGGCTGCAGGCCCTGATGCTGGTGCTGACCCTGACCGGGCTGATCGCAGGCGCCCTGGTCACCCAGAACCGCCGCACCGCCGTGCAGCTGCGCCTGCATCAGGACTCGCTCGCCCGTCTGGCCCGGCTCGGCAGCATGGGCGAGCTCGCCACCGCGATCGCCCACGAGATCAACCAGCCGCTGACCGCGGCCGGCACCTATACGCGGCTCGTCGCCGAGACGCTGCGCGCGGATCCGAGCCATCTCGCCGTCACCGAGACGGCCGAGAAGGCGGCCGCCCAGGTCCAGCGTGCCGCCGACGTGGTGCGCCGGCTGCGCGCCCTGATCCGCCTCGACCAGACCGGCCGCGCCCCGGTGGCGGTGACCCGTATCGTGCGCGAGACCCTCGACCTCGTGCATCCGGAGCTCGACCGTCACGGCATCGTCGCGAGCGTCGAGCTCGCCGAGGATCTCCCGCCCGTGATGGTCGACATCCTGCAGATCGAGCAGGTGCTGCTCAATCTGATCCGCAACGCCGTCGAGGCGATCGACGCCACCGGCGCCCCGCACGGCCGCATCGCGATCTCGGCGACCGTGGCCGACGACGCGGTGGAGATCGCCGTCGCCGACTCCGGTCCCGGCTTCCCGGCCGACTTCGCCGGCCCGGAGAGCACGACGCTGGGCTCGGCCAAGGCCGAGGGTCTGGGCTTCGGCCTCTCGCTGTGCCGCTCGATCGTCGAGGCGCATGGCGGCCGGCTGGCCGTCGAGCGTCCGGCGGCCGGCGCGCTGGTCCGCTTCACCGTTCCGATCGCCAAGGTGTCCGATGCCTGAGCCCTGCCCTGTCGCGCTGGTCGACGACGATCCCGCCGTGCTCGATGCGCTCGCCCTCTATCTCGAACGGCGCGGGCTGTCGGTGACGCGCTTCGCGTCGGCCGACGCCCTGGTCGCGGCCGGGACCGACGCGACGGCGTTCGAATGCGTGGTCGCCGACGTGCGCATGCCCGGGATGTCCGGCCTCGACCTGGTGCGGTTGTTCGCCGGGCGGCCCGCCGCGCCGCCCGTGATCCTGATCACCGGCCACGGCGACGTCGACATGGCGGTCGCCGCCATCAAGCTCGGCGCCGCCGACTTCATCGAGAAGCCGTTCGACGAGGCCCGGCTGTTCGAGGCGATCGGGATCGCGGTCGCGAAACGGCGCGCCAGCCGGCAGGACGCCGAGGCGCTGGCCGACCTTCGGGCCCGGTTCGAGTCGCTGAGCGAGCGCCAGCACGAGGTGCTGACGCTGGCGACCGAGGGCCTGTCCAACAAGGAGATCGCGGCGCGGCTCGGCATCAGTCCGCGCACGGTCGAGATTCACCGTGCCTGGGTGATGGAGCGCATGGGCGCCCGCAACCTCGCCGAGCTGGTCCGCATGGCGATGCGCCTCGCGTCCGGCGACCCGTGATCGACCGCGGCCCGATCGAGCAGCGGACCCATGGCCGGGACGATCGACCCTGCGGGCGCGTCGGCCCCGCAGCACGACGTGCGGCGGGGCGCGGGAGACCGGCTAGTTGAGCCGGCTGGGGCGATCGTCGCGGCTCGCCGCCGCGGTCGACGGACCGGACGGGGCCGTCTCCGTGGACGGCGCCGGTGCGGCTCCGGACACGGCGGCGGATCCCGCGGTCGCGCCGGCCGTCGTGGCGCGCTCGGCGTCCTCGCGGGCGAGACGGCGATACGCCTTCCAGCCGAGCGGCAGGCAGCCGAGATAGATCAGCGTCCCGATGGTCAGAACCTCCCAGGGAAAGCTGACCAGCAGCGCGAAGAACAAGACCGCGATCAGGAAGGCCGGCAGCACCATCTCGGGCGCGACGCGGGTGCCGAGCTTCTTGCCCGAGAACACCGGCAGCTTGGAGATCATCAGCAGCCCGATCGCCAGCGTGTAGACGAGCACCAGCGGGATCGGAATCAGATACTTGGCGACACCGAGGAACTGCAGGTAGATCGGCAGCAGAACCACGATGGCGCCGGCCGGCGCCGGGATGCCGGTGAAGAAGTTGCCGGCCCAGGCGGGGCGGTTCGGGTCGTCGATCATCACGTTGAACCGCGCGAGCCGCAGCCCGGCGCAGATCGCGAAGACGATGGCGACGATCCAGCCGACGTTCTTGTAGTCCGACAGGGCCCAGAACCACAGGATCAGGGCCGGCGCGACGCCGAAATTGACGAAGTCCGCGAGGCTGTCGAGCTCGGCGCCGAAGCGCGACGTGCCCTTGAGCATGCGGGCGAGGCGGCCGTCGACGCCGTCGAGGACGGCGGCGAACACGATGGCGGCGAGCGCCAGCTCGAAGCGGAGCTCCGCCGCGAGCCGGATGGCGGTCAGGCCGGCGCACAGCGACAGCAGCGTGACCACGTTGGGCACGAGGGTGCGGACCGGGATCGACCGGAAGTTCCGGCGAAAGCGGGCCTCGCGGAAACGCACGTCGCGGAACCGCGACCCGTGCCGGTCTCGATCGGGATCGAAGGGAGGAAACAGGGACATGGCAGCGGAACTATAGACCGGTGCGACGGGTTCCGCCATGCCGGCCGGGCGCAACGCGGCGTCGCGGTGAACGGCGCGTCGACGGACCTTCCATGGACGATCCGGCGCGGACGCGACGCGCCCGCCGCGGCACTACGCCGGGGCGGCTCCACCGGCGCTCGCGACGCCCCCCGGCCGCCGCTCGCCGGTCCGGGCATGACGGATCGCACGCGCCACCGCGGCCCAGTATCGGGCGCGATCGCCCTTGCGGAAATTCCGCCGCTGCATGCGCCGTGCGACCCCGTAGGCACGCGCCCCGAACACCTCGATCAGGCGCCGCGCCTGGACCTCCACCGGGCTGTCGTGGTCGAACTTCATTCGCGTCATCGCCCCACCTCGCAATATCGTTCACCGCCGCGCCGACTCCGGCGCAGCCACAAGAGAGCGGCCGCGTTGCAATGGAAACTCGAACACGTTGCGATCAGGAACGTACAAGTCGACTTCTCCGGACCTTTCGATGGATCCGGAACGTCGCCGTGCCTCGCTTTGTCTTGATCGCGTACCGATCTGATCACGCCCGTTCTTCGACGAGCCGTCGATCGGTCTATTGATTATTGTTTATTGCAGTCGCCCCGATGCCTCACGATCTTGTTCTGAGTCATCCGACCGCGCTTGGCAATGCTTACTTGGATACCGTGAGCGGGGGTGACTCAGGAATCCCGAGCTAGTTTTTACCGATTCCAAACAACGGACCCGGATCGTTCCCCCGTTCCACGCCGGCGGACTCGCTCCGTTCTCGCGACGCTCGTGCCGATCCGCTCGAAACGGTCCGTCGAAGCAGCTCGGCCGCGCGGCCGGCGGGAACCAAAGTCGGCCACCGAAAGCCGCCCTATCCGACCCGGAAGGTGCGGCCCGGATCGGCGGTCTTGAGGTCGGCGATGACGGTCTCGCCGGCCAGTGTGGTCTGACCCTCGGCGACCAGCGGCCGCGTGCCCTCGGGCAGATAGATGTCGACCCGCGAGCCGAAGCGGATCAGGCCGACCCGCTCGCCGGCGCCGACCATCGCGCCCTCGCGCACGAAGGTGACGATGCGGCGCGCGATCAGGCCGGCGATCTGCACCATGCCGATCTTGACGCCCGTCGGGGTGGCGATGACGAAGCCGTTGCGCTCGTTGTTCTCGCTCGCCTTGTCGAGGTCGGCGTTGATGAACAGGCCGGGCGTGTAGGCGATTCGCTCGATGCGGCCGGCGGTCGGGCTGCGGTTCACGTGGACGTCGAAGACGCTCATGAAGATCGAGACGCGCGGCAGCGGCGCGCTGCCGAGCCCGAGCTCGGACGGCGGCACGGCCGGGGTCACCCGCGACACCCGCCCGTCGGCCGGCGCCACCAGGATTCCGTCGCGCAGCGGCGTGACGCGGGGCGGATCGCGAAAGAAGTAGGCACACCACAGCGTCGCCACCACGCCGATCCAGCCGAGCGGCGACCACAGCCAGAACAGCACCAGGCTGACCAGCGCGAAGGCGCCGACGAACGGATAGCCCTCGGAATGGATGGGCACGAGCTGCGAGCGGATCGAATCGACGATGGACATGGGTGCTCTCGAAACCGGTTGACCTGGCCGGAGCACGGAATCGCCCCGGCCGAAACTGTGCTCCGTCGTCCTGAGGTGCTCGGGCGAAGCCCGAGCCTCGAAGGACCGACGGCCTCCGGGACGGTGGCCGGCTCGATCCGGCCGGACGTCCGGCGTGCCCCGATCGACCGCCCGGGCCGCCGCCCTTCGAGGGCCGCGGTTACCGCGCTTCGCGCGGGCGCGCGGCCACCTCAGGTGACGGAGTGAGCGAGTCGATGGTCGCTTCCCTATCACATCGCCGCGCCGGTCGCGCGGCTGCAGCGGCGAGCGCGCACAACCGCGGCCGGTCGGCCCGGCGCGTCGTTCACGCCGCCTCTTCGGCGCGATCCGCGGGGTGCCCGCCGGTCCCGTCCGGACCGTCGTCGCCGCCCGCCCCGCCTGCCACCGGCGGGTTGCGGTTCGGCGCTTCGGGGGCCCCGTCCTCCGCCTCGCCGGTCTGGGCGAGCTTCTCGCGCGCCTCCTCGGCCTCGCGCTGGCGGTTCCACATCGAGGCGTAGAGCCCGCCGGCGGCGAGCAGCGCCGCGTGAGTGCCGCGCTCGACGATGCGGCCCTTGTCCAGCACGATGATCTCGTCGGCCGCCACGATGGTGGAGAGACGATGCGCGATCACCAGTGTCGTGCGGTTCCGCGACACCAGCTGGAGCGCATCCTGGATCTCCTTCTCGGTGTGGCTGTCGAGCGCCGAGGTCGCCTCGTCGAGCAGCAGGATCGGCGGCCCCTTGAGGATCGTGCGGGCGATGGCGACACGCTGCTTCTCGCCACCGGAGAGCTTGAGGCCGCGCTCGCCGACCTCGGTCTCGTAGCCCTTCGGCGCCATCCGGATGAAGCCGTCGATCTGGGCGAGCTTCGCCGCCTCCTCCACCTCGGCGTCGGTCGCCTCCCAGCGGCCGTAGCGGATGTTGTAGCGGATGGTGTCGTTGAACAGCACGGTGTCCTGCGGGACCATGCCGATCTTCTCCCGCAGCGACGCCTGCGTGACCGCGCGGACGTCCTGGCCGTCGATCGTGATGCGCCCGCCGGTGACGTCGTAGAAGCGATAGAGCAGCCGCGAGATGGTCGACTTGCCGGCCCCCGACGGCCCGACGATCGCCACCGTGCGGCCCGCCGGCACCTCGAAGGAGAGCCCCTGCAAAATGGGCCGGTCGGGGTCGTAGGCAAAGCGCACGTCCTCGAACCGGATGGTGCCGGCCGGCACCGCGAGCGGCGGCGCGCCGGGCGCGTCGGCGATCTCGGTCTCCCGCTTCAGGATGCGGAACATCTGCTCGATGTCGATGATCGCCTGCTTGATCTCGCGATACACCATGCCCATGAAGTTGAGCGGCTGGTAGAGCTGGATCATCATCGCGTTGATCATGACGAAGTCGCCGATCGTGTGGGTGCCGTTCTTCACCCCGATCGCGCACATCGCCATCACGACCGTGAGGCCGACCGAGAAGATCGCCGCCTGCCCGGCATTGAGCACGGCGAGCGACGTGTAGGCCTTGACGCTCGCCTCCTCGTAGCGGGCCATCGAGCGGTCGTAGCGCTGGGCCTCGCGCGCCTCGGCCGAGAAGTATTTCACGGTCTCGTAGTTGAGCAGCGAATCGATCGCCTTGGTGTTGGCCTCGGTGTCGCTGTCGTTCATCTTGCGGCGGATGCCGATCCGCCACTCGGTCGCCACGTAGGTGTAGGCCATGTACGCCACCACCGTGACCACGATGGTGACGACGTAACGCCAGTCGAACTGCCACAGCAGCACGCCTACGATCAGGCCGAACTCGACGATGGTCGGCACGAGCTGCAGGAGCACCATCCGCACGATGGTCTCGATGCCGTTGCGGCCGCGTTCCAGCACGCGGGTGAGCCCACCGGTCTTGCGCTCCAGATGGAAGCGCAGCGACAGCTTGTGCATGTGCTCGAAGGTGAGGATCGCCAGCCGCCGCACCGCATGCATGGCGACCTTGGCGAACACGCCGTCGCGCGCCTGGGTCAGCACCGCCATCAGGATGCGGCTGCCGCCATAGGCGACCGTCAGCGCGATCGGCGCCGCCAGCACCCAGGCGAGCGTCGTCGCCGTGCCGGCCGGCGCGCCGGTCTCGGTCAGAGCGTCGGTCGCCCACTTGAACGTGAACGGCATCAGGATGGTGGCGAGCTTGGCGCCGAGCAGCAGCACCAGCGCCCAGACGACCCGCGCCTTCAGGTCGGCCCGGTCCGAGGGCCAGATGTACGGCCACAGCGCCACGATGGTGGCGAGCAGGCGTCCGCTGTCGGCGGGCATGTCGCGGGAGTCCGGCGCGGAATGTCTCATCGAGGCTCGGATGGCTGGGCGGTCGGGCCTGAACCCGTCCGTCGAATGGCAGGTCGCACGGCCACGCACGACGCGACCGGCCGGAGCGGCCGGGCGCCGCCCGTCCTCCATATAGGCCTTCCCGGCTCGAAGTGCAGCCACCGCGGCCGCCGCGCACCGGTGCCCCCGCCCGGCCGCCCGGCCGGAACCACCGGTGCTGCGGGCTTGACGCGCGCCGCCCCCGGGGCCAGATGCAAAGCATGAGCAAAATCCGAAGAATCTGCGTCTATTGCGGTTCGAGCCCGGGGTCCGACCCCGCCTATGTCGCGGCCGCCCGCCGGCTCGGCCGGCTGATGGCCGAGCACCGCATCGGCCTCGTCTACGGGGGCGGTTCCAACGGCCTGATGGGTGCCGTCGCCAATGCGGTCGTCGACCACGGCGGCGAGGTCGTCGGGGTCATCCCCGAGTTCCTGCGCACCAAGGAGAACCAGTTCGACCGCGCGACCGAGCTGGTCGTCACCCGCGACATGCACGAGCGCAAGCAGATCATGTTCGATCGGGCCGACGCGTTCGTGGCGCTGCCGGGCGGCATCGGCACGCTGGAGGAGCTGGTCGAGCAGCTCACCTGGGCGCAGCTCGGTCGCCACAAGAAGCCGATCCTGCTCGCCGACATCGGCGGCTTCTGGCAGCCCTTGGTCGTCGTGCTGGAGACGATGCGGGCGGCGGGCTTCATCCACAACGGCGGGCTGATGAACTACCGGGTGTGCGACCGCGTCGACGACATCCTGCCGACGCTCGCCGCCGCCGTCGCGCCGATCAGCGAAGCCGAGAAAGCCGGCGATCCGGCGACCGTCGCCCGCATGTGAGGGCTCGGCATCATCCGTCCTGCCCGAGCACGGCGCAACAATATCCGCGAGCCCAGGATCCATGATCACGGACGGCGTGGCGTCTTGGTCACCGCCACGGTCGTCGCGGAATCCTGCAACGTCCCCTCGGCATGCACGTGCCCTGGCATGGACGTCGCCTGGCATGGCCGTCGCCCGCATGCCACCGAAACGCCCGGTGATCGCGCCGAGAGCCGCCGCGCCGCCGCGAATCGGCGGGAGGGACGCGATCCACGACCTCTCGACCGAACTCGGGCGCGCCGAACCACGGCCATCGCCCAGGCTGCAGCACGATGCTGCTACACGGCGATCGTCGCACGCTCGTAAATCCTGCCTAACATTCGGACAATCCACAATATTTCACCTTTCTCCCTACGCATTGCTACTTAAAATACGCACACCTACGTAGGACACGCCATTAGGCAGAAGGTATTTTTCTGCCCGATCAACACCCGTTCTGGCAACCGCACCAAGTCATCCGGCTGGTGCATCGCGTCTTCGGCATACCTGTGGTCGAAATCCGGCGCGGCGGGAGATCCCGATGAGTCGACGTGCGCTGCCGACGCGACGCCCCGGTGGCGACAAGACGGGCGGCTCCGGCGCCCCGCACAAGACGTCGAGCCGGGCGACCGCCAAGCCGACGACCGCCAAGCCGGTGACCGCAACCATGACGGCGTCGAATGTGTCGGCGGCCACGCGGCCGAAGCGCGCCAGCCGCCGAACCGCCCCCGCCGCGGACAGCCCTGCTCCGGCGGACACGAAGACCGGGCTCTACGTGGTCGGCATCGGCGCCTCGGCGGGCGGGCTGGAGGCGTTGCGGCCGTTCGTCGCCGCGCTGCCGCGCTCGTCCAACCTGTGCTTCGTGGTCGCCCAGCATCTGTCGCCGCAGCACCGCAGCATGATGGTCGAGCTGCTCGGCCGCGAGACCAAGATCCCGGTGGTCGCGATCGACAACGGCGTCACCGTGAAGCCGAACACGATCTACATCGCGCCGCCCAACAGCGACGTGTTCTACCGGAACGGCAAGCTGGTCCTGCGGGCGCCGCTCGAGGGAGTCGGGCCGAAGCCGTCGATCGACCACTTCTTCACCAGCCTCGCGGCCGGGCTCGGGCCGCGCGCCATCGCCATCGTGCTGTCCGGCACCGGCTCGGACGGCGCCAACGGCCTGCGCGCCGTCAAGGCGCACGGCGGCATCACGTTCGCTCAGGAGCCGACCTCGGCCAAGTACGAGAGCATGCCGCGGGCCGCCATCACGACCGGCGGCGCCGACCTCGTGCTCACGCCCAAGGAGATCGCCGGCAAGCTCGACGTCGTCGCGCAGGGCCACGATCTCCATCTCGGGCTCGCCGAGAAGGCCGACGGCGACGGCGGCGGCACGTTCCAGAACATCATCCGCTACATCCGCCACCACACCGGCATCGATTTCAGCAAGTACAAGGAGGCGACGCTTCGCCGGCAGATCGCCCGGCGGATGTCGGCCCTGCAGGTCCGCACGCTCAAGGACTACGTCGGCTACATCGACCAGCACCGCGACGAGCTCGACACGCTGGCGAAGAACTTCCTGATCTCGGTGACGTCGTTCTTCCGCGACAAGGACTGCTTCACGGCGCTCGGCAAGATCCTCGACAAGATCCTGGCCGAGAAACGCCCCGGCGACCCGCTGCGCATCTGGGTGCCGGGATGCGCTACCGGCGAGGAGGCCTATTCGATCGCCCTCCTCCTCGCCAGCAAGTCGTCGGCCCGCATCGGCGCGCTCAAGGTGCAGATCTTCGGAACCGACATCGACGCGGCCGCGACCAGCCACGCCCGGCGCGGCGAATACGCCGACAGCAGCGTCATCAATCTCGGCGCCGCCATGCGCCACAATCACTTCACGAACAACGGGCGGCTGTTTCGGGTCGACAAGGCGGTGCGTGACCTCGTGGTGTTCTCGCGCCACGACGTGGTGCAGGATCCTCCGTTCAAGAACATCGACCTGATCAGCTGCCGGAACCTCCTGATCTACTTCAAGCCGGCGCTGCAGGAGCATATCTTCAAGATGTTCCACTACGCCTTGCGGCCCGGCGGACACCTGTTCCTCGGCAAGTCGGAGTCGCTCGGCACCTGCAAGGGGCTCTACGTCACGGTCGACGCCCGCCACAAGCTGTTCCGCCGCCGCGACGTGTCGATCCGACCCTACTACGTGCCGCGCATCGAGGGCCTGCCGCCGACGCCCGATCCCGGTCACCTGCAGCGGCGCACCGTGGAGCCGCCCGACCAGGACTTCGGCCGGATCGGCCGCGACATGCTGGTGGAGCGCTACGGCCCGCCCGGCATCCTGGTGTCGCACGACGGCGAGCCGCTGCACTTCTTCGGCAACGTCAGCCGCTTCGTGCGGATCGGCAACGGCAGCGGCAAGGTCGACCTCAACCTGATGAACATCATCGACCCGGCGTTGCGCGGCGAGCTGCGCGTCCTGCTGCACCGCTGCCAACGCGACCACGGCTCGCACCATGGCCAGATTCACCAGGAGAGGGAGACCGGCCGCGGCATCCGCATGGCCGTCCACGCCGTCCATCGTCAGCAGAACGACGAACGCCTCTACATGATCTGCTTCGAGGAGCGCGAGGCGGCGCCCGCCCGCGGCGCGCTCGTGCCGGCCGCGAGCGACGACGAGGGAAACGTCCAGCAGATCGCCGCGCTCGAGCAGGAGCTGAAGGCGACCAAGGAGAACCTGCAGACGGTCGTCGAGGAGCTCGAGACCTCCAACGAGGAGCTGCAGGCGACCAACGAGGAGCTTCAGGCCTCCAACGAGGAGCTGCAGGCCTCAAACGAGGAGCTGGAGACCGCCAACGAGGAGCTGCAGGCGACCAACGAGGAGCTGACGACGGTCAACGACGAGCTCTCGGTGAAGACCGGCGACCTCGCCGAGGCCAACGGCGAGCTGGAAGGCATCATGGCCAACTCGGCCGAGGGGATCGTGCTGATCGATCCGACCTTCCACGTCGTGCGCAGCAACGAGCGCGCCGCCCGCATCCTGCGGCTCGGCCCCGACCTCGCCCGGCACCATCTGCCCGACGTCGCGACCGCGGTCGGCGTGCCGTCGATCCGCAAGGCGATCGACGCGGTGCTGAAGGCCGGCACCCCGCACACCGAGGAGTTGCAGATCCAGGACCGCCTGTATCTGGTGCAGGTTTCGGCCCATCGCGTGGAGAAGCGTATCCGCGGCGCAATCCTGACGCTCTCCGACGTCACCGAGCTGCGCACCGCCCAGCGCATCGCCGACGAGCAGGGCCGACGCGCCCGCATCCTGATCGAGACGTCGACCGACGGCATCGTCATCGCCGATCACCGTGGCCTGGTCCATGTCTGCAACACGGCCGTCTGCGCCATGCTGGAGGTGAGCGAGGCCAGCATCCTGGGCCGCCCCGCCGTCGGGCTGTTCGTGACGGGCGATCGCGACAGCGAGCCGCTGGTCGCGCATCTCGTCGGCGCCGGCCGACCGGAGCAACCGCGGCGCTTCGAGGTCGCCTTGTCGCGGCGCGGAATCCTTCGGCATTTCGACGTGGTGCTGAACGAGTTCACGCTCGGCGGCGACGTCTATCGGGCCGCGACGCTGCGCGAGATCACCGAGCTCCACGAGGCGCGCGAGTCGCTCGCCCGCGCCAAAAAGGCGGCCGAGCAGTCGAACCGCGCCAAGACCGACTTTCTCACCCGGATGAGCCACGAGCTGCGCACGCCCCTCAACGCCATCGTCGGCTTCTCGGACGCGATCCTGTCGGAGATTCACGGGCCGTTGCCCCACGAGCGTTATCTGTCCTACGTGAAGGACATCCACGTCTCCGGCGTGCATCTGCTCGGCCTGATCAACGACGTCTTCGACATCGCCAAGGTCGAGGCCGGCGTGCTGCGCCTGCACGAGATCCCCTCCGATCTCGTCAAGCTCGTCTCCGGCGCGGTCAGCTTCGTCGGCCCGATGGCCGCCAAGGCCGGTGTGCTCGTGGTGTTCGACTTCGCGGCGAGCGTCGTGTGCCTGCGCGCCGACGAGCTGCGGGTGCGCCAGGTGCTGCTCAACCTGCTCTCCAACGCGATCAAGTTCTCGCACCGCGCCGGCAAGATCCGCGTCTCGGTGCGCACCCTCGACGACGGCGGCGTGGCTGTCGAGGTGGCCGACCAGGGGATCGGAATCGCGGCGCAGACGATCGAGAAGATCGGCACCGAGACGATGTCGACGGGCTTCGTGCGCGACGGCGCCATCGACGGCAGCGGCCTCGGCCTGCCGGTCAGCATGGCCCTGATGAAGGCGATGGGCGGCGCTCTGAGCATCACCAGCACGCCCGGCAAGGGCACCACCGTGACGATGCTGTTTCCCGCCGATCGCGTGCTGCCGCCGAGCAGCCTGACGCCGCCGGGCAGCCGGTCGGTGCCGACCGACGCGCCGCCGACGAGCGGGGGCCCGCCGACGACCGACGGAACGGCCGGAACCTCGGGCGCCGCGGGTCCGGGCCGCAACGGCCGACGGAGCGCCGCACGGGGCTGAGGCCACGATTCAGTTCACGATGCCCGGACCGCCGACGGTCGCCGCCGGAGAGCCGCACACTCCGCCGGTGGTCAGTCGCGCGTGCCGGTCGAGCAGCACGGCGAGCGCACGGGCGGCCGTCAGCACGCCGCGGCAGCGGCCACCGCCGCCGACCCGCGCCAGCGCGCGATCGAGCGCCGCGACGTCCCCGGCACGCGCCGCCTGGACGAGCCCGAGAAGCTCCGCCTCGTCGCCCGACACCTGCGCACAGGACGCCGGGAAGAAGGCGAAGCCGCCGCGCCGCTCGGTGCGCAGCGCCCGCACCAGCGCGCCGGCCCGCCCGACGAAGGACGGCCCGTCGATCGGACCGAAAGCGTGCTCGGCGCAGGCATAGGCGGCGTCCCAGCAGTCGGCGCTCGCCGTCATGTAGCCGGCGCAGACATACCGCACGAGCGCCAGCGCGAGCTGCTCGCCGGCGTCGCCGCACACCGCCCGGCACTCGCGGCGGGCGCCGCCGCCGCGCGCGAAGTCGAAGCGGATCGGCGCGCCGGGGGCGCCGTCGGACGGCGTCACGATCTCCGACTCGGACATGGTCTCGGAGATGGTCTCGGGTACCGTCTCGGGCATGGGTGCTCGCGCGATGCTCATGCGGGCCTCCTCGGGTCGGCTCAATGCAGAGTGCAGGAGGTCGTGGTGCCGGCCGCAGCCGCAGCGAGGACCGCCTCGACCGCGTGCCGCACCGGCAGGATCAGCCCGGCCTGCGCGAACAGGGTCGCGAGGCCGCGGACCGGCGCGAGCGCGAAGGCGATGCCCTCCGGATCCAGCCAGCCCGCGAGCCGCGCCCGCGTCCCGACGATGTCGTCCTGCTGGGCCACCGCCACGGCGGCGACGAGGCGCAGCTCGTCGGCCGAAAGCTGCGGGCACTTGCGGCAGCGCACCTCGAAGCGCCGCACCGCCATCCGGGCCGTCACCCGCAGGAGCGCGTCGAGCGACAGCGTCGCGTCGGCGGCGCCGGCGCGGGCGAAGCTCGGCCGCAGCACCGCGACCGGGCAGCGCCCCTCCCGCATGGCGACGACCCAGCTGCGGCATCCCCAGACGACGAGCTGCTCGGCCACGTCGAGCGCGGCGAAGCGATCGACCGGGGACTCGTCTCCGAGGGTCGGATCGATCCTGATGGATCGCATCACGGCCGCGCCCTCGCGACCACGACCCGCATCGCGACCGCCGTCACGCTGGCCGGCGCGGCCGCACGCGGGATCCCGCCGCCGCCGACGCGGGCATTGCGCCGGACGGCTGTCCTTCGCAGCTCGGGGGAACGACGATCGGACACGGGACACCTCCTCGCTCGGGGACGATGTCGCAAGTATTGCCGTCACCCCTCGACTGTCGAGGGGAGCTGGATGCTTTTCGATCTATTGCAGGATTACAGAGATTCGAAGGTGGGCGCTCGGGACCGCGTGTGCCCTTCATTCCGGGGCACAGACCATCAGGACCGCGAGCCCGGATCTTAAATTCACCGGCCCCGAACCTGGACCCGTCATCCTGAGGCGCTCGCGCAGCAGGTGCTCGCGCCGCGAGCCTCGAAGGATGCGGCCACCCAAGTCGGCGTTGCCGACTTGGGCTTCAATGATGTCGATCTCGGGCAACCCCGAGATCGATGCCGTCGCCCTTCGAGGCTTGGCTTCGCCGGGCACCTCAGGGTGACGGAGAGACTCAGCCGTCATGGCCGCTGGTATAAGCTTGGCACCCATCGTTCACGACGGACAGCGGCTTTGGGTTCCGGGCTCCGCCCTTGTCGCGCGCCCCGGGGACGACCAATTTTCGACCAGTGCCCCTCACCCGGGCGCGCCGGAGCGGATCAGCTTGTAGACGATCGAATCCATCAGGGCCTGGAACGAGGCGTCGATGATGTTGGGCGAGACGCCGACCGTCGTCCAGGTGTCGCCCGTGTCGGCGTCGGTGCTCTCGATCAGCACGCGCGTCACCGCCTCGGTGCCGCCGTTGAGGATGCGCACCCGGTAGTCGGTGAGGCTCAGGCTCTTGATGTAGTCCTGATAACGTCCGAGATCCTTGCGCAGCGCGAGGTCGAGCGCGTGCACGGGGCCGATGCCCTCGGCGGCCGAGATCAGCGGCTCGTCGTCGCCGACCTTGACCTTGACGACCGCGACCGTGGCGGTGACGCGCTTGCCGAGCGCGTTGATGCGGTGCTCGACGTTCACGTCGAACTTCAACACCTCGACGTAATCGGGAACGGTACCGAGCATCCGCCGCGCCAGGAGCTCAAAGGAGGCCGGCGCCGATTCGTAGGCGTAGCCGATCGCCTCGCGCTCCTTCACGACGTCGAGCAGGCCGCCGATGCGCGGGTCGTCCTTGTCGACCACGAGGCCGACACGGGCGAGCTCGGCCAGCACGTTGGAACGGCCACCCTGGTCCGAGACCAGCACGTCGCGCCTGTTGCCGACCGACTCGGGGCGGACGTGCTCGTAGGTCGCCGGATCCTTCAGGATCGCCGAGGCGTGAATGCCGGCCTTGGTGACGAAGGCGCTGGGCCCGACATAGGGCGCGTGGCGGTCGGGCGCGCGATTGAGCATCTCGTCGAGCTTTCGCGAGACGCGCGTCAGGCTCTCCAACGCCCGGTCCGAGACGCCGATGTCGAACGTCTCCGCGAACTCTCGCTTCAGCTTGAGGGTCGGGATCAGCGACATCAGGTTGGCGTTGCCGCACCGCTCGCCGAGACCGTTGAGCGTGCCCTGGATCTGGCGCACGCCGGCCCGCACGGCGGCGAGCGAGTTGGCGACGGCCTGCTCCGTGTCGTTGTGGGCATGGATGCCGAGCCGTTCTCCCGGCACCGTCCTGGTCACCTCGCCGACGATGCGCTCGATCTCGTGCGGCAGCGTGCCGCCGTTGGTGTCGCACAGCACCACCCAGCGGGCGCCTTCCTTGAAGGCCGTCTCGGCACAGGCGAGCGCGTAGTCGGGATCGGCCTTGTAGCCGTCGAAGAAATGCTCGCAGTCGACCAGCACCTCGCGGCCGCGGCCGCGCGCCGCCTGCACGCTGTCGCGGATCGAGGCGAGGTTCTCCTCCAGCGTCGTCTCCAGCGCGACGCGGACGTGATAGTCCCACGACTTGGCGACGAAGCAGATCGCGTCCGCGTGCGCGTCGAGCAGCATCGCGAGGCCGGGATCGTTGGACGCCGAGCGTCCCGGCCGCCGCGTCATCCCGAACGCCGTGAAGGTGGCCTTCACGCCGCGATCCTGCGCGAACAGCTCGGTGTCGGTGGGGTTGGCGCCCGGATAGCCGCCCTCGATGTAGTCGATGCCGAGCTCGGCCAGCATGCGGGCGATGACGAGCTTGTCGGCGAGCGTGAAGTCGACGCCGTTGGTCTGTGCGCCGTCGCGCAGCGTGGTGTCGAAGAGATACAGGCGTTCCGTCATGGTCGTGTCCTGTCGCCGCCCGGGGCGTGCGGGACGGCAAGGCGAGCGCGGGTGTTCGAAACGGCCGGCCGCGGGTGGCGCCGCGGTCCGGGATCACCAGTAGTTCAAGTACTTCAGAACGAAAGCGACACCGCCGGCGAGCACCAGCAGCTTGATCACGATGTAATAGATCCAGTGACGCGGGAACGGGGTGTCGGGGCGTGTCACGTCGCGACCTTTCCGGCGAGCGCCTTTTCCATGGTGGTGTTGGCGAGCCATTCGTCGCCGCGCAGCACGGTGTTGCGGCGCTGCGCGACGTAGCCGCGCTTCTCGAAGAAGCCGCGGGCGTTGTCGCTGGCGTCGACCACGAGCTTCCTGGCGCCGCGCGCACCGGCGAGCTTCTCCACCGCGTCGATCAGCATGGCACCGGCCCCCATTCCGGCGACGCCGGGATGCACGTAGAGGAGATCGATGGTCTCGCCCCCGACGAGCGTGACGAAGCCGACCGGCGTGCCGTTGAGCGTCACGGCCAGCGCGAGCGCAGCCGTGACGCGCTCGGCGAACGCCGCCTCGTCCGCGGCGGCCGTCATCCAGGCCTCCTGCTGGGCCTCGCTGTAGTCGTCCCCGGTCAGCTCTTCGACGCTGGCGCGGAGGATTTCCGCGAGCAGCGGCGTGTCGGCCGGCAGCACCGGGCGCAGTGCGAACTCCGGGTTGGCGGTCGCCATCACGCCCCCTCCCCGTCCCGCAGCGGGACGACGGTGCGCGACGTGCGGCGCGGCGCCGCCTGCACCTCGGTCTCGATGATCGACAGGATGCCGTCCGGGCTCGCCGCGACGTCGGCGGCGCGGAACAGGAGCACCCGGTAGCCGTGACAGAACAGCCACTGGTCGCGCTCCGGATCGCGCGGCACGCCGGTCGTCGCGCTGTCGTCGACCTCGACGATCACGGGCACGGTCTCGCACGCGAAGGCGACGCGGAACGGCCCGACCGTCACGTCGCGCTTGAACTTGGCGCTGCCGAACTTTCTCGTGCGCAGCATCCGCCACAGCAGACGCTCGCCCTCGGTCATGTCGCGATCGGCCGGCTCGCTCATCGCGCGACGCTCCAGGTGGTGCCGTCCTTGGAGTCCTTCAGCACGATTCCGAGCGCCAGAAGCTCGTCGCGGATGCGATCGGATTCGGCCCAGTTCTTCTCCTTGCGGGCGGCGATGCGGGCCGCGACCTTGGCGTCGATCTCCGCGGCCGGAATCGGCGGCGCCGGGGCGTGCGCGGCCTCCCATGCCTTCAGCGCCTCGGGGCGGAAGCCGAAGAAGGCGAGCGTGCCGGCCAGCGCCTTGCGCCCGGCGGCGTTCTTCAGCCCGTGCATGGCGGCGAGCGCCATCGGGGTGTTGAGGTCGTCGCAGAGCGCGTCGAGCACGGCCGGCGCCGGACGCGGCTCGGCATCGGCCGAGGCGGCGTCGAAGAACGACGCGAGCGCCTTGTGGGCTTCCTCCAGCCCTTTCAGGGTCCAGTTGATCGGCTGGCGATAGTGGGTCGACAGCATCGCCAAACGTGCGACGTCGCCCGGCCAGTCCTTCAGCACCTCGCGGATGGTGACGAAGTTGCCGAGCGACTTCGACATCTTCTCGCCTTCCACCTGCAGGAAGCCGTTGTGCATCCAGGTCTGCGCCATGATCGGCGTGCCGAAGGCGCAGCACGATTGCGCGATCTCGTTCTCGTGGTGCGGGAAGACGAGATCGATGCCGCCGCCGTGGATGTCGAAGGTCTCGCCGAGATGCTTCCAGCTCATCGCCGAGCACTCGATGTGCCAGCCGGGGCGCCCCTCCGCCGTGATGCCGCAGGGCGACGGCCAGCCGGGCTCGCCCGACTTCGAGGGCTTCCACAGCACGAAGTCCATGGCGTCGCGCTTGTAGGGCGCCACGTCGACCCGGGCGCCGGCGATCATCTCGTCGAGCGGCCGCTTGGAGAGGCCGCCATAGGCCGGCATCGACGGCACCGAGAACAGCACGTGGTCCTCGGCCACGTAGGCGTGGCCCGAGGCGACCAGGCGCTCGATGATGGCGCGCATCTCGGCGACGTGCTCGGTCGCCCGCGGCTCGACCGTCGGCGGCAGGCAGCCGAGCGCCGTCACGTCGGCCTTGAACTCGGCATAGGTGGTCTCGGTCAGCGCGCGGATCGAGATGCCGCGCTCCGCGGCCCGGGCGTTGATCTTGTCGTCGACGTCGGTGATGTTGCGAACGTAAGTGACCCGATCGTCGCCGTAGAGATGGCGCAGCAGCCGGAACAGCATGTCGAAGACGATGACGGGCCGGGCGTTGCCGATATGGGCAAAGTCGTAGACGGTGGGACCGCAGACATACATGCGCACGCGGGCCGGATCGAGCGGCACGAAAGGCCGCTTCTCGCGCGTAAGCGTGTCGTAGAGCCTGAGTTCCATGCCCTGTCCCCTGCGCGTGTCCCGCGCCGTCGTCCTGCGCCGTCGTCCTGCCGCCATACGGTGTCGACCGGCGGTCCCCCGCCCGTCGTCGACCCGTCGTGATGCACGACCGAATCGCATCACGGGCCCGCGCTGGCCCGGCGTCTGTTTGTCTTGGGAAGAGGACAAGACGGCCGTAGCCAGCGGGAGCCGCTAGCGAATAATCCCCCGGCAAATGCCGATCTGGGTGAAATGGCCGGTCATGGGCGCGCACCATGGTCGAGCGGCGGCGCCCCGTCAAGAGCGGCGAACGACCGATCGACCCCCTCGGCGAGGCCCGCGGCAGGCCCACGGCCGGCGCAGGCCCGGGGCCTGCCGGGCCCGACGGTAGGCCCCGCCGGCACGGAACGTGCTACGCGATGCCGCCATCGACGATCCGAGACCGCCGCGATGCCCCTGCCCCCGATCCGCCGATCCCTGCCCGACAGGCGCACCCTCCTCGCCATGCTGGCCGGCGCCGCCGGCGGCGGCGTGGCGATCGCCTTGATGGAGCTGTTCGCCGCCTTCGGCTCGTTCCCGCTGTTCGCGGTGCCGTTCGCGACCTCGATCGTGCTGGTGATGGGCTCTCCGGAGGCCGAGCCGGCGCAGCCGCGCGCGCTGGTCGGCGGCCATCTGGTGTCGACCCTGGTCGGCCTCCTGGTGCTGACGATCACCGGGCCGGGACCGTGGGCGGCCGCACTCGCGGTCGGCCTGGCGATCGTCGCGATGCAGCTCACCCGCACGTTCCACCCGCCGGCCGGCATCGACCCCTTGCTGGTGGTCGCCAACGGCCTGCCGTGGACCTATCTGATCGCGCCGGTCGGCGCCGGCGCCGTGCTGCTCGCCCTGTTCGCCTTCGTCTGGCACCTCGCGGTGCGGCGCTACGACTGGCCGCACCGCTGGTGGTGAGCCGTCCCCCCGCTCCGGAGTCGCCCCGCGGCGACGCCGCGGGCGCGTCAGCACCGGGGGCGGCGGCCGCGGAGCGAAACGATCAGGGCGCGAGCTCGCGCACCACCGGCTTCTGGTCGAGCGGGATGAAGCGAATCGCCTTCAGCCCCTCCGCCGCCTTCTTCAGGTCGACCACGCGGACGTCCTGATTCTCGTAGGTGCGGATGTGGTAGCGCAGGTTCTTCAGGTCGATCACCGAGGTCCACTCGGTGGTCTCGAAGCCGTCGACGCCGCCGCCCTCGCCGCCCGCCGCCGCCGAGGTGCCGATCGAGCCGGGCGGCAGATCGAACCCATTCATGATGTGGAAGGCGAGCCCGACCGTCTCGGCGCTGGTCGGCAGCTGCGGCGCGTTCGCCTGGGCGAAGTAGGCGCGCACGAAGCGCGCCGTCGCGAGAAACCCGCCCGGCAGCCCGTTCATGCCGACGCCCGAGCTCGCCGCGGCGAGCATCGTGTCGCCGACCTTCAGGGGCGGCAGCACCGCCGCAGTGACGTACTGGTACTGCGCGAGGTTCTTCAGGTGGAACGGAAACTCCGGCGCGTTGGTGAGCACATGGGTCGGATTGTCGTACATGTTCAGCTTGCCGCCGTCCGTGTACTCGATCACCAGGCTCTTGCCGGTCGCGTCGTGCACGGAGACGTGCAGGGGCGGAACCATGTTGCCGAACGCCGCGAGCTTGACGCCCGACACGATGATCTGTGGCAGGCCGGCCTTCACCTCGTCGACCGTGGCGAAGCTCGTGAGGATGTAGCTGAGAATTTCGAACGACGCGATCGAGCGGTCGCCCTTGTCGGGCGGCACGGGCTGGAAGTCGGCGAAGCCCGGAAAGTTGAACAGGCCGCCGGCGAGGCCGCGCTCGTTGACACCGTCGAGCAGCACCGGCAGGCCGAGCGCGTTGGCGCCGGTCGCCGCGTACTTGGTCGTCCACACGAGCCCGCCCTTGCCGACGTCGCCGTCCGGGCCGGTGCCCGTGACCGAGAGGCCGCGCGGCACGACGATGATCTGCGACTTCAGCGACAGGCCGAACTCGAGCGTGCGGCCGTAGACGAAACCGCCGTCCTTGGCCGGCAACAGCACCGACGTGCAGGCGACCGCCGGGGCGAGCGGCACGGCGACGAGCGCCCCGGAGACGAGCCCACCGAAGGCGAGCGCCGAGACGACGCTTCGAGCATTTCGCGACACCATGAGCAATCCTCTCGAGCCGAATGGACGGAACGACGATCGGTGGATACGCGACGGCACCGTTCCCGTAACGAGGCTTTGCCGCAGGAGCGAATGCAAGTGATTCGAGTCGATTGACGAAGCCCTTTTCGAAGACGTGAAGTGGGGGCGGTTCAGGCGGGTCGTCGAAGCGGCGATTATGTCACGACACGACGAAGCTGCATCGAATCGGACTACTACGGGCCTCCATCCAATCTCGGCCTCGTCGTGCCCGCGCTCGTCGCGGGCATCCACGACCTGAAGGCCTCGCAAACGCAAGATCGTGGATGGCCGGGACGAGCCCGGCCATGACGAGGAACCCCTTCGTCGCGGATGCTGCTCTGTTTCCGGCTGGCCCGTCCTGACGTGATCGGATCGCTCAGTTTCGCGCGTCGCAGGCGAAGGCGCGGATCACACAGGTCTTGCCGGTGTGGCCGTAGCATTGCTGGAGCGCGTTGTTCTGAGCGCGGGCGAGGCGCGGCGCCACGGCGTAGCCGTGCGGACCGCACAGGTTCTTGGCGTCGACCGCGAAGGCGACGCAACCGCGCCGTACCGTCGCCACGACGCGGCAGTCACGGCGCCCGCAGCGTTTCAACGCAACGGCTTCCGCCTCGGCGAACGTCCTCAGGTCGTAGGCGTAGCCGTAATGCCCGCAGGCCCCGATGGCGATCGCGCCGGCGGCGTGCGCCGCGGGTGCGGCGATGGCCGCGGTCAGCGCCGTCACGACCGCGACGGATGCGACGCGCAGGACCACGCCGGCAGCGACACGCCGAGTCCGAGCCCGCAAGTTTCGAGCCATAGATGCCTCCCCCCACAGGATTTTCGGGACGTTATTGAGCAATGGTTTCGGCGAGGTGAAAATGCGGCGGAACCGGTCGGCGTCGCACCGCCGCCGCGGGAGTTAACGCCGCCTTAACGGTTGTGTCCGCATTTTAAGGGTCGCCTTCCGGCGCCCGGTTCGGCCTGCCGCGAGAAGGCCCCGTCGTTCTCTGATGGATCGAGCACGCCGATGCGGCCCTTGTTCACGGTCACGTTCGTGGTGAGCCTTCTGGCGGCCGTCTCGGCCGCCCAGGCCGAAAAGCGGATCTTCATCCTCGGCCACAACGCCGACGGCTACGGCATCGACCAGTGCCTGGCGACGGGCGCGCGCTGCGGCAACGCCATGGCGACGGCGCTGTGCAAGCAGCGCGACTTCAAGCAGGCCGTGTCGTTCCGCAAGGTCGACCGCGACGAGATCACCGGATCGGTGCCGGCGGCATCGGGCTGCCGAGGCGCGACCTGCGACGACTACGTCGCCATCGAGTGCTCGCGCTGACGGTTGCGCGTCTTCCCGCACGCGTCCCGATCACCCGCCCTCGATCGCCGCCTTGACGGCGGCGAGCGCCTCGGCCGTGTCGACGTCGGTCGCCGCCGCGGCGGCCGCCGGCACTTCGGCGACGGCCTCCTGATACGTCGCGATCAGATTCCGCGCGCCGACGTCGCCGGTGAGCCGGCCGAGCTCGGCGAAGAAGCGGCGCGACCACACGACCGGGTTGCCGCGCTTGCCGTCCACCGTGGGGATCACGATCAGGGCGCCCTTCTCCGGATCGAAGGCGGCGATCAGCCGGTCGATCAGATCCTGATCGACCTGCGGCATGTCGCCGAGGCAGACGATGGCGCCGTCGACGTCTTCGGGCAGCGCCGCGATGCCGGCCTTCACCGAGGTCGAGAGCCCCTCGGCATAGTCGGGATTGTGGACGAAGCTGACCGGGAGGTTGGCGAGTGCGGCGCGCACGCGGTCGCGCTGGTGGCCGGTGACCACGACGATCGGCCCGGCCTGCGAGGCCAGCACCGCATCGACGACGATGCGCACCAGCGGCCGCCCACCGATCTCGGCGAGAAGCTTGTTCGGCCCGCCCATGCGGGTCGAGCGGCCGGCGGCCAGCACGACGGCGGCGACCTTGGTCCCGTGCGACGGGACGGCGGGGTGGGAGGGCTCCTCGCGCGGCTGCGGCCGCGTCACGATCTCCATCAAAAGCCCGCCGACGCCCATGCCGGCGACGTCGGCGCTCGTCACCGGAAGCCCGCACAACAAACGCGCCAACACCCAGTCGAAGCCGTTTTCCTTGGGGCTGCGGGCGCAGCCCGGCGCGCCGAGCACGGGCCGGCCGCCGACCTCGGCGATCATCAGGAGATTGCCGGGATCGACCGGCATGCCGAAGCGGGCGATGCGGCCGCCCGCCGCTTCCACGGCGGCCGGAATCACGTCGCGCCGGTCGGCGATCGCCGAGGCGCCGAACACGATGACGAGCTCGGCGCCGTCGGCGAGCACGCGCGTGATCGCCTGCGTCACGGCCTCGGTGTCATGCGGCACCTTGCGCTCGGCCACGATGGTCGCGCCGGCCGGCGCGAGGCGGTCGGCCGTGACCCGCAGCGTCTTCTCGATCACCTTGTCGGCGAGTCCCGGCAGCAGCGTCGACACGACCGCGACCTTCGTGATCCGGTAGGGCGCGACCCTCACCAGGCCGGACGACACCGCGAGCGCGGCGTCGCGGGCCGCGCCGTCGACCGCGAACGGGATGATCTTCGCGGTCGCCACCATGGTGCCGACGACCACCGGCGCGAAGGCCGGCAGGGTCGCGAAGGTGATGTCGGGATCGACGGCGTTGAGCCGATCGACCCCGTCGCGGTCGACAATCAGCACGCCGGCCGCGTCGGCGAACAGGTTGGCGCGACCCGTGAACGCCTTGTCGACCCGGATGCCCGGCCCCGCGGCCGCCGCCGCGATGGCGCCCGCCGCCGCGTCCTCGGGAACGTCGCCGGGCTCCAGCCGCGCGACGACGATCTCGTCGACGCCGGCGGCCTCCAGGGCGGCCATCTCGGCGGCTCCGATCACGGTGCCCTTCTTCAGCACGAGGCCGCCCTGGCGGACCGTGTGCACCACGATGGCACCCGTCGCCGCGGCGACCGGGACCGGACCGAACTTCATGACGGGGCCTTCTCGCGGGCCGGTGTTCCGGCGGCCGCCGTCGCCGGCAGGCGCAGCCGCGCCGTGATCTCGGCGAGAATCGACACGGCGATCTCGGGCGGCGACACGGCCCCGATGGAAAGCCCGATCGGCGCGTGGATGCGTGCGATCGTCGCCGCGTCGAGACCGGCCGCCGTCAGCCGCTCGACCCGACGGGCATGCGTCTTCTTCGAGCCGAGCGCGCCGATGTAGAAGCAGTCGCGCGCGAGCGCGTGCAGCAGCGCCGGGTCGTCGATCTTGGGATCGTGGGTGAGCGCCACGAAGGCCGTGTAGCGGTCGACGTTCAGGGGCGGCAGCGCCGTGTCGGGCCAGTCGGCGATCAGCGGCACGTCGGGAAACCGCTCCGGGCTCGCGAAGGCCGTGCGCGGATCGACGATCGTCACGTCGTAGCCGAGCATCCTCGCCATCGGGGCGAGCGCCTGGCTGATGTGGACGGCACCGGTGATGACGAGCCGCGGCGGCGGCACGTGAACGGTGAGGAAGACGCGGCCCTGGTCGGTCTCCGCCATGCCGCTCCTGCCGGTGCGCAGATGCTGGTCGAGCAGCGCGGCGAGCGGATCGGCCGGGGCGTCCACGGCCCGCACCAGCCGCTGCGCCCCGGTCGCCACGTCGGTGACGACGATCACGGCCCGGCGCGCCGCCCGCTCGGCGTTCAGGCTTTTGAGGATCTCGAGCTTCACGGCGCCGCTACTCCACCTTCTCCACGAAAACCCGGATGGTGCCGCCGCAGGAGAGGCCGACCTTCCAGGCGGTCTCGTCGGCGACGCCGAACTCCAGCATCTTGGGCGCGCCGCTCGCGATCACGTCGAGGGCCTCGGACACCACGGCGCCTTCGACGCAGCCGCCCGAGACCGATCCGAGGAAGCGCCCCTCCTCGTCGATCACCAGGTTGGAGCCGACCGGCCGCGGCGCCGAGCCCCAGGTCTCGACCACGGTGGCGAGCGCCACGCCCTTGCCCTCGGCCCGCCAGGTCTCGGCGGCCTCGAGAATGTCCTCGTCGCGTGCCAGCATTTTTCGGCTCCTTGGCTCGGCGTGCCGCCCTCGACGTCGGGCGGATCAGGCCGCGAGACCGCGGCGTCCGGCGCCGGTCCGCCCGAGCACCGCGCCCGGCTCGGAAAGGGCCTGCACCAGGGCCGCCATGCTGTCGAGATTGTGGATCGGACGGAATTCGTCAACATGCGGCAGCATGGTGCGGATGCCGCGCGCCTTCGCCTCGAAGCCGTCGAAGCGCAACAGCGGGTTGAGCCAGACGAGTCGGCGGCACGAGCGATGGAGTCGATCGATCTCGAAGGCGAGGCGTGCATCGGTGTCGCGCTCGAGCCCGTCGGTGATCAGGAGCACCACGGCGCCCTGCCCCAGTACCCGGCGCGCCCACTGCTTGTTGAAGGTGGCGAGCGAGGTGGCGATCCGGGTGCCGCCCGACCAGTCCGGCACGGCGGCCGAGCAGGCGGCGAGCGCCGCATCCGGATCCTTGGTGCGCAGCGCCCGCGACACGTTGGTGAGCCGCGTGCCGAACAGGAACGAGTGGACCCGCGTGCGCGCGTCCGTGACGGCGTGGAGGAAGTGCAGAAAGAGCCGCGTGTACTCGCCCATCGAGCCCGACACGTCGAGCAGCGCGACCAAGGGCGGCGTGCGCTCCCCCGGGGCGAGCCGCTTGAGGTCGACGACGGCGCCGCCGCCGCTCAGGCTCGCCCGCAGGGTGCGGCGCATGTCGATGCGCCGGCCCCGGCGGTCCGGCACCAACCGGCGCGTCCTCACCATGTCGAGCGGCAGCACCATGCGGCGGATCGCGGCCTGTGCGGCCGCGATCTCGGCCGCGCTCATCTGGGCGAAGTCCTTGCGTTGCAGAAGCTCGGCGTCGCTCGCCGTCAGCGTGGCGACGATCTCGGTCTCGCGGATCTCCGGCTTCAGCTTGCTCTTCACACCCTCGAACAGCGCATCGTTGACGCGCGCCGCCGCCGGCTTCGGCGTCTCGGGCGCGCCGCCCGGCGCCTGCGGCATCATCAGGCTCATGAGCTGCTCGAGATAGCCGCGTCGGCGGAAGAAGATCCGGAACGCCTGGTCGAACACGGCGGCGTGCTCGCGCCGCTTCACCAGGACGGCGTGCAGCGTCCAGTAGACGTCCTCTCGGGTGCCGACGCCGGCCGCCCGCAACGCCTCGACGGCGTCGATCACCGCGCCGGGTCCGACCGGCAGCCCGGCGCGGCGCAGTGCGCGGGCGAAGTAGACGATGTTGTCGGCGAGGCGGCCGGAGGTGGCGCCGTCACCGCTTTTGTCGGGGGACCGCTCGTCGATCATCGGGCGCTGTACCCCTCTCCCCAACCCTCCCCCAACACAAGTCGGGCCTGCCCGACTTGTGCACGATGATGCGCAACCCGAGCGAGCCCGGGTTGCAGGGGGGAGGGAGCCGGCTGCGGCAAGCGACCGCTAAAGAGTACAACAACAAGCGCAAGTCCTACCCGATGCCCGCACCCGCCGAGCAGACAAGGGCAGCGGCTCCAGCGTTCCCTCCCCCCTTGTGGGGGAGGGACAGGGAGGGGGGTGAGCCCAGAATTCATGCACCGCCTCGCACGCACACGAGCGAGCTCACTCCGCCGCCGTCATGTCGGCGCGCAGGGCCGCGATCAGCTCGCCGGCGCGAGACCCCTGCAGACGCGCGATGTCGTCCTGGTACTTCAGCAGCACGCCGAGCGTGTCGGACACCGTCGCCGGATCGAGCGCGACGGCGTCGAGCTCGGTCAGGGCGCCGGCCCAGTCGAGCGTCTCGGCGACGCCCGGCGCCTTGAACAGATCCTCGCGCCGCAGCGCCTGGACGAAGCGCACGATCTCCTCCGACAGCGTCGCGGAGATGCCCGGCACCTTGGTGCGGACGATCGCCACCTCGCGCTCGGCGCTCGGATAGTCGACCCAGTGATAGAGGCAGCGGCGCTTGAGCGCGTCGTGGATCTCGCGCGTGCGGTTCGACGTGATCACGACGATGGGCGGGGCCGCCGCCTTCACGGTGCCCATCTCCGGCACCGTCACCTGGAAGTCGGCCAGCACCTCGAGCAGGAACGCCTCGAAGGCCTCGTCGGTGCGGTCGAGCTCGTCGATCAGCAGCACCGGCGCGCCGCCGGTGTCCGGCTCCAGCGCCTGGAGGAGCGGCCGCTTGATGAGGAAGTCTTCCGAGAAGATGTCGTGGGTGAGCCGCGCCCGATCGACCGTGCCCTCCGCCTCGGCGAGCCGGATCGCGATCATCTGCGCCGCGTAGTTCCACTCGTAGACGGCGCTGCCGACGTCGAGCCCCTCGTAGCACTGCAGCCGGATCAGCTTTCGTCCGAGCGTGGCGGACAGAACTTTCGCGATCTCGGTCTTGCCGACCCCGGCCTCGCCTTCCAGAAAGATCGGCCGACGCATGCGCAGCGCCAGGAACAGCACGGTCGCCAGCGACCGGTCGGCCAGGTAGTCGGCTGTCGCGAGAAGACTCTGGGTCGCGTCGATCGACGCGGGCAGGTTGGTCAACGGAACGTCCTTCAACGTGGCTTCGATGCGCGGCGGCGAGTATGCCCCGAACCCTCTCCCTGAGGGAGAGGGTCAGGCGCGAGCGCAGCTCGCGACCGGGGTGAGGGTTTACGGCGTCCGTCGGATGGCTCGGCCCCCCTTCACCCGGACTTCGCGCCTGCGGCGCGAACCCCGACCTCTCCCCGCTGGGGAGAGGCGAACGGAGAGCGCCGTGGGCAAGAAGCCGCACGCGAGACGCCGCCCTCACCCGTTGGCGGCGGCGACGGCGCGGCGGGCCATCACGCCGATCAGGTGGGCCCGGTACTCGGCGCTGGCGTGGATGTCGCTCGCGAGCCCGTCCTCCGGCACCGTGATCCCATCCAGGGCCGCCGGCTCGAAACGCGCGGTCAGCGCCGCCTCGAACTCGGGCAGCCGGAAGGCGCCCGAGGTGCCGGCGCCGGTGACGGCGACGCGCACGCCGTCGGCGAACTTCGCCACGAACACGCCGACGATGGCGTAGCGCGACGCCGGGTTGCGGAATTTCTGGTACGCCGCCTTCTGCGGGACCGGGAAGCGCACCTTGACGATCAGCTCGTCCGGCTCCAGCACGGTCTCGAACAGGCCGGCGAAGAAGTCGTCCGCGGCGATCTCGCGCTTGGTGGTGACGATGGTGGCGCCGAGCGCCAGCGCCGCCGCCGGATAGTCGGCGTTCGGGTCGTTGTTGGCGAGCGAGCCGCCGAGCGTGCCGCGGTGGCGCACGGCGGGATCGCCGATCAGCCCGGCGAGCGCGGCGAGCGCCGGGATCGCCTGCTGCACGACCGGAGACACGTGCACCTCGGCGTGGCGCGCCACGGCGCCGATCGCGAGCAGATCGCCCTCCATGGCGATGCCGTTCAGCCCCGCGATCTTGTTGAGGTCGACGAGGTCCGAGGGCGAGGCGAGACGAAACTTCATCATCGGCAACAGGCTCTGCCCGCCGGCGATCGGCTTGGCGTCGCCGTTCTCGGCGAGCAGCGCCGTCGCCTCATCGAGCGCGCGCGCGCCGTGATAGGTGAATTCGTACATCCGTCCTCTCCAGTCCGACGACCGACCTGCCGTTTCTTCACCTCTCCCCGCCATGCGGGGAGAGGTCAACGTTCGCGCGCGAAGCGCGAATGTCGGGTGAGGGGGCGTCGTGGATACGGAGGCGCCCCCTCACCCGACTCGGACCTTCGGTCCGAGCCACCCTCTCCCCGCACGCGGGGAGAGGGAACACCGGCGCCTCACTTTGCCCCGGCAATCTCGCACCACCCTACTCCGCCGCCTGGGCGCGTGGACGACGCTGCAGCACGCGCCACACCGTCAGCGCGCTCGCCGGCATCGGCACGTCCTCGGTGCCGAGCGCGTCCGTCACCGCGTTCATCACGGCGGCCGGCGCCGCGATGGCGCCCGCCTCGCCGCAACCCTTGATGCCGAGCGGATTGCCCGGGCACGGCGTCACGGTGGTGTCGACGACCAGCGGCGGCAGGTCGACGGCGCGCGGCATCACATAGTCGTTATAGGAGCCGGTGACGAGCTGGCCGGACTCGTCGTAGACGGCCTGCTCCATCAGGGCTTGGCCGATCCCCTGCGCGATCCCGCCATGGACCTGGCCCTCGACGATCATCGGGTTGATGACGTTGCCGAAGTCGTCGACCGCCGTGAACCGCTCGACGCTCACGCGCCCGGTCTCCGGATCGATCTCCACCTCGCAGACATGGCAGCCGGCCGGGAACGTGAAGTTCACCGGATCGTAGAAGGCGCCTTCCTTCAGGCCCGGCTCCAGCTCCGCACCGGAGAACTTGTGCGCGATATAGGCGTTGAGCGCGACCTCGCCGAAGGTGGCCGCCTTGTCGGTGCCGGCGACCTTGAAGGCGCCGTCCTCGAACACGATGTCGGTCTCGGCCGCCTCCAGCATGTGGGCCGCGACCTTCTTGGCCTTGGCCTCGACCTTGTCGAGCGCCTTGACGATCGCCGACATCCCGACCGCGCCGGAGCGCGAGCCGTAGGTGCCCATCCCGAACTGCACCTTGTCGGTGTCGCCGTGGACGATCGAGACGTTGTCGATCGGGATGCCGAGCCGGTCCGACACGAGCTGCGCGAAGGTCGTCTCGTGCCCCTGCCCGTGGCTGTGGCTGCCGGTCAGCACCTCCACGGTGCCGGTCGGATTGACCCGCACCTCGGCGGATTCCCACAGGCCCACGCCCGCCCCGAGCGAGCCGACCGCCTGGCTCGGCGCGATGCCGCACGCCTCGATATAGGCCGAGAAGCCGATGCCGCGCAGCTTTCCGCGCGCCTCCGACTCGCGCTTGCGGGCGCCGAAGCCCTGGTAGTCGGCGAGCTGAAGGGCCTTGTCGAGCGAGGCGGCGTAGTCGCCGCAGTCGTAGCTCATGATCACCGGCGTCTGGTGCGGGAATTTTCGGACGAAGTTCCGCCGGCGCAGCTCGGCCGGATCGAGCCGCAGGCGCCGGGCCGACACCTCCATCAGCCGCTCCACCACGTAGGTCGCCTCGGGGCGCCCCGCGCCCCGATAGGCGTCGACCGGAACCGTGTTGGTGTAGACGGCGTCCACGGTGCAGTGGATCGCCGGGATCGCGTACTGGCCGGACAGCAGCGTCGCGTACAGATAGGTCGGGATCGACGACGAGAAGGTCGACATGTAGGCGCCGAGATTGGCGATCGTCCGCACCCGCAGCCCGAGAATCCTGCCGTCGCGGTCGAACGCCATCTGGGCGTGGGTGACGTGATCACGACCATGCGCGTCGGCGACGAAGGCCTCCGAGCGGTCGCAGATCCAGCGCACCGGCCGGCGCACGCGCTTGGCCGCGGCGAGCGCCACCACCTCCTCGGCATAGATGAAGATCTTCGAGCCGAAGCCGCCGCCGACATCGGGCGCGACGACGCGCAGCCGGTGCTCGGGCGCGACGCCGACGAAGGCGGAGAGCACGAGCCGGGCCACATGCGGGTTCTGCGACGTGTTCCACAGCGTGAAGCTGTCGCTGCCCGGATCCCATTCGGCGAGCGCGCCGCGCGGCTCGATGGCGTTCGGCACCAGGCGGTTGTTGACGAGGTCGATGCTGGTCACGCTGGCGGCGCGCGCGAAGGCGTCGCTGGTCGCCGCGGCGTCGCCGAGCTGCCAGTGGAAGATCGTGTTGTTCGGCGCGACCTCGTGGAGCTGGGGCGCGTCGTCGCGTTGCGCGGCGGCCGGATCGACCACGGCGGGCAGCTCCTCGTAGTCGATCACGACCGCCTCGGCGGCATCGCGCGCCTGATCGAGCGTCTGCGCGACGATCGCCACCACGGGCTCGCCGACATAGCGCACCCGGTCGATCGGCAGCGCCGGATGCGGCGCCATCTTCATCGGCGAGCCGTCGGTCGAGTGGATCATCCAGCCACACACCAGGGGCCCGAGCTTGTCGGCCGCGAGATCCTCGCCCGTGATCACGGCGAGCACGCCGGGCAGCCGCGAGGCGTGGCCGGCCTGGATGCGGACGATGCGGGCATGCGCGTGGGTCGAGCGCAGGAAGTGCAGGCAGGCCTGGCCGGGCCGGTCGATGTCGGCCGTGTAGCGGCCGTTGCCGGTGACGAAGCGGAAGTCCTCCTTGCGGCGCACGGGGGCGCCGATGCCGGTCGCCCCGTTGCCGCTCGGCTTCTGTCCGGTTCCGCTCATGCGCGTCCTCCCGTGAGCGTCCTCGTCCCCGGGCGGCCGCTCTCCGGCGGCCTTCGCCGGCGACGCGATGTGAAGCTGGTCCGCGCCGCTTCCCTGTCGCTACTCCGCCGCCTGCTGGCGCGACGAATCGCCGTCCGCCATGGCGCGGGCGCCGGCGGCGATCGATTTCACGATGTTGTGGTATCCGGTGCAGCGGCAGAGATTGCCCTCGAGCTCCTCGCGGATGGTGCGGTCGTCGAGCGCGTGACCCTTGCGGCGAACGATGTCGAGCGCCGTCATGATCATCCCGGGCGTGCAGTAGCCGCACTGCAGGCCGTGATTCTGGCGGAACGCCTCCTGCATCGGGTGCAGCGTGTCGCCGGTCGCGACGCCCTCGATGGTCAGCACGTCGGCGCCCTCGGCCTGCACGGCCAGCATGGTGCAGCTCTTCACCGCGAGACCGTCGACATGGACGACGCAGGCGCCGCATTGCGACGTGTCGCAGCCGACATGCGTGCCGGTCAGCCGCAGCGTCTCGCGCAGGAACTGCACCAGCAGAGTGCGGGAATCGACCTCGGCCTGCACGGGCTTGCCGTTCACGGTCATCGACACGACAGGCATGGCACCTCCGACGCGCTCCCGGACCGATGCGGACGCCGGCGCCCGCCGCGGCACCGCCCCTCGCATCGTCGTATCTGGAATTTTACGAAGTGTGGCCCGCCCTCGCCGTCACGGTCAAGGGCGAGGTCGGAATCGCTCCAGGGCGGCGCACCGGCGCCTCGCCTCCGGTGACGTGACGGGCGGCCGCGCGGGGTCGGCGGCCGCTCGGCTCGCGATTGCGGTTGCATGTTCGGCCCGAGCCGCTAAACATGCGGCCGCCGAGTCCGGCTCGCCGGGCGCGGTGGTGCGACTGTCGTGCGCGGCGGGTCGCCCGAAGGCCACGTGGCGGAGTGGTTACGCAACGGTCTGCAAAACCGTGTACGCCGGTTCAATTCCGGCCGTGGCCTCCACTCACCTCTCCCTCCTTTCCATCCGTTTCCGGACCTTTCCTCTCGCCGTCACCCCGCGCCGGATGCCGGTGCGCGTCTCCGCGCCACCGCTTGGCGGGAAGCGACTTGCGCCGAATCACGTCCTCCGCCATGCCGCGGCCGGGACGATCGACATGCGCCACCGTCGCGAGAGGACGGCGCCGACACTCGCATCGGTTAATTCGTCGATAACATGGCCGGTCCGAGCCATGCGGCAGGGTGATGCTGCTATGCAGCAATTTTGCTGTGACGGCGCGAAAACCCGAGCTATATCAACCCCACGAAGATGATTTCACACGGTGGGACCATGTCGATCACGTATTCGGCCGGGCGCCGCGCCCGGCGCGGTGTCGTGGCGTTCCTGCGCGAGGTCGCGGCCGCCGTCGGAGAGGGCCGCGAGCTGGTGTCGCGCTACAAGGCCCTGGAGACCAAGACGGATCGCGAGCTGTCGGCTCTCGGGCTGACCCGCGAGGATCTGCCGCGCGTCGCCGTGCAGGGCTGGAAGAAGCACTGAACCCGGATTCGAGTCCCGGAAAGGCCGCTCGGGCGGCGTCGGTTCGGCTCCGGATCCGCCGGCCGCGACGATGCCCCCTCCGCACCGACTCGCGGCCGGTCGGAGACCCCTCCGGCCCGAGCGAGTGGTTCGCCGGCGGTGGCGAGCCCTGCCCACCGGCGCGGCCCGAGACATTCACAGGCGCCCCCCCCGAATTGGCTTGGCAACCGCCCCGGGGTTTTGTTATACGCCCACCTGCCTGAGCCGTGAGGCACGTGTTCCCCGGTAGCTCAGCGGTAGAGCAACCGGCTGTTAACCGGTTGGTCGCTGGTTCGAATCCGGCCCGGGGAGCCACCTCGCCTCGTCGACGTCCGACGAGGCGCGAAGCCAGTCACGGTTCGTGCGAAGAAGGCCCGCCCCCGTGGCGGGCCTTTCGCGTTCCGGGCACCCTCGGCCGCCGCCTCGGGTTCGCACCACCGGCCGGAACGACAAAGGCCGCTCCGGATGGAGCGGCCTCGTCTCGTGATCGGGCGACTTTCGTGATCGGGCGACTTTGGAGCCGGAGCGACGCTGGCGCCGTGGCGGTTGTCCCGCCGGCTGGGCTCACTTCTTGCCGACGTAGATCCGGCACCAGCCCTTCGGGTCGATCTTGCCGTCGACCGTGGCGCAGGCGTCCGGCGGACGCCAGTTGGTGCAGTTGTCGCACTGCTTGCCGTCCTTCGGCGTGTCCTGATAGGCGACGGCCTTCTGAGCCATCTTGGCGGACGCTGTCGTCACGCCGGCGCCGAGGACGGCGGCGGCACCGGCCGCCGTGGCGGCGGTCTTGAGGAGACGACGGCGGTCGAGATCGGTCGGGTTGCGCATACGGAGATCCATTCAAGAAACGTTGTCTGGAATGACTCAACTGTGCGCCGACGATCTTACACGATCCTTACAATGCTTCCAATCTGAGTGGCGTATTAATACCGTCGAGCCGGCGTCCCGGTGGCCGCCGCCTCGGCCGAGAGGCCGGCGCGCGCAGCCGCGGACGGCACGACGAGCCTCGACACCAGCACGCCGATCAGGGTGACGAGACTGCCGACGCTGACCGCGTTGACGATCAGCATGCTCGCCTGCTGATCGGCCGGAAAGGTCACCAAAGGCGGGCCGAGGCGGTCGACCAGCCAGACGTAGGCGACGAAAGGCAGCGCCAGCACGGGCAGCGACAGGAGCCGCTCGTGCGGCCGCACCAGCGCAGCGGCGAGCAGCGCACAGGGGACGAGAAACAGCTCGAGCCCGCTGTCGCGCCCGACCGCCTTCACGGCGATCAGAGTGTTGGCGACCCCGACCATCGGCAGCAGCAGCCGGCCCGCCAGCGAGCTGCGACGCGCCACCGCCGGCACCGCCACGAAGAACGGCGTCGAGAGGAGCGTCAGCCACACCGGCCAGGCGGCGAACCCTGCGATGGCGTGCAGATAGAGCGGATAGAAGGGCTGGTTGCCGACCACGACCAAGGCGACGGTCGCGGCGACGCCGGCGAGCGGGTCGTCGACGGTCGCATAGGCGCGCAGGCGGGCCAGATGGTCGCGCATGGATCCTCCGGGCGTGACGACCGGTTACGCTCGGCGCGGCCCGGCCGATCACGCCGGCCCGGACGTCGTCCCGCCTCACGACGAAAAAGGCCGGAGCCCGTCGGCTCCGGCCTGTCCCGCGAGATCGCGTGTCGCACCCGACGTCGGCCCGGCTCAGCTCGCCGCCGGTGCCTTCACCGCGATGCCCTTGTCCTTCATGAATTGCTGCAACTCGTTGGCCTGGAACATCTCGCGGACGATGTCGCAGCCGCCGACGAACTCGCCCTTGACGTACAGCTGCGGAATCGTCGGCCAGTTGGAAAAATCCTTGATGCCCTGGCGGAGATCGTCGTTCTCCAGGACGTTCAAGCCCTTGTAGGGCACGCCCAGATAATCGAGGATCTGCACCACCTGGCCGGAGAAGCCGCACATCGGGAACTGCGGCGTTCCCTTCATGAACAGCACGACGTCGTTCGACTTCAGCTCGTTCTCGATGAATTGCTTGATGCCCATGGTCGCGTCCCTGGAGGCCGGCCACCCAAGCGCGACCGGACCCGAATTATCGCTCTATGTAATCGCAGTTCGCCCGGCGCACCAAGCCCCTCGGCGCGACTGTGACGATTCGGTTGCTGGATTTGCGTTCACTTTTTCGCGGGGGCGTAGAACGTGCCCTCGATCTCGCAGATGTCGTCCTGGTTCAAGCGGTCGACCTCGACGATGGTGCGGGGCGGATAGGGCCCCTTCCCCCACAGCTCTTCCTGGACCTTGTTCACCAGCGGCCGAAATCGGAACATGTCGGTGACGTAGACGACCAGCCGCACCGCGTCACGCAGCGTCGCGCCTTCCGACTCGGCGATCAGCTTCATGTTCATGAAGGCTTGGCGGATGCGCGCCTCGTCGCCGGCGACGAGCGTGTTCGCGGCCGGGTCGATGCCGCGCATGCCGGCCACGTAGACGAAATCGCCCGCCCGGGTGCCGAGCGCCCAGGTGCCCGTGGTCTTGATCGCGCCGGCCGGCGCCAGGGTCTTGACGCCGTTGGGAGACAGATCCTGGGCGGCGGCGGTCGCCGTGTGGCCGAGCGAGAGCAGGCAAGCGAGCGCCGCAGCCGCGGCGAAGCCGATCCGAGTCATGTCACCTCCGGGGGTTTTCCGACGCGGCGAACGCCGCATCCCCGCGGAAGCAAGCCACGAGCCAACCGCGTCATTCGGGAGTGGCGCAGGCTGCGCGATGGCATTGCCGATCCCGGTCGTCCCGGGGCGGCGCGTCGCCGCCGAGCCCGGGATCCATACGCCTTGTGTCTCGTGAGCCGCCAGCACCGGGAGTGTGGATTCCGGGCTCGCGGACCTGCGGTCCGCGCCCCGGAATGGCGACCTCCGCAAACCGTCGTCGGCCTGGACGATGACGATCGAGATGCCGAATTGCTCGCCGCCCGTTCAGCCCTTCTGCGGCGCCGAGGTCTGCAGGGCGAGCGCATGGAGGGCGCCGCCCATCTCGGCCTTGAGGGCCTGGTAGACGAGCTGATGCTGCTGCACCCGCGTTTTGCCGCGAAACACCTCGGAGACCACGGTCGCGGCGTAATGATCGCCGTCGCCGGCCAGATCCCGGATCGTCACCTCGGCGTCCGGGATGTGGCGCTTGATCAGAGCCTCGATGTCGTGCGCATTCATCGGCATGGCGGTCTTCGCACCCTTCGGTCGCGGCAGCGGTCCCGGTCACACGGGACGGGTTGGACGATTTCGGCTCACATCGTGCCGCCGGCCATGTAGGCGGGCAGCCAATGCTCGAACCTCTCGGTCAGACCCTGTAATTGAAGCGGGCGCTCACCGGAAATCGAAAGTGCGTGCCCGCCCGTGGTCCCCAGCCGCTGCACCGGCACGCCGGCGGCCTCGGCACGCGCCACGATCGCGGCGGCGGCCTCCGCCGACGCCGTGACGACGTAGCGGGCCTGGTCCTCGCCGAACCAGTAGGCATGCGCCGGCACGGCGCCCGACACGGTCGAATCGAGCTGCGCCCCGATGCCGCCCGCCATCGCCATCTCGGCGACCGCGACCAGCAGGCCGCCGTCCGACACGTCGTGCACGGCGGTGACGAGGCGGTCGGCGATCAGGCCGCGAACGAGGTCGCCGTTGCGCTTCTCGACCGCGAGGTCGACCGGCGGCGGCGCTCCCTCCTCCCGGCCGTAGAGATCGCGCAGCCACAGCGACTGGCCGATCCAGCCGGTCGTCGCGCCGAGCACCAGGATCGTCTCGCCGGCCGCCTTGAAGGCGACGGTCGCGCTCTTGGCGAAATCGTCGAGCACGCCGACGCCGCCGATCGTCGGGGTCGGCTGGATCGCCCGGCCGTTGGTCTCGTTGTAGAGCGACACGTTGCCGGAGACGACCGGGAAGTCGAGCGCCCGGCACGCCTCGCCGATGCCGGCGATGCAGTCGACCAGCTGGCCCATGATCTCGGGCTTCTCGGGATTGCCGAAGTTGAGATTGTCGGTGACGGCGAGCGGCCGCGCGCCGACCGCGGTGAGGTTGCGCCACGCCTCGGCGACCGCCTGCTTGCCGCCTTCGAACGGGTCGGCCTCGCAGTAGCGCGGCGTCACGTCCGTCGTCATCGCCAGCGCCTTCGGGCCGTCGAGCACCCGCACCACGCCGGCATCGCCGCCCGGGCGCTGCACCGTGTTGCCCATGATGATGTGGTCGTACTGCTCCCACACCCAACGCTTGCTGCACAGGTCCGGCGCCCCGATCAGCCGCTCCAGCGCGCCCGGGATGCTGGTCTCCGGCTCGACCGAGGCCGGGTCGAGCACGGCGGGCTTCGGCGTGCGCACATGTGGACGATCGTAGACCGGCGCCTCGTCGCCGAGCTCCTTGATCGGGAGATCCGCCATCACGACCCCGTTCCGCTTCACCACGAAGCGCTTCGACGGGTTGGTCTCGCCCACCACGGCGAAGTCGAGGCCCCATTTGCGAAAGATCGCCTCGGCCTCGGCCTCCTTCTCGGGCTTCAGGACCATGAGCATGCGCTCCTGGCTCTCCGAGAGCATCATCTCGTAGGCCGTCATGCCGGTCTCGCGGCACGGCACCTGGTCGAGGTCGAGCGTGACGCCGAGGTCGCCCTTCGCCCCCATCTCGACGGCCGAGCAGGTGAGGCCGGCCGCGCCCATGTCCTGGATGGCGACGACGCAGTCCTTCGCCATGATCTCGAGGCACGCCTCGAGCAGCAGCTTCTCCGAGAACGGGTCGCCGACCTGGACGGTCGGGCGCTTCGCCTCGGCCTCGTCGTCGAACTCGGCCGACGCCATGGTGGCGCCGCCCATGCCGTCGCGGCCGGTCTTGGAGCCGAGATAGACGATCGGCATGCCGACGCCCGAGGCGGCCGCATAGAAGATCTTGTCGGCCTCGGCGAGGCCGAGCGCGAAGGCGTTGACCAGACAGTTGCCGTCGTAGCTGCGATGGAAGCGCATCGAGCCGCCGACGGTGGGCACCCCGAAGGAGTTGCCGTAGCCGCCGATGCCGGCGACGCAGCCGGCGACGAGGCGGCGCGTCTTCGGATGGCTCGGCGCCCCGAAGGACAGCGCGTCGAGGCAGGCGATCGGCCGCGCCCCCATGGTGAAGACGTCGCGCAGGATGCCGCCCACCCCGGTGGTCGCACCCTGATAGGGCTCGATGTAGCTCGGGTGGTTGTGGCTCTCCATCTTGAACACGGCGGCGAGCCCGTCGCCGATGTCGATGACGCCGGCGTTCTCGCCCGGTCCCTGGATCACCCAGGGTGCGCTCGTCGGCAACGTCTTCAAGTGGATCTTCGAGGACTTGTACGAGCAGTGCTCGTTCCACATGGCCGAAAAGATGCCGAGCTCCGTGAAGGTCGGGGTGCGGCCGATCAGGGCGACGATGCGGTCGTACTCGTCGGGCTTCAGCCCGTGCTGGGCGATCAGCTCGGGGGTGATCTTCGGCTCGGTCTGGCTCACGGGAGACGCCTTCATATGCTGCACCGCTTCGGGGCAGAGGCATCGCGCGGCACCGCCCCGGCGTCAACCGCGAACCGCACCGCGGGAGGCGGCGGCCCGGGACGGCGGCCCCGGTTCAAACTTTGGACACCATTCCGGCGCTCTGCTCCCCGGGGACAGGGCCGGATCGCGGCCGTGCGGACGAGGGCGGAATGGCGAGAGGGGCGAGCCGGCTTCGCCGGCTGGGAGCGGGACTCGCGGTGGCGGCGGCCGCCGGCGGCGCCGCGCTGGCGCAGGGCTATCCGCAGCCAGCTTATCCCCAGCAGGGTTACCCGCAACAAGGCTATCCGCAACAGGGCGGCCAGCCGGGCTACGGCCAGAACCCCGTCTGCACCCGGCTCGAGGCGCAGCTCGGCATGCTCAATCGCGGCGGCGGCGACCCCGCCCGGGCCGAGCAGTCGCGCCGCTACGAGGACGCGATCGCCAAGCAGACCGCCGACCTCGACCGCATGATCGCCCAGTCGCGCCGGCTCGGCTGCGAGAGCAACCCGTTCCTGTCGCTGTTCAGCAACCAGCCGGCCGAATGCCGGCCGCTCGGCGGCCAGATCCAGGACATGCGCGACCGCATCACCCGCTCGCAGGCCGAGCTGCAGCGCATCCAGGGCGGCGGCGAATCGGAAGGCCAGAAGCAGGCCGTGATCGCCGCGCTCGCCCAGAACAATTGCGGCCCGCAATACCAGGCCGCCGCCAACCAGAATCGCGGCCTGTTCGGCGGCCTGTTCGGCAGCAACCCGGCCCTGCCCTCGCCCGACGGCCTGCAGGCCTCGACCTACCGGACGCTGTGCGTGCGCACCTGCGACGGCTACTACTTCCCGATCTCGTTCCAGACCAACCCGTCGCGCTTCGCCGACGACGAGCAGGCCTGCCAGAAGCTTTGCCCGGCCGCCGAGGTGCAGCTGTTCACCCACCGCAATCCGGGCGAGGAGATCGGCCAGGCCGTGTCGCTCGCCGGCCGCGCCTACAGGGATCTGCCGACCGCCTTCAAGTACCGCACCAGTCTCGATCAGCAGGCGTGCTCGTGCCGCAAGCCGGGCCAGAGCTGGGCCCAGGCGCTCGGCGTCACACCCGACACCACGATCGAGCGCGGCGACATCGTCGTCACCGAGGAGAAGTCGAAGGCGATGGCGCAGCCGCGCACCGACGCGCAAGGACGGCCGATCCCGGCCGCCCGCAAGCCGGCGACCGGCCCGGGGACATCGGGGGCGACGGCGGCCGGCGGACCGACGCCGGGCGCCGCGACGGCCCCCTCGGCCGACGCCTCCGCCGGCAGTAGCCCGGCGACGCCGATCCGCAATGTCGGCCCGACCTACGTGCCGGCGCAGCGCTAACCCTTCCTTTCAGCTCTTCGCAGCGGGACGCATCGACGGATCGGGGTCGTTCCGGCGCGGCGTGCAGCGCCGAACCCCGAATCCAAGTCCCCGGTCCCAGTGGCTCGAGGCAGACAAGGCGTATAGGGCTCGGCGCTGACGCGCCGCCCGGGAACGACGGAGCCAAACGGGACCGCAGGCGCATTGCGCCACGCCCGGGACACGCGCCCCCTCTAGAAATCCATCGCGGTGCTGCCCGCCGCGGCGGCGGCGACGCGGGTCGATTTCGGCTCGGAGTTCTCGGGCGGCGGCAGCGGAACGCCGGGATCGCGGAACCGGTTGGTGATCGGATAGCGGCGGTCGCGACCGAAGTTCTTCAGCGTCACCTTCACGCCGGGCGCGGCCTGGCGGCGCTTGTACTCGGCGAGGTTCAGCATGCGCTCGACCCTGACCACCATGTCGCGGTCGAAGCCGTCGGCGACGATGCGGGCGATCGGCTCCTCGCGCTCCACGAGGCGCTCCAGCACCGCATCGAGCACGTCGTAGGGCGGCAGCGAATCCTGGTCGGTCTGGTTCTCACGCAGCTCCGCGGTCGGCGGCCGCACCAGGATGCTCTCCGGGATGACGATCCCGTCCGGCCCGAGCGCGCCCTCGGGCTTCCAGGAATTGCGCCGCGCCGACAGCCGGTAGACCTGGGTCTTGTAGAGATCCTTGATCGGGTTGAAGCCGCCGTTCATGTCGCCGTAGAGAGTCGCGTAGCCGCACGACATCTCCGACTTGTTGCCGGTGGTGACGACCATCAGCCCGTGCTTGTTCGACACCGCCATCAGGATCACGCCGCGGGCGCGCGCCTGCAGATTCTCCTCGGTGACGTCGCGCGGCAGGCCGGTGAACAGCGGAGCCAGCGCCGCCTCCAGGCCCTCGACGGCCGGGGCGATCGGCAGCACGTCGTACTTGACGCCGAGCGCTTTGGCGACCGCGGCCGCATCGGTCTTCGAGATGTCGGACGTGAACCGGTAGGGCAGCATCACGCAGCGCACCCGATCGGGTCCGAGCGCGTCCACGGCCATGGCGGCGCACAGCGCCGAATCGATGCCGCCGGAGAGGCCCAGCACGACGCCGGGAAAGCGGTTCTTCTCGACGTAGTCGCGCAGGCCCAGCACGCAGGCGGCGTAGTCGGCCTCGTCGTCCTCGACCAGCCGCGCGACCGGGCCGCCGGCGCAATGCCAACCGGCGGCACCGCGCTCCCACACCGTCGTCGTGACGCATTCGCGGAAGGCGGGGAGCTGGAAGGCGAGGGAGCGGTCGGCGTTGAGCGCGAAGGAGGCGCCGTCGAAGACGAGCTCGTCCTGGCCGCACACCTGGTTGACGTAGAGGAGCGGCAGGCCGCTCTCGGTGACGCGCGCCACGACGACGGCGAGACGCTGGTCGGCCTTGTCGCGGGCATAGGGCGAGCCGTTCGGCACCAGAAGGATCTCGGCGCCGGTCTCGGCCAGGCACTCGACGACGTCCTCGTAGTCGCCCCACTCGGTCCAGATGTCCTCGCAGATCGGCACGCCGAGGCGCACGCCCCGCACCGTCACGGGTCCGGGCGGTGCGCCGGGCGCGAAGACGCGGCGCTCGTCGAAGACGCCGTAGTTCGGCAGGTTGACCTTGAAGCGCACCGCCGCGACGCGCCCGCCGTCGAGCAGGCAGTAGGCGTTGTGCAGCTTGCCGTCGTCGGCCCAGGGCGTGCCGATGAGCACAGCGGGGCCGCCGTCCGCGGTCTCGCGCGCCAACGCCTCGATGGTCGCCCGGCAGGCCGCCTGGAAGGCCGGCTTGAGCACCAGATCCTCGGGCGGGTAGCCGGCGAGGAACAGCTCCGGGAAAGCGACGAGGTCGGCGCCCTGGGAGGCCGCCTCGCGGCGGGCGCGGCGCACCGTCTCGGCGTTGCCGTCGAGGTCGCCGACGGTCGGATTGAGCTGGGCGGCCGCGATGGCCAGACGGTCGAGGGGGCGATCGGAGGAACTGTCGGTCATGACGTCCGATCTAGAGCATTTTCGGCCCGGTTGAAATCCGGTCGGCCGCCGGACAGTTCCGCGCCCGGCTCCGGGACGGCGCTGGCGCCGCCCCACCTGCCGCGGCGCAAGTCAGGCGCCGAAGAAGCTCTTGATGGTGCCCCAGATGCTGCGCGCCGGCGCAGGCTCGGCCGCGGCGTCGCCGGCCGCAGCCGCCGACGGCGCCCCGGCGGCCGAGCCGAGCTCGGACCGCTTCACCACGTCGGGCGTGATCTCCTTGAAGACGCCCATCTTGGCGAGCGTCGCCGGGCCGGCCATGCCGTCGGCCTCGAGCCCGTTCTTCTCCTGGAAGGCGCGCACCGCCGCCGCCGTGCCGGCGCCGAACACGCCGTCGGCCGTCACGGCGAGGGCCACCTGCAGGCGCTTCACGGTGTCGCCGCGCGAGCCGGTGCGCAGCAGCACCAGCTCGTAGAGCCCCATCTGCACGAAGGTGTCGGGCCCGGCGATGCCGTCGACCGTCAGCCCGTGCGCCTTCTGATAGTCCTGCAGCGCCTTCTCGGTGCCCGGCCCGAACCGGCCGTCGGCCTCCACACCGAGCTTCTGCTGCAACAGCTTCACCGGCTCGCCCGCGAGCCCCCGCTTGAGAACGGCCATCCGGGTCTCCCTTTATGAAACTGAGACGAGATCGATTTCAGCACTGCACCGGGATCGTGTGGCGCCGCTCAGCGCCGGCCGATGTCGTCGAGCCCGGCCTGGTCGGAGAGCGCGCCGCCCTCGTCCGGGTTCACCGCCAGCGGGTCGTCCTCCAGATGCCCGTTCGGGCTCATGCGGTCGACGGTCTGCGGCAAGTGCTGGGCGAGCACGGCCAGCAGATCCTCGATCGACAGGCCGGCCTGCTGCGACATCTGGCCGAGCTCGCGATCGCCGAGCGCGTGGCGGAGCCGGTCCGGCGACACGTCCATGTTGGCGCCCTGCCCCAGCCACGAGCCGACCTCGCGGTCGAGCCCGCCGCGGCGCAGCGCGTCCAACAAGCCGCCGAAGCCGCCGAGATCGGTCCGGCCGAGGATCTGCGAGAGAATCGACGGCAGCGCCGAGGTGTCGAGCTGCCGGAAGGCGCCTTGGACGGCGCCGGCGATCAGGCTGTCGAGCAGGCCCATGGGATCCTCCTGGTGGTCCGTTGCTTGGTCGTGGTCCGTGGCATGGGATCGGTGGTTCCGGGACGTCCATCCGGACCGGCGACGGTCGGCCGGCACAATGGCGTGCGAACGGTACGTGCAATCGACATCGGACCGCAACTTCATGACGGCCGTGCGGCGCCCGCGGGTCGCGCGCGTCGAGAGCGAGAGGGGCCCCGCCCGTCCCGCGCGGCTCGCCCGGACGGCCGTCACGGCGTCTCCGGCACGCCGCGCGAGTTCCTGAGCACCATGCAGGCGCCGCCCTTCCTCGACAGCGTCGCGCACAGGCTGGCGGCGGCGACCCGCGTCTCGACGCCGACCCGCACCTGGTAGAAGGCGCTGGGGCCGCGGCTGCGCAGCAGGGTGCGGATGATCATCGGGTCGCGGCCGTCGAGCTCGCCGCGGAATCGGCGCTCGATCGCCGCGTAGGCGGCCAGCACCTTGTCGCGCGAGAAGCCGGCGGAGAGCTGGACGCCCCACGGCTTGGCGGCGCCCTCGCGGACCCGCCGCTCCAGTTCGCCCAGGAAGAAGGTCGGCTGCCGGCTCAGCAGCGCGGCGAGTGTCGCGCAGGTCGTCTTGTCGGCGATGCCGTCCTTTCCCGAACGGCCGGCAGCCGCCCACTCCTCGGCCGACAGGCCCGTGATGGCGCGGACATAGCGCTGCGTCTCGCCGGGCAGGCCGCCGCGGCCGGCGAGCCAGTCGCGCACCCGCCGCGGCCCGGCATTGTAGGCGGCGGCCGCGAGCCCGAGATTGCCGAAATCCTCGCGTAGCTCGCGCAGGAACTCGGCCGACTTGGGTAGCGCCGCCACCGGGTCGAACGGGTCGAGCAGACCGCGCTCGGCCGCCGTGTAGGGCATGAACTGGGCGATGCCTTGGGCGCGGTGGCCGCGCCGCGTCATCGGCCCCTCGATATGCGGCCGGAACCGGCTCTCCTGCCAGATCAGCCGGGCGAAGAAGGACAGCGGCAGGTCGTTCGCCCGCGCGGCCGATTCGAGGATCAGGCAGATCGAGTCCATGGCCGAGCCGGGCTTTTCGGCCGGCTTCTCCGCCTCCTTGCCACCCGCGCCTGCCGGCGCCGGAGCCGCGTCCGGTGCCGGTGCCGCCGCCGGCGGCGCTGACGCCGGCGGCGGCCCCGCGGACGCCGCCGGTGGCGCCTCGGGGACCGCCGGTGGGCCGTCATCCGGTGCGGCCATGGCCGGGGCCGGCCCCGACACGAGCCCGGCGAGCAGCAGGATCGGCGCGATGCAACGCATGGTCGTCTCCCGCCGCCTCGTGTGGCCGGAAAAAGCGTCGGGAATGCGAACGCGCCGCCGCGTATCGCGGGCGCGGCCCGGCTCAGCGCACCAGGAGATCGACCGCCATCAACGCGAGCGTCCCGACGACGATGCCAGCGAACACCGATTGGCGAAACAAAAAGAAGGCGACCATCCCGACCGCGGCGGCGCCGAGCCGGATCCACAGCGGCACGCCGGCCAGCGCGCCGGGCGCGAAGACGACGATCTTCGCCACCACGCCGGTGAGGATCGCGGTCGCCACGGCCCGCACCCAGACCAGCACCTCGGAGGTCTCGTCCAAGCCGCGCGAGAAGGCGACGCCGAGCCAGCGCCACATCTCGTTGGGCAGGAACCCGACGAGGACCAGGAGCAGATAGGGCCACAGCTCGCTCATGCCCGCGCCTTCGCCAGGCGGCGGACCAGATAGGCGCCGGTGCCGCCGATCAGGCCGGTCCACATCAGGTCGAGGCCGACGCCGAGCAGCACCAGGACGGGCGCCAGGACGAGGCCGGCGACCGCCGCGACCCGGTCCGAGATCATCTTGCTCGCGCGGACGACGGAGACCAGGAACGACAGCGGCGTGAGGAACAGGAGGCCGGCGACCAGCGGCTCCGGCAGCACCCGGGCGAAGTAGTATCCGGCGATGGTCGCCGCCGTGGCGCCGCCGATCAGCGCCGTGCCGATGCCGTTGGCGAAGGGAATGCGCTCCTCGACCGGACGGCGCGGCGCGAGGCGCAGCGACTCCATCCACATGCTCACCGCCGTGTAGTGAGCGGCGAGCAGCACGCCGGCGAGGCTCGAGGCGCGGGTGCGCAGGATCGGCAGCAGCGCCACCACCATCGGCAACAGCCGCACGCCGGTGAGCGTGACGGCGACCGCCACCTCGAGCGGCGGCGCGCCGGCGCCGAGCGCCGTGATCATGATCACCTGCGCGGGCGCCGCCCACACCACGAGCGTCGACAGCACCACCCAGACGACCGAAAAATCGAGATCGTGGGCGAGCGCGCCGATGCTGATATAGGTGCCGACCAGGACGATCTGGAACACCGAGGTCGCGCCGACCCGGAGCCCCGCCAGGAACCCGTCCCGCACGGGTGTCCCGCTCCGGCCGGATGACCCGTCTCGCGCGGGCGTGCCGTCCCGCACCGCCGGGCCGCCGCCTCCCTGTTCGTCCTGCACCATGACGGCTCTGTCCCACAGCCGCCGGCACGGCGCAATCGGCTTCGCGACGCGGTCAGGTATCGACCGGCATCGCCCCGGCGCCGTCAGGCACGAGACGCCTGAACCGAAAGACGCCCCGGCGAGCCGGGGCGTCCTGTCGATGATCCGCCTGTCGATGACCCGCTTGTCGATGACCCGATGGATGATCCGATCGATGACCGATCGGCGAGCGCGAACGGGCCGCGCCGCTCAGGCCTTGACCAGCGGCACCTTGGGCACCGAGCCCTTGCCGCCCGGACCCGTACCGCCGCCGCCGGAGGGCGGACCGCCCTCCCCCTTCGGGCCGGACGGCTTGGCGCGCCGGGAGGAGCCGCCGCCCCCGCCGCCGCCGCGCTTGCGGCGGACCTTCGGCGGCACCGGCACCTTCTCGGGCTTCGGCGTGATCGGCCCGTCGAGGAACTCGAAGCCGAGCTTCTCGCCGGTCGACTCGTCCTTGGTCACGATCACCCGGACGTGGCCGCCGTTCTTCAGCTTGCCGAACAGCACCTCGTCGGCGAGCGGCTTCTTGATGAACTCCTGGATGACGCGCGCCATCGGCCGGGCGCCCATCTGCTGGTCGTAGCCGCGCACGATGAGCCACTTCGACGCCTCGTCCGACAGCTCGATCGTGACGTCGCGGTCGGCGAGCTGCGCCTCGAGCTGCAGCACGAACTTCTCCACCACCTTGGCGATGATCGACTCGTCGAGGTGGCCGAACGCGATGATCGAGTCGAGACGGTTGCGGAACTCCGGTGCGAACAGCCGGTTGATCGCCTCCGTGTCGTCGCCCTCGCGCTTGCTGCGGTGGAAGCCGTAGGCCGCCTTGGCGAGATCGGCGGCGCCGGCGTTCGTGGTCATGATCAGGATCACGTTGCGGAAGTCGACCTGCTTGCCGTTGTGGTCGGTCAGCTTGCCGTGGTCCATGATCTGCAGGAGCACGTTGTAGAGGTCCGGGTGCGCCTTCTCGATCTCGTCGAGCAGCAGCACGCTGTGCGGATGCTGGTCGACCGAGTCGGTCAACAGGCCGCCCTGGTCGAAGCCGACATAGCCGGGCGGCGCCCCGATCAGGCGCGACACCGTGTGCCGCTCCATGTACTCCGACATGTCGAAGCGGATCAGCTCGACGCCGAGGGTCGCGGCGAGCTGCTTGGCGACCTCGGTCTTGCCGACGCCGGTCGGGCCGGAGAACAGGTAGCAGCCGATCGGCTTCTCGGGCTCGCGCAGGCCGGCGCGGGCGAGCTTGATCGACGCCGAGAGCGCCTCGATCGGCTTGTCCTGGCCGTAGACGACGCGCTTGAGATTCTCCTCGAGGTTCGACAGCACCACGGCGTCGTCCTTCGACACGGTCTTCGGAGGGATCCGTGCCATGGTCGCGATGGTGGTCTCGATCTCCTTGATGCCGATCGTCTTCTTGCGCCGGTGCTCGGGCAGCAGCATCTGCGCCGCCCCCGACTCGTCGATCACGTCGATCGCCTTGTCGGGCAGCTTGCGGTCGTGGATGTAGCGGGCCGACAGCTCGACCGCCGCCTTGATCGCCTCGTTGGTGTATTTGAGCTTGTGGTAGTCCTCGAAATACGGCTTCAGCCCTTTGAGGATCTCGATCGAGTCGGCGACCGTCGGCTCGTTGACGTCGATCTTCTGGAAGCGGCGCACCAGCGCGCGGTCCTTCTCGAAGTACTGGCGGTACTCCTTGTAGGTCGTCGAGCCGATGCAGCGCACCGTGCCCGAGGCGAGCGCCGGCTTGAGCAGGTTCGACGCGTCCATGGCGCCGCCCGAGGTCGCGCCGGCGCCGATCACCGTGTGGATCTCGTCGATGAACATGATGGCGTTGGGATACGCCTCGATCTCCTTGATGACCTGCTTGAGCCGCTCCTCGAAGTCGCCGCGGTAGCGGGTGCCGGCCAGCAGCGTGCCCATGTCGAGGGCGAAGACGGTCGCGCCCTTGAGCACGTCCGGCACCTCGCCGTGGACGATGCGGCGCGCCAGCCCTTCGGCGATCGCGGTCTTGCCGACGCCGGGATCGCCGACGAACAGCGGGTTGTTCTTCTGGCGCCGGCACAGAACCTGGATGGTGCGGCTGATTTCGCCGTCACGGCCGATCAGGGGGTCGATCTTGCCCTCGCGCGCCTTCTTGTTGAGATTGACGCAATAAGCCTCCAAGGCGTCACCTTTCTTCTTGGTGTCCTCGTTCGGCTTGGCGCCGTCCGAATCCTCCTCCGACGCCCCCCTGGCGGGTCGCGCCTCGGTGAGCCCCGGCCGCTTGGCGATCCCGTGGCTGATGTAGTTCACGGCGTCGTAGCGGGTCATCTCCTGCTCTTGCAGGAAATAGGCCGCGTGGCTTTCGCGTTCCGCGAAGATCGCGACCAGCACGTTGGCGCCCGTCACCTCCTCGCGGCCGGACGACTGGACGTGGATGACGGCGCGCTGGATGACGCGCTGGAAACCCGCCGTGGGCTTGGAATCCTCGGTGCCGTCGGTGACCAGATTCTCGAGCTCGGACTCGATGTAGGCGACGAGATTGCGCCGCAGCTTCTCGAGATCGACGTTGCACGCCCGCATCACGGCCGCCGCATCCTGGTCGTCGACCAAGGCGAGCAGCAGATGCTCGAGCGTCGCGTATTCGTGGCGGTGTTCGTTGGCCAGCGCGAGCGCCCGGTGGAGCGACTGCTCGAGGCTGCGCGAGAAGGTGGGCATCAGCTTATCGTCCTGTCCTGGTCCGGATCGCCTGTTCCATAATCGCCGGGTCCGTATCGATCGTGCCTGCAACGGTCGTGCCTGGCGTCCGTGTCGTCCCCGTCACTTCTTCTCCATCACGCATTGGAGAGGATGCTGGTGTTTGCGGGCGAAGTCCATCACCTGGGTCACCTTCGTCTCGGCCACCTCGTAGGTGAAGATGCCGCACTCGCCGATCCCGTGATGGTGGACGTGCAGCATGATGCGGGTCGCGGCCTCGCGGTCCTTGTTGAAGAAGCGCTCCAGCACATGCACCACGAACTCCATCGGGGTGTAGTCGTCGTTAAGCAGCAAGACCCGGTAAAGGTTCGGTCTTTTGGTCTGCGGTTTCGTCTTCGTGATGACCGCCGTGCCCGGCCCCGCAGGGTCTTGGCGGCGCTTGCGGTCGCCGTTCGCCGCGGTCGGCGGCGTGATGCCGCGCCGAACGCCGGAGACGAGAGGAAGGTCGTTCGAACAGGCCGTCATGATCTCGTTTCGGTACGAAGAAGGGGCCGGCCCCGTCCGGGTCGGGCACCGAAGCATGCCGCAGCCCGGCGCGGCCCCGGAGCATAAATAATAAGCAACGCCCTGCTTCGCCACCAGCCGGTCGTACCGCGCGACCGGGTCGCAAATCCGCGCCGCCGGGCGACGACCATCCCGCGTCGCGACATGTCGGGGCGGGCCGAATCCCCCGGCCGGACACGCTCGCGCCGACACTCCGAACCGGCCGCGCGATCCGGACCGCTCGATCCGGGCCGCTCGATCCGGACCGCGTCCGGAGCGTCGGAACCCTCGACCTCACTCGCCCGGCCGCGCCACCGGGCCGCGCGACCGATGCGCGCCACCGCGGATTCCGCGCCACCGCGGATGCCCGGCCGCGTGTCGCCCCGCGGACCGACCTTCTCCCGGCGTGCGGGGCGCCGGGCGGCGCGGCGAAACGTCCCGGCACCGCAGCGCGGGTCGCGCCGAAACGACGACCGCCGCGGCACGCCCGGCCGCGCCGGCGTCGACCAAGGTTAACAGGACACGAAGGGAACCCGGCGAAAGTTCGGCGGCTGTTGAACCGAACGTGAATGGATGCCCGGCACTATGGCACGGGGCCCTTCCAACCCGGTGGTACGCCATGTCCATTCGACGGTTCATGCGAGACCGACGCGCGAGCGTCGTGCCACTGTTCGCGCTTTCGATCGTCCCGCTGACCGGCCTCGTCGGGGCGGCCGTCGACTATTCCCGCGCCGCGTCGGCGCGCAGTGCCATGCAGTCGGCGCTCGATTCGACCGTCCTGGCGCTGTCCAAGGACAAGGACGCGCTCGCCTCGGGCGCGATCGCGGCGCAGGCCAACGTGCTGTTCAATGCGATGTTCGACCGACCCGACGTCCAGAACGTCGCGCTGACCACCTCCTACACCAACAGCAAGGGCTCGACCCTCGTCGTCTCCGGCACCGGCACGGTCAAGACGACCTTCATAACGCTGATGGGATTCTCGGAGCTGCCGGTGGCCGGCAGCGCGACCGCCGTGTGGGGCAACACCCGCCTGCGCGTCGCCCTGGTGCTGGACAACACCGGCTCGATGGCGAGCTCCGGCAAGATGGACGCCCTCAAGACGGCGTCGAAGAACCTGATCACCCAGCTCGAAGGGGCCGCCAAGGATCCCGAGGACGTGTACGTCGCGATCGTCCCCTACAGCAAGGACGTCAACGTCAAGACGGGCGAGACCATCCCGACCTGGGTGGATTTCTCCATCTGGGACACGCTGAACGGCACCTGCACCAAGACGAGCTACACGACCAAGGCGACCTGCACGGGAAACGGCGGCAAGTGGACCCCGAAGAGCCACTCGGCCTGGAACGGCTGCGTGATGGACCGCGACCAGAACTGGGACGTCCTGGTCACCGCCCCGGAGGCGAGCGTCGCGTTCCCGGCCGAGCAGTACGGCTACTGCACCACCGCGATGCTGCCGCTGACCAACAACTGGACGGCCCTCAGGGCCAAGATCGACGCGATGACGCCGAACGGCTCCACGAACAACACCATCGGCCTGGTGTGGGGCTGGCAGGCGCTGACCCAGGGGGCGCCGCTGAACCCGCCGGCCAAGAGCGCCGACTACGAGTACCAGGATGTCATCGTCCTGCTCACCGACGGCCTCAACACTCAGAACCGCTGGAACGGGAACGGCTCCAGCCAGTCGACCGCGGTCGACGCCCGCACCGAGAAGGCCTGCGTCAACGTCAAGGCCGCGAAGATCACGCTCTATACGGTCCTGGTGATGGAGGGGAACGCCTCGCTGCTGCAAACCTGCGCGAGCGACTCGAGCCGCTACTTCTATCTGACCGCGGCCAACCAGCTCGTCACCACCTTCGACGCGATCGGCACCCAGCTCACCAAGTTGCGCCTGTCGAAATAGGCGTCTCGACGGCGCGCCCGTCCGGGGCGGCCGGAGGCCGGCTGCCCGGCCGCGGGCACCGGCCGCCGACGGCCCGCGCCCCGGCGCGCCGCGCCGCACGCATGCGCGCTCCTCGGCCCTGCGCTCACCCGCTCTCGCCGCCCCTCTCGCCCTCGTTCGGGCCGCGCCCGACCGGCTCGGCGCAGCCGCTTCCGCGGCTGTCCAGCCGGTTTTCGACGCTCCCGGTGAGGAGCCGTAAACCGTCTTTCGCACGAACGCCGCCGAACCGTCCGGGCGAGCCCGATCGGGTCGGGTTTCTTGTCTCAAATTAGGCTTTGGTTTGATCTCTCTCGGTAACGATGGCGGAACGGCCAGATCGGGCCGGGTTCGGCGGGGTTCGAACACCATGAGCACGCATCTCTCCAAGGCATGGTCGCTCCTCGAGGCGTTCCGTCGCGACGAGCGCGGCAATGTCGCGATCCTGTTCGCGGCCTCGTTGATCCCGGTGCTCGGCCTGGTCGGCGCGGCGATCGACTACAGCCGCGCCAACGCGATCAAGACCACCATGCAGGCGGCGGCCGACTCGGCGGCGCTCGCCGTCTCCAAGACCGCGACCAGCCAGACCTCGGCCCAGGTCCAGACCTCGGCCGACACCTACTTCCGGGCGCTGGTCACCAATCCCGAGGCGACCGTCACCAACGTCACGGCGACCTATTCCAAGGCCGCGGTGTCGAGCGTCAAGGTCGACGCCACCGCCACCATGAAGACGCAGTTCATGGGGCTGCTCGGCTTCCCGTCGCTCACCATCGCGGTGTCGTCGACCACGGCCTGGGGCAACACGAGGCTGCGCGTCGCGCTCGCGCTCGACAACACCGGCTCGATGGCGAGCTCGGGCAAGATGACGGCCCTCAAGACCGCGTCAAAGAACCTGATCGACCAGCTCAAGTCGTCGGCCACCAACACCGGCGACGTCTACGTCTCGATCATTCCGTTCAGCAAGGACGTGAACGTCGGCGGCACGTCGAACTACACCCAGAACTGGGTCAAATGGGACGACTGGGACGTCGCCAACGGGACATGCAGCAAATCGTCCTACACGACCAAGTCGTCCTGCACGAGCAACAAGGGCACCTGGACACCCAAGTCGCACAGCACTTGGAACGGTTGCCTCATGGACCGCGACCAGAACTACGACATCAGCAACGCCGCCCCGGTCGTCGGCACCTCCGCCACGCTCTTCCCGGCCGAGCAGTACGCCTACTGCCCGGTCGAGCTGAAGCCGCTGAGCTACGACTGGACGTCGCTGAAGAGCAAGGTCGACGAGATGACGCCCAACGGCAACACCAACATCACGATCGGGCTCGTGTGGGCATGGCATTCGCTGACGCAAGGCTCGCCGCTGGCGGCGCCGCCCGAGGATCCGACCTACGATTATCAGAAGGTCATCATCCTGCTGACCGACGGCGAGAACACCCAGAACCGTTTCAGCTCGTCGCAGTCGGCGATCGACGCCCGCACCAAGGCCGCGTGCACGGCCGCCAAGGCGGCCGGCATCACCATCTACACGATCCTCGTGATGGAAGGCACGCCGTCGCTGTTGCAGGCCTGCGCCAGCTCGTCGAGCAACTACTACTACCTGACCTCGGCGAACCAGATCATCACCACGTTCGACACCATCGGCACCCAGCTGACGCGGCTGCGCGTCGCCAAATAGTCGCCGTCCCGACGTCGCGCGTCTCCATCGACGAGAAAAGCCCGGCCTCGCGGCCGGGCTTTGGGTCTCGCGTTCGGGGGTGGGCGGGCATCGGGCCGCGGCGCGCCGTCACCGGCCGTCGGCCGGCGCGGGCCGCGCCGGGGGCCGTTCAGCTCGTCGCCTGGCCGGCGAAGGGCGAGGTCGGCAGCTTGCCGACGACGCCTTCGAGCGGCTTGTAGATCTGCTTGGCGAGATCGGCATAGAGCTCGCTCATGCGGTTCGACTGGGCGATGAACGACTCGTAGCTCGCCTTGATGTAGTTCGACTGCAACTCGAGCGCGCTGTCGAGCGACTTGGCGCCGAGGATCTGCTCGAGCACCTGGGTGCCCTGCTCGAACGACTTCTTCGAATAGTCGACGGCCTCGGCGGCGATCGCCTGCATGCTCTGCGACACGGCGCCGAACGACTTCATGGTCGCGTCGAGCCCGTCCTTGCCGAAGCCCTGCACGGTGTCGAGACGGATGGTCATGGGACGTCTCCCGGTTGCATTTTGCGGCCTCAACCCGCACGGCTGGGCGACCACCCGGTGATCACCACGTGAACGCGAACCCGTGCGCTGCGACCATCCTGAATATAGTGTGCACTGCACAATTTTTCAAGAGGCAATTTTGCAGTGCAGCAAAACAGGCAAATTCTGCCTGTTAACCAAATATTTCGTTAACCAATTCGCAACCGGGCCTGCCTAGCTTGGGAGCTGCACGTCGTCTCGTTCACGCCCGATTTCATTGGTAACGGAACCGTGAGCCGCCGCGGGTTTGGCAAACGGCCGGCGGCCAAGGACGTCACGGGGACACATCGGGCGCAGGCCAACGCGACCGATGGATGAGGGGAAACAATGCTCCTGACATTCGGGACCACGCGTGGATATCGCACGCTCGCCGTCGGCCTGCTCGCCGGAGTCGCGGCGTTTACCCTTCTCGTCGATTCGGCCGATGCGCGCGGGCGCAAGCGCCATGTCGCCAAGGGCGGCGGCTACAATCCGCCCTACGCCGCGATCGTCGTCGACGCCAATTCGGGCCAGGTTCTGCACGCCGCCGAGCCGGACGGCATCCGCCACCCCGCCTCGCTCACCAAGATCATGACGCTCTATCTGCTGTTCGAGCGGATGGAGGCCGGCAAGATCAAGCCCGACACGCCTCTCCCCGTCTCGGCCCACGCCGCCTCGCAGTCGCCGACCAAGCTCGGCCTCAAGCCCGGCCAGACCATCACGGCCGACGAGGCGATCCGCGGCCTCGTCACCCGCTCGGCCAACGACGCCGCCGTCGTCATCGCCGAGGCGATCGCCGGCGACGAGGAGGACTTCGCCAAGCTGATGACCCGCAAGGCGCGGGCGCTCGGCATGACCCGCACCGTCTACCGCAACGCCTCCGGCCTGCCCGACGGCGGCCAGGTCACCTCGGCGCGCGACCAGGCGATCCTCGGCCGCGCCATCCAGGAGCGGTTCCCGACCCAGTACCGCTACTTCTCGATCTCGTCCTTCGCGTTCCGCGGCCAGACGATCCGCAACCACAACCGGCTGCTCGGCTCGGTGCAGGGCGTCGACGGCATCAAGACCGGCTATGTCCGGGCCTCCGGCTTCAATCTCGTCTCGTCGATGAAGCGCAACAACCGCCATCTCGTGGCGGTGGTGCTGGGCGGCAGCTCGGCCGGCGCGCGCGACGCCAAGATGCGCAGCCTGCTGGAGAAGTACATCGACGCCGCGTCCACCAAGCGGACCGCGCCGATGATCGCCGAGGCGCGCGATGCCGACACCGCGGTCGCCGCGGCCGCCGCCCCGCCGCCCGCCACGCCCCGCGTGATGCTCGCCGCCGCCGGCAGCGTGCCGGCGACGCCGCCGACCGCGGCCGCCGGCGCCACCGCGATGCCGGGCGCCCGCTTCCCCGTCGCCGCCGCCAAGATCGAGCGCCCCGCCGCCGGCAAGCCCGAGACCGGCAAGGCACAGGCGTCCGCCGATCCGATCAAGCCGATCGCCGTCAAGACCATCAAGGTGAAGCTCGGCGGCGTGCAGACCGCGTCGCTGACTCCGCCGCTCGCCCACCTGCCCGTGGTTCCGGCGCATGACGACCGCGCCGTCCGCAACGCCGCGACGACCCGCTCGCTCGCCGCGCCGGCCCCGACCCCGGCGCCCGCCCGCCCGGCCGCCGCCGCCGCGATCGCCGCCGCCCCGGCGCAGCCGGTGCACGCCGCCGCGGCCGAGACCGCCCCGGTGCGGTCGCTCCCGGTCCAGGTCGCTGTCGCGACCCCGTCGGCCGCCGCCCAGGCCCGCCCGGCACAGACTCCGGTACAGACCCCGGTCCAAGCCGCCGCCGCACCGCCCGCGGCCGCACCGGCCGCCCCGCAGATCACCGCGGTCACCGCGGTCACCCCGGTCGCCGCCCCGCCGGCTCCGGTTCCGCAGGCGCCCGCCACCCTGGCCGCGGCGCCCGCCCCTGCCCCGGTCGCCGCTCCGGCGGCGCCGGTCCGTCCGGTGGCGGTCGCCGCCGCGGACGGCGAGAGCACCTTCGCGCTGGCCAGCGCGGCGAGCCGCCCGGCCGCCGACCCGGCCCGCAAGCCGGTCGTCCGCAGCGGCTGGATCATCCAGATCGGCGCCTTCGGCGACGAGGGCGAGGCCAAGGGCCGCCTCTCCTCCGCCCAGGCCAAGGCGAAGTCGCTGCTCGGCCACGCCGAGCCGTTCACCGAGGCCGTCACCCGCGACAACAAGACCTTCTACCGCGCCCGGTTCGCCGGCTTCGAGAAGGACGCCGCCGAGGCCGCCTGCAAATATCTCAAGCGCAACGACTTCGCCTGCTTGACCATCAAGAACTGAGACGCGCGGCCGCCGGCCGCTCCCGATCACCGTTTCGTCCCGATGCCCGGCCTCGTGCCGGGCATCGGCGTTTCGGACCCGACCTCGGTCGTCCCGGGGCGGCGCACTCGGGCCGACGCTTCGCGCCGCCCGAGCACAGGCTCCGCGCCGAGCCCGGGATCCACACCCCCTGTCTGTCGTAAGCCACCATCTCCGGGCGTATGGATCCCGGGCTCGCGGACCTGACGGTCCGCGCCCCGGGATGACGAACGTCCTGCAAAGCCCTCGTCTCCGAAAACCATGACGGGGAGGCCCGCGCCGCACGGGAACCGAGATTTAATAAATAACGGACACAATTGTCTTTAACGGAGCGGACGACCGCGCGAACAGGACGCGAGACCGGCCGCCGCGACCGACAACACCCGGAATCGGGGATTTTTTTTCGAGGCGAGGCTCCCCGGCCCTGTCGGCCGCGGGCGCGTGACCGTCGATCGTGTCGTTGTTGCGTTGCGTCGGAGTTCTTATCGATGTCCGCGAAGCAGAACCTCCTTGGCCTCGTTCACACGGGCCGCGAGGTACGTCGCCCCCCCCTGGTCGGGATGCAGTTTCTTCATCAGCAGCCGGTGGGCGCGGCCGATGTCGTCGGCGCTCGCCCCCGGCTCAAGGCCAAGGATCTGATAGGCCTCCTGTTCCGTCATTTTGCCGGACCCCGGCGCGCCGCCCTGCCCCGCGCCCGCACCACCCTGCGCGTGTTCACGCCAGCCGGGACTCCGGCGGTCCAGATACGCGGCCAGTAGGGTCCGGCTCTCCTCGTCCATGTCGGCCGACAGGCCGACGAGCGTCGTGACGTCGAGACCGTCGAGCGGCGCGCCGGCGAACCGGCCGGCGACGATACGGCCCCGCATCGTCGCGCTGTCGTGATCGAGCTCCATCTCCAGGAAGGCCGAGCGCACCCGGGACACCTGCCCCGGGCTCTTCTGCGTGCGCTGTCCGAAAGTGGCGCCGCCGAACGGCAGCCAGCCCAGCAGGCCGAGGCCGGTGAGGCCGAGCGGCACGCCGAGCCCGATCTGGCCGCGCGCCACCAGGAAGGCGCCGCCGCCCAGTGCCGCGACGCCGCCGGCGATGCGGGCGCCCTTGGCGAGGCCGCGCGGGTCGGCCTTGGAGAAGCCCTTGAGGGCGGCGATCAGGATCACCAGGACGGCGACACCGAGCAGAAGCGTCATCGAAGCTGCTCCAGGAGGCGCACCGCGGCGGTGTTCCGGCCGGCGAGGCGATGCAGCGCGTCGCGGCCACCGCTCGCATACGCGGCGACGGCCCGCAACAACGCGCCGAGCTCGTGCGCCGATCCGGCGCTGAACCGGCACCAGGCGCCACCCGACAGGCGGGCGATCTCACGGAAGGCCTGCTCGGCGACCGGATCGTGCCCCTCCTGGAAGACGAAGCACGGCACCGCGGCGAGCCCGAGCTCGCCCGCCCGGGCACAGAGATCGTCGACCGGCTCCTCCATGGCGTCGCCGACATAGACCAGCGCCGCCACCTTGGCCGCCTCGGTCTCGCGGCGGACATGCGAGAGGACTTTTCCGATCTGGGTGTGGCCGCCGCGGCAGTCGATTCGCTCCATCAGCGAGGCGAGCGCCTTCGGGTCGGAGACGAATTTCGACGCCCGGCACTCGGACAGGCCGCGGAAATAGACGAGCTGCACGTCGAGCCCGCCCACCGCGCCGGCCTCGGCGAACATGTCGGCCTGCAGTCGGCAGGCGGTGTCCCAGGTCGGCTGCCGGCTCATCGTGGCGTCGAGGGCGAAGACGAGGCGGCCACGTCCGCCCGCCACGGTGCCAGGCGCGCGGGCGGCGCCGAGCGCCTTCACCTGCGCCACGAAGGCGTCGATCTCGGCGCGCGTGGAGGTCGTGGCCGGCGTGGTGTCGCCGCCCGACGGGCGGTCCGTCGTGGGGCGGTCAGGAGGCTTCGGCATCGGAGCACCCGAGAAGGCAGCGGCGCGAACGGGGCCGATGGCAGAACGGAGCGGAACTCCCGTGGCGAGTCATGCCCCTAGAAGTGGCCGCGAACGGCCGCCGGCGCAATGGCACCCGGCAAGCCGCCGGAGCGACACGCCGCCGCGTCGGCGGCATGCCGCGCGCGTGTCCCGGGCGCGGGGCATGCGCGGAGACGAGCGGAAATCGAACGCACGCCCTCACGTCGGCGTCGGCATCCGCGGCAAGGTCAACGGCCCCTCCTCCGACGGTGCGTCGTCGAGGATCTCGTCGGTGTCGAGGGGGCGATAGGCGCTCATGAACCACTCGGCGCGCGCCTCGGCGCGCTTCTTGCCGCGGTCGTCGAGCGGCAGGCGCAGATGCGAGACGAGGCCCTGCACCTCGAGCCGGGCCGTGACGTGCGACAGGCTCGGGCGGGTGCCGAGCGTCTCCTCGCCGATGTCATCCACGGCGGTCAGGCCGCGCGGAAAGAACTCGCGATAGATCACCCGCTCGGCGAAGCCCTCGACGAAGCGGAAGCCGAGTCGGCCGGCGAGCCGGTCGAGCCCCTCGCCGACCAGACGGCGGTTGCGCGAGCCGAGCGTCGAGAGACGATTGCGCACCACCACCCAGTCGGTGGTCTTGCCGTCGACGATGCGGCGCTGCCGGCGCGCCTCGCGCACCAGCTCGGAATAGTGGCTGGTCGCGGTGATCTCGAGGGTGTGCGGATCGACGGCCGCCAGCACGTCGAAGTCGAGGAACGAGTCGTTGAGCGGCGTCACCAGCGTGTCGGCCATCGAATGGGCGAGCCGCGACAGGTAGGTGTCGGCGCCCGGCGTGTCGACGACCAGAAAGTCGTGCCGGTGCTCGATCTCGGTGACGGCCTCGGCGAAGCGGCCGAACTCGGCGGTCTCGTTCTCGTCGACGCGCGCGCCCTCGGCGCGGGCGATGCAGAAGTGAAGCGGGATCTCGAGCGGACGGCCGATCCGGTGGCCCCACAGCCGGCGCCGCTCGACGTAGTGGGTCAGCGTCGACTGGCGCGAGTCGAGATCGATGGTGGCGACCCGCTGCCCGGCCTTCATCAGCGCGACGGCGAGATGCATGGCCGTGGTCGACTTGCCCGAGCCGCCCTTCTCGTTGCCGACGACGATCACATGGGCCGAGATCGGGCTCCGCCGACGCAACTCACGATGATCCGGATCCGACCACATAAACGCCTCCGTGCCGGGCGATTTTTGTTTTGATCGCATCGGGGGGTCAAGTTATCTCTCGGCCGCGCGGCGAGTCGTGAACAGATCACGGTGAACGGGCGCCACGATCGCGCCGGTGTCCCGGCGCTGATTTGCCGGCGTCCGTGGGCCGCCGCCGCCCGCCGGAACCGACCATCATGCCGACCCGTCCTCCCGTCGCCCGTCCTCCCGTCGCCCGCACGCTGAAAGCCCTGGATCGCGCCCTCGCGCCGTTCCGTCGGACGGGCGAGACCGTCGCGCTCGTGCCCACCATGGGGGCGCTGCACGAAGGGCATCTCACGCTGGTGCGCCAGGCCCGCCGCAAGGCCGACCGGGTCGTCGTCTCGATCTTCGTCAACCCGGCCCAGTTCGCCCCGACCGAGGATTTTGCGAGCTATCCGCGCCGGCTCGCCGCCGACGTCGCGGCGCTGGCCGAAGCCGGCATCGACCTCGTCTGGGCGCCCGACACCGCGGTGATGTATCCGGACGGCTTCTCGACCCGCATCGCGCCGGAAGGCCCGGCGCTGGCCGGCCTGGAGGACGCCTTCCGGCCGCACTTCTTCGGCGGCGTGGCCACCGTGGTGGCGAAGCTGTTCGGCCAGGTGCGGCCCGACATCGCGGTGTTCGGCCAGAAGGATTATCAGCAGCTCAAGGTGGTCACACGGCTTTCCGCCGACCTCGATCTGCGGGTGGCGATCATCGGCGTGCCGACCGTGCGCGAGAAGGACGGCCTCGCCCGCTCGTCGCGCAACGCCTATCTGTCGGCGGAGGAGCGGCAGCGCGCCCCGGCGCTCTATCGCGTGCTCTCCGACTGCGCAGCGAAGATCGATGCGGGACGCCCGATCCGCGCCGTGCTGGAGAGCGGCCGCAAGGCCCTGGCACGCGAGGGCTTCGCGGTCGACTATCTGGAGGCCCGCCACGCCGAGACGCTGGCGCCGGTGCGCGCCCTGACGGACGGCCCGATCCGTCTGCTCGTCGCGGCCAAGCTCGGCACCACGCGGCTGATCGACAATCTCGCGGTCTGATCCGGCGCCTGCGCGCCCGGCCCCGCCGCGTCAGAACGGCAGCGGCTCGTCGTCGATCATGACGATCTCGCGGTAGGCGAGATCGGCGGCGGCGACCCGCGGCCGCGACGGCGGCTTGATCAGCAGCTGCTCGAGATGATGCGGCGCCTGCTCGTGGGTGAAATGCACGGCGAAACCGGAGCCGAAGCGGCGCACCACGCGGCCGACCACGGTGCCGACCGCGAGCGGCATGCCGATCGGCGGGCGCAGATCGGCCGACACGGCGACGCCCGAGGCCGACATGTCGATGACGAAGCACGGCATCACCGTGCCGTCGGCGAGGATCAGGGTCGAGTGCGGGTTCACCGGCACGATGCGCTTGTGCTGGCGGGTGTTGGGCGCGGCGTCGCGCTGATGCTTGTCGAGCCAGTCGAGCTTCGCCTCGAGCCGTTCGAGCGTCTCGACGTCGGCCACGATGCTCATCGCGAAGCCACCGTAGAGGCGACGCAGCACCTTGCCTTCGAGCTTGCCGAACTCGTCGAAATACGCCGTCACCGGCTCCTCGACGTTGCCGATCACCGGGCCGGCCAGCATCATGCCGTGGCGCGAGATGTTGACCAGCCGACAGGCGAATTCGGGCTTGGTTCCGTCGACGGTACGGCGCCGCGGCAGGACGTATCGACCCGGCAGGCTGACGACGACGCGAATGTCCTGCCGGCGCTCGGCCGTCGTCTGGGTATCCGGCGGGTCGTTCCGTTGCAGCATGGGGGCCCGGGCGGGTCGGATGGGGCTAAAGGCTTTTACTTAGCCATCATAACCCGCCCTCACCAAAAGTTCCAGCTGATGACTGGACGAGGGAAAGACTTAGATTGTGCATCAGGTTAATTTCGACAGGCATTTGCGTCGAATTTTGAGACGATTCGCGACGGCGGCCGGTATAGACGACGTTGTCGTCAGCCCAACGGTAACTCGCAACCCGGCTAGCCCGGTGCCGCCGCTCACAGCAGCCCGAGCGTCCTCAGCTCGCGCCGCATCTCCTCCGGCATGGCCTGGGTGCCCGGCGCGGCGCGATCCAGGTCGGCGGGCGCCTCGGCGGCAGCCAGATAGCGCCAGCCCTGGAACGCCCGGTGGGGGCGCGGCACCACCGGCACCACGTCCGGCGCCAGCACCAGCCGGCAGCGGCCGACGCCGTCGTCGTCGACGAAGGGAGTGACCCGCAGCAGCGTCTGACGGCAGGCGATCTCGCCGCGGATCACCCAGTAGAGCGAGCCGCCGGCGATCAGCTCGTCGGCGCGCTTCGGCACCATGCGGGTGACATGGGCGTGCTCGCGCGGGCTCCCCTTCGGCCGCTTCGCGAGCCGCTCGCGGATCCAGTCCTCGAGATCGGCGATGCCGTCGCAACCGACGCAGAGCTTGACGAGATGGAGGGGCATGCGCCGGTCCTAGCGCATCGCCGGGTCGGCGGCCAGCGAGCCGCGGTCGGCTTGTGGACAGGCGTCGGGATTGGGGACGGACGGTACGGGCGCCTTTCGGGCGCCGGTCAGTCGTCGGTCGGCGGGGCGGCCGGCGGGACGGCCGGCGGCGCCAGCGGCACCGGGCCGCGCGACGGCGGTGACGCCGGAGCCGGCGCGGGCCGCTGCTGCTGGGCGGCACGGGGGGCCGGCGGGGGCGGCTTGCGCGCCGGCGTCGCGGTCTGCGGCCCGACCGGTGCCGTGGTCTGTGGCGCGGCCGACGCCGCCGACGGGGGCGCGGCTGCCGGCGGTGCGGCCCCCGGTCGGGCGCCCGGCGAGGCCGGCACGGCGGCCGGCAGGTCGCGCGGCGGTACCGGCGGCGCCGGCGGCGACGGCTCCGGCGCCATGATGCTCACCGGCGGGATCGAGGCGGCCGACGGAAAATCGTAGCGCGACGACACCGGCTGGCCGGCGGCCGGTGCCGCTCCCTCGGGCGCGGGCGTGCGGCCGGTCCCGGCGAGGCCGGGCGCCGTCGCGCCGGCCACCGGGCCGTCGAGGTCTCCGCCGGAGCGCCAGCCGGCGGCATGGCGGGCCAGGATGGTGTCGAAGGGCCGCTCGCGCAGATGGCCGCGCAGCCGGTCGGGCTGCTCGAACAGCGCCAGCGGCGGGCAGAAGTCGGCCGAGCAGCCGGACTGTACGGCGAGCACATGGGCGACCAGGCCGAACCGGTCGGCGGCAAGCGCGCGCTTCAACGGGAGGAGGGCGCGGGCCGCCGCGCTGTCCCCGGCGAGGCGCGGCGCCGTCTGGACGAAGAGATCGATCTGGGCGGTCACGTAGGCGACCGCGGCCGCGGCGGCCTCGGGGCGTCCGAACAGCACCGCCTCGCAGGCCGCCTCGCCCGGCGTGGCGGCGAGCCCGTCCAGGCAGGCGAGCGGCGAGCCCGGAACCAGAGCGCGGGCCGTCAGATCGGCGACGCGCTGCTCCAGCGCGCGGCGCTCGGCCACCTGCTCGTGCAGCATCATTCCCATGGTGACGGCGGCTCCGGCCGCGATCGCCGCGACGATCAGGGCGGCGATGCCGGCGACCAGCGCGCCGGCGCCGCTGCGCCGCCATGCGGCGACGGCCCCCACCACGGCGAGGACGGCGACCAGCCCGGCCCCCCAGACGGGCAGCGACGTCACTCCGCCGGCCGGATCGAATCCCAGCATCTCGCCTCCCCGGCGCACGCCATACGACCGTCTCCGACGAGACGCTCACCGACACAGCTGTCCCCGATACAGCTGTCCCCGACACGACCGTCCCCACCGCGGCCGGCGCGCCGGCCGCGACGCGCCCGGTTTCGAACCGCAAACTTGTCGATTTTATGCCGCATTGGCTCCCATTGTCCGGGGCCGTGCTCTAGTGTCCCGGCCGACGGCGCCCCGACCGGGAGAGCGCCTCTCGACCGGTGGTCGCGGCGCGGCCCTCGTACCTTGGAGGTTGTTTCCGATGATCGGACGGACGTTCGTGGCCCCCCTGCTCGCCACCGGCCTGTTGGCCGCCGGTGTGATCGCCCTGCCGGCCGCGACGCGCGCCGAGCCGCTCGTCACCCAAGGCATCGGGGCGTCGACCTGCAGCAAGCTCGCGGCCGATCTGAAGCCGACCGAGGGCCTGCAGAACCCCGTCAATCTGATGCTCTACGCCTGGGTGCAGGGCTATCTGAGCGCCGCCAATGTCGCGCTGCTCGAGCACGACGGGAAGCACGTCGATCTCGCCGGCCTCGACGAGCAGAAGGTCGTCGGCATGATCGCGACCTACTGCAAGGCCAATCCGGATCACAAGCCCTCGGCGGCGGTCGACGACTTCATCAGGAAGGCGACGAAGAATCGCGCCAAGTGGGACGTCGGCACGATCGACTGGAACGGTTGACGCGACAGCGCGGCGTGACGCGATCCACGCGCCGGCGACGCCGTGTCGGCGCCGCCGTTCACCACCGTCGCATCCGACATTGGTCGTATGCAGCGACGGCCGCGCGTCGCGACGAGGCGCGGGAACCCCTTTGTTCATGCGGCTTTCCGGCATCGCATGGCCGGCTCGGCGGGCGGTCTTTCCCCATTTTCCGATCCACGGCTGATCTAGATCAAAGCCGCTGAGACCCACCCGCAGCATTGTCCCCCGCGAACGATCGATCGACACGCGAGAGCGTCGTCTCGATCGCACGGTCGGTGCGCAGCGTCGTGCCACGGGGGTGCGCGATGCTGCGATGCCCAGCGGGCGGTTCGAAAGAACCGCCCGCCTTTTTTCTGTTCGGACCTTCGCGGTTCGAAAGAACCGCCCGCCTTTCTTCGTGCGCATCGGGTTACGCGCGCCGGGTTTGTTCGCTCGACTGTACGGTCGTATATTCGCCACGCGGCGCTCGGATCGGATGGGCGGCGATACGCGCGAGAATCACGTCCGGCGACGTGATCAGACCAGCGCGAACAGACGCACCGGGGCGCCGGTCGCCTCCTCGATCTTGGGCAGGCCGACGACCAGCGTCGCCCCGACGGCCGGCGCCTGCTCCAGATTGGCGACATTCTCGAGGCCCCAGCGGCCGGCCGGCAGCCACGCTTTGTGAGTCTTGAAGTCCTTCGAGGGGCCATGGTCGAGCGACAGCGTGTCGACCGCGAGCCCGACGACCTCGCGCTCCTTCAGGAGCCACTCCGCCGCCTCCGGCGCGATGCCGGGAAAGTGCAGCGTGCCGTCGACGTCACGCCCGATGAAGCGGGCCGGATCGGTGAGCGCGAGCTTGCCGAAGCCCGAATGCATGGCGACGCAGCAGCCGCGCGGCAACCGGCCGTGCTTGGCCTCCCACGCATCGAGATCGGCCCGCGACATCAGATAGTCCGCCTCGTCGGAAGCCTTCTCGACGACGTCGACGACGGCGAGCGGCACCACCAGCGTCTCGGTCCTGATCTGGTCGACGCTCGCGCCCGTCTCGGCGAAATGAACCGGCGCGTCGATATGCGTGCCGGCGTGCTCGATGAGCTTCCAGACATACATGTTGTAGCCGTCCTTGGCGAAATCGGCGCGCTGCTCCAGCTCGATCCCGGCGGTGTCGAAGAAGGTCGGGAACTTCGGCCCGAGCGTGTGCGAGAGATCGATCACCCGGGTGAAGCTGGTCGGCATCCCGGGCGTCGGTGCGGGCGCGGGCGCGGCCGGCGCGGCGGCGGGGGGAGCGCGCTGCGCCAGGACCGAGGCCGGCGCGATCGCCGTCGCGGCGAAGCCGGCCGCCGTCGCTCCGGCGCGGCCGAAGAAGCCGCGGCGCGACAGCCCGGCCGTCACGGCCTCCATGCATCCCGGAACGCACATCGACACCTCCTCGGTTGCGTGTGGTGCGCACTCTACACGAAGGCCGGTGCGCCTTCGAACATCCTGCCGGCCGCCTTGCCGGCCCCTGCCGGCGGTCGTAGTCTCGTTTCGCCGCACGGCAAGGCACATCGGACGGACGCTCGGCGACATCCCCATGACGACACGCCATCGCCTTCTCGCCACCGCCTGCATTGGCCTCGTTGCGCTGGTCGGTGCGCCGGTCGCCGACGCCCGCGCCCAGTCGGCGGATCTCGTGCTGTGCGACCGCATCGCCGCCGATCCGAGCGATCCCGACAAGCCGGCCGACGTGAAGGGCGTCGCCGAGATCGCGGCCGGCGACGTGGCGACGGCGATCAAGTTCTGCAAGGTCGCGGCGGCAGGATCGCGGCGCGCCCAATATGCGCTCGGCCGCGCCTATGCGGCGAATCGCCAGCCGGCCGAGGCCGCGGCGGCGTTCCGCCGCGCCGCCGACAAGGGCAGCTCCGCCGCGATGGTCGAGCTCGGCCTCCTCTATGCCACCGGCACGGGCGTGGCCAAGAACGACGAGCAGGCGCGAAAACTGTTCGAGAAGGCGGCCGAGGCCGGCAATCCGCGCGGCGTGACCAATCTGGCGGCGCTGTCGGGCGGCGCCGGCGTCGGCGCGGGTGCGGCCGGAGCCGATCCGGCACGCCAGCGCGCCCTGCTCGCGAAGGCGGCCGACGCCGGCAACCCGGAGGCGCAGTACCAGCTCGGCCTGCTGCTCGCGGCAGGCCAGGGCGGCGCCCCGGACGCGGCCGGCGCCCGCGCCCTGTTCGAGAAGGCGGCGGCCCAGGACCACGCGGCGGCGCTGGAGCGTGCCGGCTTCTTCGCGGCCGAGGGCCTGGGCGGCGACAAGGACACGACCGCCGCCAAGGCCTATTACGAGCGCGCCGTGGCCCTCGGCAATGCCGACGCCAAGCCGGCCCTGGAGCGGCTGCGCTGCCCGCACGTGATCAAGAACAAGCAGGGCCAGGTGATGACCACGCTGTGCTGGTGAGCGGCTGACGGTCGTTCCGGGGCGCGGACCGTCAGGTCCGCGAGCCCGGAATCCATCCCCCCCATCAGTGACTCACGACCGCAGGGCGTATGGATCCCGGGCTCGCTGCTGCGCCGCGCCTCGGGACGACCGGCGAAACGGGCACACGCCCCCTGCCCGCTCCGAAAATCCGTGTATAAGGCGGCATGCTCGTCATCACCGACCTCACGGTCCGGATCGCCGGACGCCTTCTCGTCGACCGCGCCTCGGTGCAGGTTCCCGCCGGCGCGCGCGTCGGCCTCGTCGGCCGCAACGGCACCGGCAAGTCGACTCTGTTCCGCACCATCACGGGCCAGCACCACGCCGACACGGGCGAGATCGGCGTGCCGGCCCGCACCGTCATCGGCACCCTGCCCCAGGAGGCGCCGAACGGACCGCAGCCGCTGATCGACATCGTGCTGGCCGCCCACACCGAGCGCACCGCGCTGCTCGCCGAGGCCGAGACCGCGACCGACCCGCACCGCATCGCCGAGCTGCACACGCGCCTCGCCGACATCGGCGCCCATTCGGCGCCGGCGCGGGCCGCCGCGATCCTGCACGGGCTCGGCTTCTCGCACGACGACCAGAAGCGGCCGGTGAGCGAGTTCTCGGGGGGCTGGCGCATGCGCGTCGCGCTCGCCGCGGTGCTGTTCCGCGAACCCGACGTGCTGCTGCTCGACGAGCCGACCAACTATCTCGATCTCGAGGGCACGCTGTGGCTCGAGGAGCATATCGCCCGCTATCCGCACACGGTCGTGGTGATCAGCCACGACCGCGACCTGCTCGACAACGCGGTCGATTCGATCCTGCATCTGGAGAACGGCAAGCTCACCTTCTATCGCGGCAACTACTCGACCTTCGAGAAGACGCGGGCCGAGCGCCTGCTGCTCGACCAGAAGCTCGCCAAGAAGCAGGAGGCGCAACGCGACCGCCTCACCGCCTTCGTCGAGCGCTTCCGCGCCAAGGCGACCAAGGCGCGGCAGGCGCAGTCGCGCCTGAAGATGCTGCAGCGGCTCGGGCCGGCGCCGGCGCGCATCGCCGACGAGGTGCGCGAGATCGTGCTGCCGGCGCCGCAACGATTGTTGTCGCCGCCCATCATCGCGGTCGACGACGTGTCGGTCGGCTACGAGCCCGGCAAGCCGATCCTCAAGCGGGTGACGTTGCGCATCGACAACGACGACCGCATCGCGCTTCTCGGCGCCAACGGCAACGGCAAGTCGACGCTCGTCAAGCTGATCGCCGGCAAGATCGGCGCCATGGACGGCCGCGTCACCCGCGCCGACAAGCTCGACGTCGGCTACTTCGCCCAGCATCAGCTCGACGAGCTCGACGAGGGCGCGAGCGTCTACACGCATGTCCGCCGGCTGATGCCGGACGCGGCGGAGAGCGCCGTGCGGGCCAAGGCCGGCGCCATCGGCTTTTCCGAAGGCGCCGCCGACACGCTGGTGGGCAAGCTCTCGGGCGGCGAGAAGGCACGCCTGCTGCTCGGGCTGGCGACCTTCCACGCACCGCAACTGTTGCTGCTCGACGAGCCGACCAATCACCTCGACATCGACAGCCGCGCCGCCCTGATCGACGCCATCAACGAGTTCCCCGGCGCCGTCGTGATGGTGTCGCACGATCGTTATCTGCTCGACGCCTGCGCCGACCGGTTGTGGCTCGTCGCGAACGGCGGGGTCGCGCCGTTCGAGGGCGATCTCGACGACTACCGGCGGATGATCCTCGCCGGCGACGACGAGACCGACCGGCGCAGCGACAAGGCCGACAGGACGCCGTCGCGCACGGACCAACGTCGCGCCGCCGCCGAGAAGCGCGCCGAGCTGGCGCCGCTGCGCAAGAAGATCGCCACGCTGGAGAAGCAGATCGAGACGCTGCACCAGCACATCGCCAAGCTCGACGCGGCGCTCGCCGACCCCGCGCTCTACGCCCGCGACGCCGCCAAGGCCGCCGGCCTCGCCAAGGAGCGGGCCGACGCCGCGAGCACGCTCGCGACCGCCGAGGACGAGTGGCTGACGCTGTCGTCGCAATACGAGGAGGCGATGGCGGGGTGAGGCGGGACTCGGTGACGGAGATGCGGAAGGTCCGCCCCTCCTGGCAGCCCCTCAGCCGTCCTCGTGCTCACGACGCCGGGCGGGATGCCTGACGGTGAGGACCACGATGTCCCCGGTCGCCCCATGGACGCTGTAATAGATCAGATACGGGAACTTCCGGGTGACCAGCTTCCGGACGCCGGCCACGGATTGCCGGCGTCCGGCCCGAGGAAACAGAGCCAGCGTCCGGATGCTGTCGAGAATGGCGTCACGCACGCGAAGCGCAGCCGGCGGGTCGTGAGACCGGATGTATTCCGCAATGCCCGAGAGGTCGGCGACCGCGCGGCGCGTGTAGCGGATCGTCATCCCTCGAAGCGGCGGAACGCGGAAGCGACCTCGGCATCCGTCGCGAACTCGCCGCGATCGGCCTGCGCGAGCCCCTCGCGGACGGATGGCCCGTCGGCGGGATCGATCGGCTCGGGCGGTCGGTCGTCGGCGAGGATGTCGAGCATGACGCGGGCGAGCTCGTCCTGCGCGTCCGGCGGCAGGGCCCGGGCGGCCTCGACGGCCTGATCGAAAAGCTTCGTCATGACCGAATTATAGGGCTCTTTCGACGATCCGGACAACCGGCAACTCCCCGACGGTGAACCGGCCGTAGAGGCCGAGCCGTCGCCCCGATCGCCCACCTCCCTGTCATCCCTGGCCTGCTATACTGCGGTCATGGCTGATCGTTCTCCGCTTCCCGTCGCCTCGCCGGCCGCCCCCATGGCGGTGCCGGCGACGCGCGCCCGCCTCACCGCCCGCACCCTGCTGCTCGGCGACCGCATCGACACGGCCGGGCTGGAGCGCAGCGACCTCGTCTCGACGACGCCGCTCGCCTTCCGGACCGGCGCGAGCGGCTACGCCGTGCTGTTCCGCTACGGCGTCGCCGTGCTGATCGGCCTGTCGCCCGTCGAGGAGGACGAGCTGGTGCGGGCGCTCGGCCCCCGCCTCGCCGGCCAATACGAGACGATCGAGGACGAATCGACCGTCGTCGAGATCGCCCCCGACCAGGACGACCAGGTGGTGCCGGGCGGCCCGGTGGCGATCCGTGCCCTCACCCCGCCGCGGATTCTCGTCATCGCCGACGTGCTCGCCAAGAACGCCGCGCTGGCGCGCGACGAGCGCGAGGTCGGCACGGTCCTGGAGGTGATGGAGCCGTTCGCGGCAGCGCTCGCCCGCACCGGCCGCACCCCCTCGGGCCGGCGCCAGATGCTGCGCACCATCGGCCAGGCCCTGCAGGTGCAGCACCGCCTCGCCGGCCGCGTCGAGATCGAGGACAAGCCCGACATCCTGTGGGACCAGCCGGAGTTCGAGCGGCTGTGGCTGCGCCTCGCCGACGAGTACGAGCTGAAGGAGCGCGCCACCTCGCTCGCCCGCAAGCTCGAGGTGATCGACGACACGGCGCGCGCCATCACCGACATCATCGACACCCAGCGCAGCGTTCGGCTGGAGGCGACCATCGTTCTGCTGATCGTCGTCGAGGTTCTGGTGACGTTCTACGAGCTGTTCGTCCGCGGCGGCCATTGAGCCGGCTTTCGCCGGCCGCGCGTCCGGTCAGCCCCGCGCCTGCGGGGACGACGACCGACCGGGCGAAGCGCCGGCGGCCGCCCGGCCGAGCGCCACGCTCCTCGCACTGCACAACCCGGTCGTGCGCAACCCCCTCTTCCTGTCGCCGGAGTCGATGCTATGACGGCCGGGCTATGCATGATTCGATCACCCTGCGGGACCAGACCGACGCCGACCGCGACGCCGTGCGCGCCGTCGTCACCGCCGCCTATCGCGGTCTCCCGATCGCCTCGGGCACCGAGCCGGCCATCATGGACGCCCTGTGGGCGAGCGGCGGCGCCGTCGTCGCCCTGGTGGCCGAGGATTTTTCCGGCCTGGTCGGCCAAGCGGCCTTCTCGGCCGTGCAGATCTTCGGCCCCGGCTTCCGCATCAACGGCAACGGGACGAACGGCGGCTGGGTGGCGCTCGGCCCCCTGTCGGTGCGGCCCGACCGGCAGCGCGCCGGCGTCGGCTCCGCGCTGATCCAGGAAGGCTTCACCCGGCTGAAGGTCCGCGGCGCCGCCGGCTGCATCGTGGTCGGCGACCCGGCCTATTACGGTCGCCACGGGTTCCGCCGCCCCGCCGGCCTGCACGTCCCCGGTGTCCCCGACCGCTACGTCCTCGCCGTGGCGTTCCGCGACGCCCCCCCGCCCGCCGGGACGGTCGAGTATCACGAGGCCTTCTCGGCGACGTGAGGGGTCGGCGCCCCGCGAGCGCCGTCGCGGACGCGATCGAGCGGTCGTTCTCGGCGACGAAAACGTGAGTTGCGCGCACGGTTGTAGGAGAATTTACTTAAACCCCTGGTGTCTCTTCGGGCTCGTCGCGGGGGGGGGTGCGAATGTCGGAACGTGTGTCCCGAGGGCCGTCCGGGCGCCCCTGTTTCGAGATCGGGCTCGTCATGGCCGGCGCCATCTCGGCCGGCGCCTACACGGCCGGGGCGATCGACTTCCTGATCGAGGCCCTGGACGACTACACGACCGAGAAGGCCCGTCCCGGCTGGACCGGCCCCACCCACGACGTGTTCGTCCCGGTCATCGGCGGCGCCTCCGCGGGCGGCATGACGGCCGGCTTGACCGCGCTGTCGCTGTTCCGCGAGCTGTCTCATGTCCGTCCGGGCGAACCGCCTCCGAAGCCCGAGGAGAACCGGCTGTATTCGAGCTGGGTCGACGACATCTCGATGAATCGCCTGCTGGAGGTGACCGATCTCAGTCGCGGCCGTGAGATGAACGGCGTCATGTCCGCGCTCTGCTGCGACGTGCTCGACGAGATTCTCGACGATGCGTTCGAGCTGACGAAGCAGGAGCGGTCGCGGCCGTGGGTCGGCGGCCCGCACGGTGACGCCCTCAAGGTGATCCTGACCGTCTCCAACCTGCGAGGCGTGCCCTATGCGTTCCGGTTGCTCGGGGACGCCGGTGCCGCCTACGGGATGCTGAACCATGCGGACTATGTCGAATTCGACGTGTCGCCCGGCAGCGGCGGAACCAGTCACGTCGATCCGCTCGATCTCGCCAATGCCCCGTCCTCGTTCAAGGCGGCTTGCCTGGCCACCGGAGCCTTTCCGATCGGGCTCGCGCCGCGTCTGCTGACGCAGCGCTACGGCGCCTATGCGCACGGGCATCGCGTCGTCTACCGTGACAAGACCGGCCAGTTTCATCCCATCCCGCCGGAGAAGTGCCTGAGCGAGGACGCCGACTACACCTTCGTCGCGGTCGACGGCGGGATGATCGACAACGAGCCGTTCGAGCTGGTGCGGCGCGCGCTCTCGGGCGGCCCCGCGCATTCGAACGAGCGCGCCGGTGTCGATGCGACCAAGGCCGTCCTGCTGATCGATCCGTTCCCGAACACGCCGAAGCTTCCCGCGCTCCGCAAGCTCCCGAACGGTCAACCCGACCGCTCGCTCCTCGGGACACTGAAGACGCTGCTGCCGACGCTCGTCGGTCAGGCCCGCTTCAAGCCCGACGAGCTCGCACCGATCCTCGACGAGAACGTATACTCCCGCTTCGTCATCGCACCGTCGCGGAACGAAAAAGGATCCGATCTGGCGATCGCCTGCGGCGCCCTCGGCGGCTTCGGCGGCTTTCTCCACCACAGCTTCCGCCGCCACGACTATCTGCTCGGACGGCGCAACGCGCAGGCTTTCCTGCGGTGGACGTTCGGCCTGCCCGAGACGAACCCGCTGTTCGAAGAGTTCGACGCGAGCCGCCGCCCCGACTGGTACGTCACGGGACCGAAGAAAGCGTCGGACGGCGGCAACGGCGAGCGCCAGCTCGAGATCAAGTCGTTCGCCGTCTCGGACGAACCGGGCTCGCCGGAGGAGAAGGGCCTGCCGATCATTCCCCTGACCGAGAGGATGAAGGCTCCGATCGAGATCGAGGACGCCGATCGGCCGCGTCCCGAGCAGGTCGATCTCGATCAGCTGCGCCTGCTGATCGACCGACGGGCCGGGCATGTGCTCCAGACTCTCGCCGACCGTGATCTCGCGCCTTACCTGTCGCGATCTCCGCTGGTCGGGTGGATCCTCCGCAAGGCCGCCGTCGCCTACGGCCGACGCATCGTCACCAATGCAGGGCTCGAGCAGATCAAGGCATCTCTGGATCAGATCAAGAAGGCCTTTTCCGTCATCGAGGGGAAACGGTAACGGGACGACCGATCCGTCGATCGCCCGGCGTCCTCCGGCCCATCAGGAGCAGAACGGCATCCCCACCTTCCGAATGGAACGCGCGTTGTCGATGGGCTGTCATCGTGATCTCCTACACGGGCGGCACGACCGGTCCGGCCTCCGCCGGACCGGACCCGGCACCCCGCCGGGCCATGCCGGCACGGCCGGCCCCGAGGAGGCGCGATGTTTCCGGTTCCGACGCAAGTGTTTCTCACCCGCGGCGTGGGCGTCCACAGGCAGCCGCTCACCGCCTTCGAGTATGCGCTGCGCGACGCCGACATCGAGCAGCAGAACCTCGTCACCGTGTCGTCGATCCTGCCGCCGCGCTGCCGGCTCATCTCGCGCGAAGAGGGTGTGCCGACGCTCGCCCCCGGCGAGATCACGTTCTGCGTGATGGCGCGGGCCGACACCAACGAGCCGGGCCGCCGCATCGTCGCGTCGATCGGCCTCGCCCGCCCGAAGGACCAGACCGTCTACGGCTACATCTCCGAGCACCACGGCTACGGCATGACCGAGCACCAGGCCGCCGACTATGTCGAGGATCTCGCCGCCACCATGCTGGCCTCGACGCTCGGCATCGAGTTCGACCCCAACGCCGCCTGGGACGAGCGCCGCAAGCTCTACGAGACCACCGACCTGATCGTCGACACGCTGTCGATGACGGCGGCGGCGACCGGCGCCGACTCCGGCGAGTGGACCTGCGCGGTCGCCTGCGCGGTGTTCCGCTTCGCGCCGCTCGCGGCGTGAGGCAGCGGAGCGCCGCATGAGCCTCTCGCCCGCCACCTTCGCGCTGCCCGCCACCTTTCTGGGCCTCGCCGCCTACGACCGGGCGGCGACCTTCTGCGTCGCCGGCATCCCGCTCGACGTCGGCACGACGAACCGCTCCGGCGCCCGCGACGGTCCGGCGGCGATCCGACGCGCGAGCCGCATGCTGGTCGACGGCGCCCACCCGGTGCACCGCATCGAGCCGGCCACCATGCCGGTCGCCGACATCGGCGACTTCTCCATCGCGCTCGGCGACATCGGAAAGAGCCTCGACCTGATCGAGCGCCAGGCCGCCGCGGTCGGCCACCTGATCGCGCTCGGCGGCGAGCACGGCATCACGTTGCCGCTCCTGCGCGCGCTTTCGAAGCGCACCGGGCCGCTCGCGCTCGTCCATTTCGATGCGCATGTCGACACCTGGCCGGACAATTTCGGCCAGCGTTACGCCCACGGCTCGGTGTTCTTCCACGCCATCGAGGAAGGCCTGGTCGACCCGCGGAAGACCATCCAGATCGGCATCCGCTCGCCGATGGGCACCGACGTCCACGACTGGACGCTGTCTCGCGGCGTCCGCATCATCCCGGCCGAGGCCGTGCACGAGACGGGGCCGGCGGCCGTCGCCGAGCAGATCCGCGCCGTGGTCGGCGACGGGCCGACCTATCTCTCGGTCGACGTCGACGTGCTCGATCCCGCCTTCGCGCCCGGCACCGGGACGCCCGAGATCGGCGGGCTCGCGAGCTGGCAGCTCCTCGCCGTGCTGCGCCGGCTCGGCGACCTGGACTTCCGCGGCATGGACGTCGTCGAGGTGGCGCCCGCCTACGACGTCGCCGAGATCACGGCGCTGGCCGCCGCCACGGTCGCCTGGGAGTACCTGGCCCTGATGGGGACCAAGGGGCCACTCCGTAGAGTGGGCAAAGCGCCGTAGGGTGGGCAAAGGTGCGCCGAAGGCGCAGCGTGCCCACGCGGTCGCGACCCGCGAGGATGAACGGCGTGGGCACGGCGCTCACGCGCCTTTGCCGACCCTACTCGCTACTTGCTGCCCGCCCCCAGCGCCGCGCGAAAGAACGCCTCGGCGTCCTGGCGGAAGGCTTTTCGCGACACGTCCTCCGAATAGAACATGTGGCCGCCGCGATAGACCTTCAGGGCGAGGCGATCGGCCTCGCCGTAGACCGGGAGCTGGCCGAGAATCTGCTTGGTGGCGAAATACGGCGTGACGAGATCGCTCGCCCCGTGGACGACCAGGATGCGGGCGGCGCGATCGGCCGACAGGATGGTGCGCACCTCGTCCACCACGTCGGGCGGCGCCCGGCCGCGGCCCCAGTTCCACTGCCCGTTCACCTCGCCGCTGAGGAGCTGATAGGGCTGATCGTGGCTCCATTTCAGCGGGCCGCGATAGAGCGCGGTGATCGCCGCGGTGAGCGGCGCCTTGGTCGAATCGAGCACCGGGTCGGGAAACTGGGTACGGGCCGCCGACGGGCTCGGGTCGAAGGCCGTGACGGTCGCGTCGTAGGCGCTGCCGACCAGGCCCTGGTGGCGGAACAGCTCGCGCTGGAACGTGCGGGTGTCGATCCGGCCGGCGAGCCGGCGCACCAGCGCCGGATCGAGCCCGGTCAGCGCCGCGACACGAGCCGAGAGGCGCTCGACCGCCTCGCCGTCGCGCTCGCCCTTGAGGAGATCGGCCAGATAGTCGGTCGCGGCGTAGTGCTCGGCCTCGGCGAGCGCGGCGGGCGAGAAGGTGCCGCGCGCCTCCAGGGCCGCCGCCGCCATCGACGGCAGAGCATAGGTCCAGGTCGCGGGCAGATGGCGGCGCTGGGCGAGCGTCGCGAAGTCGAGCACCGGCGAGATCAGGACGAGGCCGCGCACCCCGACGCCCTGGTCGGAGGCGAGCGCGCGGGCGAGCTTCGGCACCCGGAAGCCGCCGTAGCTCTCGCCGACGAGAAACGTCGGGGCACTGCGCCGTCCGGTCTGGTCGATCCATTTGCGCAGGACCACGGCGAGCGCCTCGGCGTCGCCGTCGACCGACCAGAACTGCTTCCGCGCCGGCTCGCCGCCGACGATCCGGCTGAAGCCGGTGCCGGGCGGATCGACGAAGACGAGATCGGTGAAGTCGAGCCAGGTCTCGGCGTTCGGCACCAGCGCGGGCGGGGTCGAGACGGAGGCGCCGTCGAGCGGCAGCCGCCACGGGCCGACGGCGCCGATGTTGAGATAGGCCGAGGCGGCGCCGGGGCCGCCGTTGAACAGGAACGTGAGCGGGCGCGCGCCGGCGGGCGTGCCGGCGGGCGGCGCCATCGTGAAGGCGACGTAGCCGACCTCGGCGCGCAGCGGTCCGCCTTCCCCCTCGAACAGCGGGATCGACCCGGCCGTCGCCCGGAAACGCAAGGTGCGGCCGCCGAGGTCGAGCGTGTGCTCGGTGGTCGAATCGGTCGGCAGCCGGCGGACACTGGCGTCTCGCTCCGGCCGCGAGTCGGGCCGGGCGTCGGCGCGTCCCTCGGTCCGCGGCGCCGTGTCGCCCCCCGGGCGGCTCTCGGCGGGGCGGCTTTCGGCCTGTCCGCCCGGTCGCTCGCCGTGCTGCACCCGGCCGTCCGGCGCCCGCCCCCCCTCGCGGAGGCCGACCCGACCGTCCGCGCGTTCCGCCTCTTGGGCCGGCGTCGCAGCGCCGCTGCCGACGACCACCAGGGCGGCCAGAACGGCGGCGATCGCAAGGTTGGCGCGCTCAAGATTACGGGCGGGCAGACGCGGCAAGGGTCGGGTCATGAACGTCTCCGGTCCGGAGGCGAGAGGGCATCGATGCGAGCGAGCGGGACGCGCGGCAGCGGCACGGCACCGGTGCTCCGACGACCCCCCCGTCCGGGCCGGAGGGACCACCGCCGGGGGCATGCGCCGCGATGCCGCCATGGTCGGCGGCGCGTCGGACGGTGCCGCAGCCGGCCGCCGTGGCAGCCGTGTCGAATCGGATATCCGACGGTCAGCTCGCCGTCCGCCGGGCCGGCTTGCCGCGCGCCGGCTTCTCGGGCGCCGGCGGCTCCGGCCCGCGCTCGATCATGGTGAGGCGGCCGTTGGTGAAGTGGTAGATGCCGGACCGCTCGGTCGTGGCATAGGTCATCACCACGGTGCGCTCGCCGCGCTGGTTGGCGCCGATCTGGGTCGAGCCCGGCGGCCCGATCACCTGGACGACCTCGCATTCGGTCATGTCGAGACCGACGCCCCGCATGGCCGTCGCGCCCGGCTCACCGCTCGACGAGACCGCCCCGGCGCACATGCCCTGAGCGTCCACCAGATCGCCGGGAGAGACCGGCCGGTTGGTATTGACGGCGGACTTGGCGAATTCGCCGGTCGGCGTCGGCATCAGGCTGCTGGCCGACGGCAGGAGTTTCACGTCGGCGACCTCCGGCATGCTCGAGCAGCCGGCGGCGGCCGCGGCGACCGATGCGGCCAGCACGGCCGCGACCGAGCGCGCGCGCCGTGCGCGACGCATCGATCGGATGGCGTCCTGAACGAATGCTGCGTGACGCATGGGGGCCCCCTCCCCGAACTGTCCCTCGACCGGCCCGGTCTCGCCGAGCGCCCGGTGTCGCTCAACGCCCGGTGTCGCCCAGCGCTCGGTGTCGCCCAGCGCTCGGTGTCGCCCAGCGCTCGGTTTCGCCGCGTGCCCGATGCCGCCGACCGCGACGGCGTCCCGGGCTGGCCACCGAACCGGGCGCGACCCGGCGGCCGCGTCGTGTTTCGACTGGAAACACCACGCGTTCAAGCCTGCTTTTGCGTCGGCAAGATGGCACGAGAATGGCTCGCGGCCGTGTGGAGACGGCCGTCCGCACGCGACGCGGGAGACGCGAATGCGGGTGACGTCAACCGCGCTTCTGCCAGCGGCCGCGCTCGTCGCACTGCCAGTAGGTCACGTCGAACCCTTCAGCCTTCTTCTCGCGCCAGATGACGCGCGCCTCGGCCAGCGCCTCCTCGTCCTCGCCGTCGAACATGACGACGATCCGGTCGTAGGTCGCGGCGTCGGCCGGCATCGGGGCGCGCTCGACCAGGAACCGGACATTGGCGCGGTTCGGGTTGTGGTCCCGCACGGTGATCAGCACCGGATGCTCGGCGGCGAGCCCGTCGCGATCGGTGCCGTGCGGCAGGAAGGACTCGTCCCGGTAGGTCCACAGATGCGCGTCGAGCGCCTCGACCCGCTCGTCCGAGGAAACCTGCACGACCACCCGCCAGCCGCGCTCCAGCGACTTCTCCAGGAGCGATGGCAGCACCGACTCCGGCGGGCGGCGCTGCAGATGATAGAAAAGAAGCTCGGTCATTGCGGCTCGCGAGGCAGTGGACCGTAGGTCATGAACCGAGAACTTTCGCTATCCGTCGATCCGCCGACCAGACATCAGAACGCTTTCGGCAGTCCGGCGTCCTTCATGATCTTGTTGGCGGTGTGTCGGGAGTCGATGTTTACCGGGACCGTGAACGGCTTGTCGTTGACGGGGCTGTACCAGATCTCATGATCGCCGCGCCCTTGCCGCAAGAGATAGCAGCCGGCGGCGCGAAGCTTTTCGCGAACGAGCCGGCCGAACCCCCTCACCGAATCCCACCCAGATGGGCATGCGTTTCCGCTCGGGCGACGACCTCGATCGGGACGTCGCCGGTTTCCAATCCGAACTCACCTGCGGCCTCGACCTCGAGAAGATCCACGACAGCGCCTGGCAGCTTCTCGATGAGGGCCTCGAGGGTCGCACCCTCGACATTGAGCCCGTGGAGGTTGCTCTCCTCCACGAACCACACCCGGGCCTCTCGATCGAAGCCGGCCGTCACCTTCACCGTCTGTTCCGCCATCGCAGATCCTCCGACCGAGACGAATCTATGCTCGGGATGCGGGCCCGGAAAGGCGATCGAGAACGAATCGCCGATCTGGAACAACCCTCTAAAACTGATCTCCTAACCCCATCACGGCTCGTAGAAATCCGCGACGAAGCGGTCGAGCAGGCGGACGCCCCAGCCGGAGCTCCAGCTCTTGTTGATCTCGGTCTGCGGCGAGCCGAGCGCCGTGCCGGCGATGTCGAGATGCGCCCACGGCGTCTTGCCGACGAAGCGCTGCAGGAACTGCGCCGCCGTCACCGAGCCGCCGTAGCGGCCGCCCGTGTTCTTCATGTCGGCGACCTTCGAATCGATCAGCTTGTCGTATTCGGGCGCGAGCGGCATGCGCCACACCCGCTCGGCCGTGGCGAGACCGGCTTTCGTGAGGTTTTCCGCGAGCTTGTCGTCGTTTGCGAAGAGCCCGGCATGCTCCTGTCCGAGCGCCACCATGATGGCGCCGGTGAGCGTCGCCAGATCGATCATCACCTGCGGCTTGTACTTGGTGACGACGTGATGGAGCACGTCGGCGAGCACCAGCCGGCCCTCGGCGTCGGTGTTGATGATCTCGACCGTCTGGCCCGACATGGTGGTGACGATGTCGCCCGGCCGCTGGGCGGCGCCGTCCGGCATGTTCTCGACGAGACCGATGGCACCGATGGCGTTGACCTTGGCCTTGCGGGCGGCGAGCGCGTGCATGAGCCCGACCACGCAGGCGGCACCCGCCATGTCGCCCTTCATGTCCTCCATGCCGGCCGCCGGCTTGATCGAGATGCCGCCGGTGTCGAAGCACACGCCCTTGCCGACGAAGGCGATCGGCTTGTCGGTCGGCTTGCCGCCGTTCCAGCGCATGATCACCACGCGGCTCTCGTGCGCCGAGCCCTGCCCGACGCCGAGCAGCGCGTTCATGCCGAGCCGCTTCATGGCCCGCACGTCGAGGATCTCGACCCCGACCCGGAGCTTGCGCAGCTCCGCGGCGCGCTCGGCGAAGGCGACCGGAAACAACACGTTGGGCGGCTCGTTGACGAGGTCGCGGGCGAGCACGACGCCGTCCGCCACGGCCTCGCGTGCGGCCGCGAATCGGCGCGCCGCAGCCGGATCCTTGACCGCCACCGTGAGCGTGACGGCCTTCTTGGGCACCTCGTCGTCCTTCTTCTTGGTCTTGTAGCGGTCGAACGTGTAGGCGCGCAGCCGCGCCCCCAGCGCGACGTCCGCCGCCGTCTCGGCGTCCATGGCGCCGGTCGAGAGCTCCGCGACAATCGTCACCTCGGCGGCCGACCCGACCTTGCCGAAGGCGGCACCGCCGAGCTTCACGGGATCGTTCGGGGTCCAATCCTTGGGCTTGCCGAGCCCGACCACCACCAGCCGGTCGACGGCGAGGTCGGGCGGCGCGACGATGTCGAGGGCGGCGCCGAGCTTGCCCTTGAAGTTGTCCACCGCGGCCGCCCGGGTCACCAGGGCCGCCGTCTTGCCGAGAATCGCCCGGGTCTGCGGACCCATCCGAAGCCCGTCGTCGCAGAACACGACCAGGACGCCCTTGGCCGGCGGCGCGAACGTCCCGAACCTGATCCGAAATCCCTCAGACATTCCAGCTATCCTCTTGATCGAGCGGCCCCGCCTCTGTGGCACGGACGCCACGGTTCCGGCAATTCCCCCGTCGCGGTAGTGACCCGTGACCGAAAGCTTGGCATAGCATTGGAGGGGCTCCCTCGGTCACTCTTGGTTAACCACCCCGAGGAGCTGTCCAGGGTGCAGGCAGGAGGACGGCCTTTTTGTCGACAGATCGGCCCGCCAATCTCGTGTATCCTGGACCCTCGCGGCCGACCGCCGGAGGGTGGACGATCGCAGGCGTGTCGGCCAACGTGACGGCCAGCGTGACGGCTCGGGGGAGCCGGGGATGTGGGGGAAGTGGTGACGTCGACCGGTCGCAGCGGATCACGGCCGCGCGGACGCTCTTGGCGAGCGCCGGCGGTCGTTGTTGCGCGCAAGGTCGTCGTTGCGCGCGTGTTCGCCCTGCACCCGCCCCCCATCGGCTTTGGTCAGCCCGGCGGGCCGGTGTGCCCGCCGACCGGACAGTGAGAGCGTAGCGAATGGTGGCGGGTCGCCTCTCGCGCTATTTCGGCCGGCGCTTCCTCGGCGCCTCTCTCACCGTGTTCGTCGGTGTGTTCGGGCTCGTCCTCCTGGTCGACTACATCGAGCTGATGCGGCGCAGCGCCGGCGAGGCCAACGCCTCCGCCCTGCTCGCGGCCGGCATCTCGGTGACGCGCGTCCCGCAGATCATGGAACGCATCATGCCGTTCGCCGTCCTGGTGGGCGCCATGCTGTGCTATCTCAACCTGTCGCGCCGGCTGGAGCTGGTCGTCGCCCGTTCGGCCGGCATGTCGGCCTGGCAGTTCGTCGCGCCGGCCGTGATCGCCGCGCTGCTCGTCGGGGTCATCGCGACGACCGTCTACAACCCGATCGCCGCCACCCTGCAGGAGCAGTCGAAGCGGCTCGAGGACAAGGCGTTCAACAACGCCGCCCAGTCCGGCCTGCAGGCGACCGGCACTGGCTTCTGGGTGCGCCAGCGCAGCGTCGACGGGCAGTCGATCATCAACGCCGCGTCGAGCACCGACCAGGGCGTGCGGCTCGGCGGCGTCACCGTCTTCATGTACGACCTCGCCGGCCGGTTCGTGGAGCGGATCGAGGCCAAGGTCGCGGTTCTCGAGGAGGGGTACTGGCGGCTCGTCGAGGCGCGGCGCTATCCTGTCGACGCGCCCCCCGAGCGGCTCGCCGATCACCGGCTCAAGACCAACCTCACCCTCGCCCAGGTGCGCGAGACCTTCGCGACGCCGGAGACGGTGTCGTTCTGGGATCTGCCCTTCTTCATCGAGATGGCCGATCATGCGGGGCTCGCCGCGGCCGGCTACCGGCTGCAGTACCAGAAGCTGATCTCGCGCCCCGCCCTGCTCGCCGCCATGGTGCTGGTGGCGGCCGCCTTCTCGCTCCGCTTCTTCCGCTTCGGCGGCGTCCAGAACATGGTGCTGAGCGGCATCGTCGCCGGCTTCCTGCTGTACGTTCTGTCCAAGGTGACGGAGGATCTGAGCAAGGCCGAGCTGATGCATCCGGCGGCGGCCGCCTGGCTACCCGTGCTGATCGGCGTGCTCACCGGCCTCGTGCCGCTGCTGTACCAGGAGGATGGTTGATGCCCGTCGTGCGTCCGACCGCCTCCCTGTCGATCGCCGTGCGGCAGCGCACGCGGCGTTTCGCCGCGGCGGTCGCGTTCGGCGTGCTCGGCGGCGTCGTGCCGGCGCTCGACGTCACGCCGGCGAGCGCCCAGACGCTCGACTTCCGCACCCAGGTCCGCCCGTCGGTGCCCAAGCCCGGCCCGAGCGCCGACCCGCAGATGCTCGTCCAGGCGGGCGAGATCCAGTACGACTACACGAACGAGCGCGTGGTCGCCGCCGGCAACGTGCAGATCTACTACAAGGGCTCGTCGATCGAGGCCGACCGGGTCGTCTACGACCAGAAGACCAAGCATCTGCAGGCCGAGGGCAACGTCCGGCTGACCGAGCCGGACGGCAAGATCACCTACGGCACGATGCTCGACCTGACCGACGACTATCGCGACGGCTTCATCGATTCGCTGCGCATCGAGACGCCCGACCAGACGCGCTTCGCGGCGGCACGCGGCCAGCGGTCGGCCGGCAACTACACGGTCTTCGAGAGCGGCGTCTACACGGCCTGCGAGCCCTGCAAGGACAATCCGAAGAAGCCGCCGCTGTGGCAGGTGAAGGCGGCGCGGATCATCCACAATCAATCCGAGAAGATGGTCTACTTCGAGGACGCGAAGATCGAGTTCTTCGGCGTCCCGCTCGCCTACATGCCGTACTTCTCGGCGCCCGACCCGACCGTGAAACGCAAGAGCGGCTTCCTGATGCCGCTCGCCACCACCAGCACGGTGTACGGCTACGGACTGGAGACGCCCTACTACTTCGCGCTCGCGCCGAACTACGACCTGACGGTCTCGCCCCGGGTGATGACCAAGCAGGGCCTCTTGATGCAGGGCGAGTGGCGCCACCGCCTCGAGGACGGCTACTACTCGATCCGCGCCTCCGGCATCTATCAAGCCGACAAGGATTATTTCTACCGCACCTACAACAGCACGACGACGCCGGGCTTCCGCGACTTCCGCGGCAGCATCGAGACGACCGGCCGCTTCAACCTGTCGCCGCGCTGGACCTGGGGCTTCGACGGCATCCTGGTCAGCGACGAGAGCTACTTCAACGACTACAAGATCAAGTCGCTGCAGAGCCGCACCGGCAGCGAGTTCTTCAGCAACCTGACCGAGGGCGTGTCGCAGATCTTCCTGTCCGGCCGCGGCGACCGCAGCTATTTCGACATCCGCGCCCTGCACTTCTACGGCTTCTCGGAGCAGGACGTTCAGAAAACACTGCCGATCGTCCACCCGGTGATGGACTACAACACGGTCCTGAACCAGATGGTGTTCGGTGGCGAGCTGAGCTATCGCGCCAACCTGACGAGCCTGTCGCGCCAGACCGCCGAATACAACGCGATCAGCCAGACCGCCTACAACAACGGCACCTGCTCGACCTCGGCCGACACCGCCAAGACCGCCAAGGACTGCCTGCTGCGCGGCATCCCGGGCACCTATTCGCGCTTCTCGAGCGAGGTCGACTGGCGCTCGCGCTACGTCGACTCCTTCGGCAACGTGTTCATCCCGTTCGCCTCGCTGCGGGCCGACGCGGCGCAGGTCCACGTGAATTCCGACCCGAGCGTCGGCAACTTCATCCAGACCGGCGACTCCTCCGACCTGCGCGTGATGCCGACGGTCGGCCTCGAATACCGGCTCCCCCTCGTCTCGGTGCAGTCGTGGGGCACCCAGACGCTCGAACCGATCGCCCAGGTGATCGCCCGCCCGAACGAGTCGAGCATCGGCAAGCTGCCGAACGAGGACGCCCAGAGCCTGATCTTCGACGACTCCAACCTGTTCCGGGTCGACAAGTTCTCGGGCTGGGACCGCGTCGAAGGCGGTGGCCGCGTCAATTACGGGCTGCAATACACCGCCCAGGTGAACGGGGCCGGCGCCGTCAACATGCTGGTCGGCCAGTCCTATCACCTGTTCGGGACGAACTCCTTCGCGGTCGGCGACACCGCCAATACGGGCCTCGACTCCGGCCTCGACAAGCGCGCCTCCGACTACGTCGCCCGCTTCGCCTACACGCCCAACCGGATCTTCAGCCTGATCTCGCGCTACCGCTTCGACCAGTCGGACTTCACGCTGCAACGCCTGGAGATCGAGGGCACGATGGCGGTCGACCGCTGGAACGTGTCGCTGATGTACGGCAACTACGCGGCACAGCCCGAGCTCGGCTTCCTGGAGCGCCGCGAAGGCGTGCTCGGCAGCGGCTCCTACAAGATCGACGCCAACTGGCTGATCAACGGCGCCGCCCGCTACGACATCGAGCACAACAAGCTCAGCCAGACCCGCGTCGGCCTCGGCTACATGGACGACTGCTTCCTGATCGGGCTGAACTACATCACCGACTACCAGTACAGCGGCAACGTCACCTCCAACCACACGGTGATGCTGCAGATCGGTCTTCGCACGATCGGCTCGACGTCGAGCTCGTCGACGTCCACCTCGACGATCGGAACACAATAATTTCGCCCATATCGGTTTCTAAGCCTCGGACGGTACGATGCCGCCCGGCGGCGGTGCAGCGTCGGGGCGGCGCGATCGGGGCGGCGCGATCGGGGCGGCCCGCTTCCGGCTCGACCGGTGCCAGGGGCGACCGGCGCGCGCTTCGAACGGCGCCGGATCGACCGGGTCCGCCGCGGACGGAAATCGGAAACGACATCGGATGGACGGTGCCATGGTTCGTGCGCGACGGAACTCCGCTCTCGGTGCCCTGTTCGGCGCCGCCGCGATCGTGCTGTCGATCGGCGCTGCGGCGCCCGCCGCCGCCCAGAACGTCATCGTGATGGTGAACGGCTCGCCGATCACCTCGTTCGACATCGAGCAGCGTCAGAAGTTCACCATGCTGGTCACCCGCAAGGCGGCGAGCCGCGAGGAGGTGATCGAGGAGCTGATCGACGAGCGGATCAAGATCGACGCCGCCCGCCGCTTCACCATGAACATCACCGATTCCGACGTCGATTCCTCCTACGCCGACATGGCGCAGCGGATGCGGATGTCGCCCGAGCAGCTCACCGCCACCCTGGCGCAGAACGGCATCCAGCCCGGAACCCTGAAGTCGCGCATCCGCGCCGACATCATCTGGCAGCAGATCGTCCGCGGAAAGTTCCAGTCGAGCTTCCAGTTCCGCGACCGCGACGTGCTCGCCGCCGCCGAGGCCAGGCAGAAGGGCGGCGAGCCGCTCTCCGACAAGATCGCGGCGACCGAATACGTGCTGCGGCCGATCCTGTTCGTGGTGCCGAAGGGCGGCTCCGTCGAGGCCCGCCGGCGCGACGCCGAGGCGCTGCGGGCGCGCTTCGAGAACTGCGACACGGGCCTGCCCTTCGCCCGCCATCTGCGCGACGTCGCGGTGCGCGAGCAGATCGTCAAGACCTCGACCGACCTGCCGCCGGCGCTGCGCGAGATCCTCGACAAGACCGGCGTCGGCCGGCTGACCAGCCCGGAGACCACGTCGAACGGCATCGAGATGTTCGCGGTCTGCATCAAGCGCGACACCAAGGTCGACGCGCCGTTCCTCAAGGAGGTCCGGCAGCAGATGTTCGCCGAGACGTTCCAGGCGAAATCCAAGAAGTACCTCGCAGAGCTGCGGCGCGGCGCCATGATCGAGCGGAAATGAGCCGCGCCGGCCCACCGCTCGCCCTCACGCTCGGCGAGCCGGCCGGGATCGGGCCCGACATCAGCCTCCTCGCTTGGCAGCGCCGCGACGTCGCCGCCCTGCCCGCCTTCGCCCTGCTCGCGACGCCCGAGCTGATGAGGACACGCGCCGAGGCGCTCGGGCTTGCCGTCCCGGTGGAACGGGTCGGCTTCGGCGACGCAGCCGCGGTGTTTCCGCGCGCGCTCCCCGTCGTCGATCTCGGCCTTCCGGTCACGGCGGCCCCCGGCACGCCCGACGCCACCAGCGCCTCCGCCGCCATCGCCGCCATCGACCGCGCCGTCGCCGCCGTCACGACCGGCGAGGCGGCGGCGATCGTCACCAATCCGATCGCCAAGCACGTGCTCTACGCGGCCGGCTTCCGCCAGCCGGGTCACACCGAGTATCTGGCCGAGCTCGCCGGCCGCCGCGCCGGTGCAGCACCGGGAGGGGCGCCGAGAGAGGCGCCGCCGCGCCCCGTGATGATGCTGTGGTCGCCGACGCTGGCGGTCGTGCCGGTCACCATCCATGTCGCGCTGGCGCGGGTGCCGGACCTCCTGACCCGCGAGCTGATCGTCGCGACCGGACGCATCGTCGCGCGCGACCTCGTCGCGCGGTTCGGGATCGCGCGGCCGCGCCTCGCCGTCGCCGGCCTCGACCCACATGCCGGCGAGGGCGGCAGCATCGGAACGGCGGATCGCGACGTGGTGGCGCCGGCCGTCGCGGCGCTGGTCGCCGCCGGCATCGCGGCCCGCGGCCCTCTGCCGGCCGACACCCTGTTCCACGCCGCGGCGCGCAAGACCTACGACGCGGCGCTGTGCATGTATCACGACCAGGCGCTGATCCCGATCAAGACGCTGGCCTTCCACGACGCCGTCAACGTGACGCTCGGCCTGCCCTTCGTGCGCACCTCGCCCGACCACGGCACCGCCTTCGACATCGCCGGCACCGGCACGGCCGATCCGTCGAGCCTGATCGCCGCGCTGCGGCTCGCCGCCCGGCTCGCCGGCCCCGGGCGCACCGCGCGGGCGGCGGTCGCATGAGCGTCGACCGATGATCGGCTTGCGATGAGCGCCATCGACGACCTGCCGCCGCTGCGCGAGGTGATCCGCCGGCACGACCTCTCGGCCAAGAAATCGCTCGGCCAGAATTTCCTGCTCGACCTCAACCTGACCGCCCGCATCGCCCGCGCCGCCGGCCCGCTCGCCGGCGTCACCGTGGTCGAGGTCGGCCCCGGACCGGGCGGGCTCACCCGGGCGCTGCTCGCCGAAGGCGCCGGCCGGGTGGTGGCGATCGAGCGCGACGCCCGCGCCGTCGCGGCACTCGCGGAGGTCTCGGCGCGCTATCCGGGCCGGCTTCGGGTGATCGAGGGCGACGCGCTGGCGATCGATCCGGCGACGCTGCTCGACGGCCCGGAGGCGGCCGGCGCGGAGCTGGGCGGCGCGGACACGACCGGCACGGGCGGCGGCCCGGTCCGCATCGTCGCCAACCTGCCCTACAACATCGCGACCGTGCTGCTGATCGGCTGGCTGTCGGCCGAGCCGTGGCCGCCGTGGTTCGACCGGCTGGTGCTGATGTTCCAGCGCGAGGTCGCCGAGCGCATCGTCGCCCCGGTCGGCGGCAAGAGCTACGGCCGGCTCGCCGTGCTGGCGCAGTGGCGGTGCGAGACGAGAATGCTGTTCGACATCGCGCCCTCCGCCTTCGTGCCGCCCCCCAAGGTGACGTCGACGGTCGTGCAGCTGGTGCCGCGCCCAGACCCCCAGCCCTGCCGGCTCGCCGCCCTCGAACGGGTGACGGCCGCGGCCTTCGGCCAGCGCCGGAAGATGCTGCGGCAATCGCTCAAGGCACTGGCGCCCGAGCCGCTGCCGCTGATCGCGGCGGCCGGCCTCGACCCGACCGCGCGGGCCGAGACCGTGCCGGTCGATGGGTTCGTGGCGCTCGCGCAGGCGCTCGACCGGATGGCCGCCGAGCGGGCCGCCGGCCCGGTCGCGACGCTCGGCTCCGACGAGACCGTGCCGCACACCCGGATCGACCGTGACCCGGAAGTCGCTACGTCGTGATCTGCTTCAGCCCGTCCAGGAGCCCACCGACGAACCGCTCCATGTCGTCGCGGTGGACGCGCTTGAGGCGTTCGGCCGTGAGGATCGACCGGAGCCGCGCGAAGCTCTTGCCGAGATCGCGATTGATCAGCACGTAGTCGTATTCCGGCCAGTGGGCGATCTCTTCGGCGGCGTTCTTCAGCCGCCGGTTGATGATGTCGTGCGAGTCCTCGGCGCGCCGTTCCAGCCGCGCTTTCAGCTCGGCCGCCGAGGGCGGCAGCACGAACACGCTGACGACGTCGTCGCGCATCGCCTCGTAGAGCTGGCGGGTGCCCTGCCAGTCGATGTCGAACAGCACGTCGCGGCCGGCGGCGAGCGCCTGCTCGACCGGCTCGCGCGGCGTGCCGTAGCAGTTGCCGTGCACCTCGGCCCATTCGAGCAGCTCGCCGGAGTCGCGCATGATGTCGAACCGGCGGCGCGGGATGAAATGATAATGCACGCCGTCGATCTCGCTCGGCCGCCGCGTCCGCGTCGTCACCGAGACCGACAGCGTGATGTGCGTCTCGGTCTCGATCAGGTTGCGGGTCAGCGTCGTCTTGCCGGCGCCCGACGGCGACGACACCACCAACATGATGCCGCGCCGCGCGATCGTGGCGGTCGTTCCCGCCCCCGTCGCGCCTTCCCCCGTCGTGCTCGCCCCCTCGGCCGGCATCGCCCTACTCCAGGTTCTGCACCTGCTCGCGGAACTGCTCGACCACGCTCTTCAGCTCGAGACCGATATTGGTGAGCTCGAGGTCGTTGGACTTCGAGCACACCGTGTTGGCCTCCCGGTTGAGCTCCTGCGACAGGAAATCGAGACGGCGGCCGACCGCACCGCCCTTGGCGATCAGGCTCTTGGCCTGCGCCACATGCGCCACCAGGCGGTCGAGCTCCTCGCGCACGTCGGCCTTGGAGGCGATCAGGATCGCCTCCTGGTGCAGGCGGTCGGCGTCGAACCGCTCGTTGGCCTCGAGCAGCGCCGCGATCTGGTCGGCGAGGCGCTGGCGGATCGCCTCCGCCTTGCGGCCGGGCGCCGCCTCGGCGCGCGCCACCAGGCCCGTGATCTCGTCGAGCCGCTGGCCGAGCAAGCGACCGAGCGCCGCGCCCTCGTGCCGGCGCATGGTGGCGAGCCCGTCGAGCGCCTGCGCGAAGCCGGCGACCAGCGCGGTCTCGGCGGCGCGGCGGTCGTCCTCGCTCTCGTCGGCCTCGGCGACCTCGACCACCCCCTTCACCGAGAGAATGCCGTCGAGCCGCGGCGGCGCGGCCGTGACGCGGCCTTCGAGGCTCTTGAGCGTATCGAGCACGGCGGCCAGCACCGCCTCGTTGACCCGCACCACCGGCTGGGCGCCGGGGCGGTCGAGCGTCAGATTGGCATAGACGGTGCCGCGCGACAGCACCTCGGCGGCGCGGGCGCGCACCGGCGGCTCGACCGCGTCCCAGCCGGGCGGCAGGCGCAGCCGGACGTCCAGGCCCTTGGCGTTCACCGACTTGATCTCCCAGGCGAAGGAGTACGGCCCGCTGGTGCCGTGGCTGCGGGCGAATCCGGTCATGCTGGAGAGGGCCATGGGCGTGCTCGCGTCGGAGGAACGAGACGGCCGAGCCGCGGCCCGCCGTCGCGACGGCATAGAAGACCGGGCGAGTCCCGACAAGCCGTCCGGGGGCCGGGCTGCTGCCCGGCCAGCGGCGCGCGAGGCGGCGGTGCCGGTCCCTAGCGCGCCGGCGCCTGCGTCCGGCCGGTGGCGGCCGGGTCGGGCCGGCGCGGCGGCGGGGCCGGCCGGGCGGCCGGACCGGCGGGCGCCGGCGCCGCGACGGCGGCGGGCGACGCGGGGGGCGCGGCGGCGGCCTCGCCACGCTGCGCCGCCTCGAGGGCGCGGAGCTTGGTGACGGCGCGCTGGTGCTGGTCGAGCGACTCCGAGAACGTGTGCCCGCCGGTGCCGTCGGCGACGAAGAACAACTCCTTGGTGCGGGCCGGATTGGCGACCGCCTCCAGCGCGGCGCGGCCCGGATTGGCGATCGGCCCGGGCGGCAGGCCGTCGATCACATAGGTGTTGTAGGGGGTCGGCTGCTCGATCTCGCTGCGCATGATCGGCCGCCCCAGCGTGCCTTTGCCGCCGACCAAGCCGTAGATGATGGTCGGGTCGGACTGCAGGCGCATGCGCTGCTTGAGCCGGTTGACGAACACGGCGGCGACGCGGGTGCGCTCCTCCGGCTTGCCGGTCTCCTTCTCGACGATCGAGGCGAGCGTCAGGAGCTGCTCGGGCGTGCGCAGCGGCAGGTCGGCCATCCGGTGGTCCCAGACCTCTTGCAACACCCGGCGCTGGGCCTGCTGCATGCGCTGGATCACCTGATCGCGGGGGGTGCCGCGCACCACCTTGTAGGTCTCCGGCAGCAGCGAGCCCTCGCGCGGGATCTCGCGGATGTTGCCCGACAGGAGATCCGATTCGAGCAGCCGCTGGACGATCTGCTCGGAGGTGAGCCCCTCCGGCACCGTGATGGTGTGCTGCACCACCCGACCCTCGACCAGCGTGTCGATCACGTCGCCCAGCGAGGCCTGCTTCTGGAACAAATACTCGCCCGACTTCAGATCCTCGCGCGCCTTGCGGAACACCACGGCGCCGACGAACGTCCAGGGATGGTCGATGACGCCCTCGCGGACGAGCTGATCGGCGATGTCGCGGATGCCGGCGCCGCGCGGAATCAGGACGCTCTTGTCCTCGGCGAGCGGGCCGGGATCGTCGAGCCGCTGCTTGCCGATCCAGACGGCGCCGCCGACCACGACGGCGACCAGCACCAGGAACGTGAAGATCGCGTTGCCGACGACCACCAGCGGGTGCCGCGCCCGCGCCGAGCGCCGCACCGGCGCCGGAACCCGCTCGGGCTCCAGCGCGGCCCGCGGGCTGCGCGGGGCGATCCGCTTCGTCTCGGCGGAGGACGGTGCGCCCGGACCGGGCGGCATGGCGTTCGAGCTCATCGTGCAGGCAGCTCCGAAACCGGTGGGACCGTTCGAGAACCCGCGACCTCGGCGAGCCTCCCCGGTGGGGCGTGACGATCGAGACGGACAGCCGGGCGGACGGCGGCGAACGCGGCGCCGGCCCCCTGCGGAAGCCCGTCGGGGTGTCTAATACCCTTGGGATTGTGGCCAATTTATCGAGCACGCCGGTCTCCTCGCGGACCCTCGCGCCAGCCGCGACGGGCGGGCGCTCGGCCGCCGGAGGGGCCTGCCGCGGGGTGCGGCCGGTTCCCTTCGGACACCGGCGGCCGCGTCACCACGGCCGACGTCGGCGCTCGGGTGGCGGCGCGCCGCCCGGGCGAGACCGGATCGCCTTCACTGGACGCGACGGAAGACGAGCGAGGCGTTGGTCCCGCCGAACCCGAAGGAGTTCGACAGCGCGACGTTGATCTCGCGCTTCTTCGCCTGATGCGGCACCAGATCGATCGGCGTCTCGACCGACGGGTTGTCGAGGTTGATGGTCGGCGGTGCGACACCGTCGCGAATCGCCAGCACCGAAAAGATCGCCTCGACCGCACCGGCGGCGCCGAGCAGATGGCCGACCGACGATTTGGTCGAGGACATCGCGACCCGGGCCGCGTCGTTCCCGACGATGCGCTGCACGGCGCCGAGCTCGATCTCGTCGCCGAGCGGCGTCGAGGTGCCGTGGGCGTTGATGTAGTCGATCTCGGAGGTCTGGATGCCGGCCCGCTTGATCGCCATCGACATGCAGCGGAAGGCGCCGTCGCCGTCCTCGGACGGCGCCGTGATGTGATAGGCGTCGCCCGACAGGCCGTAGCCGATCACCTCGGCGTAGATCGTCGCGCCGCGCGCCTTGGCGTGCTCGTACTCTTCGAGCACCACGACGCCGGCGCCCTCGCCCATCACGAAGCCGTCGCGGTCCTTGTCGTAGGGGCGCGACGCGCGGGTCGGCTCGTCGTTGAAGGCGGTCGACAGCGCCCGGCAGGCCGAGAAGCCGGCGATCGAGATCCGGCAGATCGGCGATTCGGCGCCGCCCGCCACCATCACGTCGGCGTCGCCGAGGGCGACGAGACGCGCCGCGTCACCAATCGCGTGCGCGCCGGTCGAGCAGGCCGTGACGACGGCATGGTTCGGCCCCTTCAGGCCGTGCGCGATCGACACGTAGCCGGAGGCGAGATTGATCAGGCGGCCCGGGATGAAGAACGGCGAGACGCGGCGCGGCCCACGCTCCTTCAGCAGCACGGCCGTCTCGGCGATGCCTTCGAGGCCGCCGATGCCGGAGCCGATCATCACGCCGGTCGTGATCCGATCGTCGTAGGAGCTCGGATGCCAGCCGGCGTCGTCGAGCGCCTGCTTGGCCGCCGCCATCGCGTAGACGATGAAGTCGTCGACCTTGCGCTGCTCCTTCGGCTCCATCCACTGGTCGGGATTCCAAGTGCCGTCGGAGCCGTCGCCGCGCGGAATCAGGCAGGCGATCTTGGCCGGCAGATCGGCCACCTCGAACCTGTCGATCTTCCTGGCGCCGCTCTCGCCGGCCAGAAGGCGCTTCCACGTCGGCTCGACGCCGCATCCGAGCGGCGTCACCATGCCCAATCCCGTGACGACAACGCGTCTCATGTCACATGTCCCGCACCGGCCGGTTCGCCGCGTCCCGCTGCAACCGTCTCGGGCGGTTCGTTCGCGAAGCGGTCTCGCTCGTCTCCGACCGCGGCGCTCCGCCACGGCCAGCTCCACCACGCAGGAAGACCCGGCCCGGTCTGACGAACGCTCAGCGCGGGCTCATCGGCGACGAACAGCAGCGACTTCGGGCGGGGCAACACCGCAGGCCCGAGGGCCTGCGGTGGCGGCGTTCGGCGAAAAATCAGCTCTTGGCGTTCTTCTCGAGAAACTTGACGGCGTCGCCCACCGTCAGGATCGTCTCGGCGGCGTCGTCCGGGATCTCGCAGCCGAACTCCTCCTCGAACGCCATCACGAGTTCGACGGTGTCGAGGCTGTCGGCGCCCAGATCGTCGATGAAGCTCGCGCTCTCGGTCACCTTCTCGGGCTCGACGCCGAGGTGCTCCACGACGATCTTTTTGACCCGCTCGCCAATATCACTCATTGCTAACCCTCGTGCTTTCGGCATTTCACCCGGCGCACCGCCGCCGCATGCGGCAGGTGTCGCCCGGCAGCCATCTCGATGGACGCTGTTGAACGCTCATCCGGCCAAGGGGTGCATGCCGTCGCCCCAGCCCCGTCGCACTTCCTCGTCCAGCCCAGCGGATCGGTTATCATACTTCCTCAGGCTTGACCAGAAGTGCAGGGAGGCCCGCATGCGAACCCTGGACGAACCAAAAAAACCCAATCAGATCATTACCATGCCACCGTTTACATGGAGCGTCTGACCGGTCGTGTAGGCGGCCTGATCGGAGGCCAGATAGACGACCGCCGCGGCGATCTCCTCGCTGGTTCCGAGCCGGCCGGCCGGCACCCGCGACAGCACCGTCTCACGCTGCTTGTCGTTGAGGACGTCGGTCATCGCGGTCTGGATGAAGCCGGGCGCGACGCAGTTCACCGTGATACCGCGCGAGGCGACCTCCTGGGCGAGCGCCTTGCTCATGCCGATCATGCCGGCCTTGGCGGCGGCGTAGTTGCCCTGCCCCGGATTGCCCGACACGCCGACCACCGACGTGATCGAGACGATTCGGCCGAAGCGGCGGCGCATCATGCCCTTCACGGCGGCGCGCGCCAGCACGAAGGCCGCCGTGAGATCGACGGCGATGACGTCGTCCCACTCGGCGTCCTTCATGCGCATGAAGAGATTGTCGCGCGTCAGCCCGGCATTGTTGATCAGGATGTCGAGCTGACCGAGCGCCGCCTCCGCCGCCGGGACGAGCGTCTCGACCTCGGCGCGGTCGGCGAGGTTGCACGGCAGCGCGTGGACGCGGTCGCCGAGCTCCGCCTTCAGCGCCTCCAGCCTGTCGGCCTTGGTGCCGGAGATCGCGACCGTGGCGCCCTGGGCGTGCAGCGCCTTGGCGATGGCGCCGCCGATACCGCCGGTCGCGCCGGTGACGAGCGCCGTCTTGCCGGTCAGATCGAACATCACGCGGCGCCCTGCTGGAGCGCCGCGGCGCGCGCCGCGACGAAGCTCGCCACGTCGGCCGGCGAGCCGATCGCCGTGCCGGTCGCCCCGTCGGCGATGCGCTTGACGAGGCCGGTGAGCACCTTGCCGGCGCCGACCTCGTAGAAGCTCGTCACGCCCGCCTGCGCCATGAAGGCGACCGATTCGCGCCAGCGCACCGTGCCGGTGACCTGCTCGACCAGCGCCGCGACGATCTCGGCCGGCGTCGTGATCGGCGCCGCCTTCACGTTCGCCACCACCGGGACGACCGGCTGGCGGACCGTCACGTTGGCGAGCGCCTCGGCCATCACGTCGGCGGCCGGCGCCATCAGGGTGCAATGGAACGGCGCGGAGACCGGCAGCAGCGTCGCGCGCTTGGCGCCGCGGCCCTTGGCGATCTCGACGGCGCGCTCGACCGCGGCCTTGTCGCCGGAGACCACCACCTGGCCGCCGCCGTTGTCGTTGGCGGCCTGGCAGACGGCGCCCTCGGCCGCCTCGCGGGCGACCTCGGCGGCCGCCTCGAACTCCAGCCCGAGCAGCGCCGCCATGGCGCCGACCCCGACCGGCACGGCCTTCTGCATGGCGCGGCCGCGGGTGCGCACCAGCCGCGCCGTGTCGGCGACCGACAGCGCGCCGGCGGCGGCGAGCGCCGAATACTCGCCGAGCGAATGGCCGGCGACGAACATGGCGTCCCGGGCGAGGTCGACGCCCGCCTCCTGCTCCAGCACGCGCAGTGCGGCGAGCGAGACGGTCATCAGCGCGGGCTGGGCGTTCTCGGTGAGCATCAGGGTCTCGGCCGGCCCCTCGAACACGATCGCCGAGAGCTTGTCACCGAGCGCCTCGTCGACCTCGTCGAACACGGCCCGGGCGACCGGGAAGTTCTCCGCCAGCGCCTTGCCCATGCCGACGGCCTGGCTGCCCTGGCCGGGAAATACGAATGCGATCGCCATGGTGCTCCCTCCTTCGAAGTTGCGCGCTAACACACCGTCGGGGGGCTCAAAGTCAAGTGGGGCAGTCACTTACTACGGCCGGGGCGGCCCCGGCCGGTGGCTCGGCAGGCGCCCCGGGGTTGCGTTCGCGCCGGAAAGCCGTATAAGGCGCGCTTCGGCTCGGCTCCGGCCGGGGGCTGAACGGATGGCCGTGTCCTCCCGGGAGGGAGGAAGCGGCAGGATCCTTCGCGGATCCGGCGTCCCGTGTTCCCGCCTTCAGAGCTTTCTTTCGCGCCTTTCCCGAAGGGCACGAAGGGCTTCGCGTCGGACGAGCCGCCACGAACCAGGGAAAGGCATTCCATGCCGCTCTACGAGCATGTCTATCTGGCGCGCCAGGATCTCTCGGCGCAGCAGGTCGAGGAGCTGACGACCCAGTACAAGGGCGTCATCGAGAGCCTCGGCGGATCCGTCGCGAAGGTCGAGTATTGGGGCGTGAAGTCCCTGACCTACCGGATCAACAAGAACCGCAAGGCGCATTTCACGCTGCTCAATCTCGACGCCCCGGCCGCGGCCGTCGCCGAGGTCGAGCGCCAGCAGCGCATCAACGAGGACGTGCTGCGCACCCTCACCGTGAAGGTGGACGAGCTCGAGGCCGGCCCGTCGGCCATGATGCGCAAGTCCGACCGCGACCGCGACGAGCGCGGCGACCGTGGCGACCGCCGCCCGGGCGATCGCGACCGCGACCGGGGCGATCGTGGCGACCGCGGCCCGCGCCGCGACCGCGACGGCCGCCCGCCGCGTGAGGATCGTGTCGAAGTCGCCGCCGACGACGCCAGCGAGGATTGATCATCATGGCCATGGCCTCTGCCGGCGGCGCCCGCCGCCCGTTCTTCCGCCGTCGCAAGACCTGCCCGTTCTCCGGCGCCAACGCCCCGAAGATCGACTACAAGGACGTGCGGCTGCTGCAGCGCTACATCTCGGAGCGCGGCAAGATCGTGCCGAGCCGCATCACCGCGGTGTCGGCCAAGAAGCAGCGCGAGCTGGCGCGCGCCATCAAGCGCGCCCGCTTCCTCGGCCTGCTGCCCTACGTGATCCGCTGATCGCCGAACGGCCGGGCCGGCGCGCGTCGGCCCGATCCCGGCAGCGGCACGGACGACGGCGAACGACGACACGTCGTCCAAAGACCTTCGGCCCGCCTGCGACCGCTTCGATGCGCGCATCGCGGGCCGATCCTCTGGTTGGGACGGACGGCCGCGCCCGCGGTGAACCACACCGGGCGCGGCGCTGATCCGCCTCTAACCGCTCCTCGAGCGGGACAGCGAGACGATGATCCAGTTCATCCTGGTCGGCCTCGGGGCCGGCGCCGTGGCAGCCCTGACCTTCGCGGCCCTCGCGGCCGGGTCGACCCTGTCGATGCTGCTGTTCTATCTGGCGCCCCTGCCGATCATGATCGCGGCGCTCGGCTGGAGCCATTGGGCCGGCCTGCTCGCGACGCTCGCCGGCACGGCCACCCTCGCCGCCTGGTTCGGCTCGCTGTTCTTCCTCGTCTTCCTGCTCGGCCTCGCACTGCCCGGCTGGTGGCTCTCCTATCTGGCGCTGCTGGCGCGCCCCGGCGGCGATCCGACGAACCCGACGCTCGACTGGTATCCGGTCGGCCGCATCGTGCTGTGGGCCGCGGTGCTCGGCGCGCTCGCCGTGATGATGGCGCTGCCGACCTTCGGCAGCGACCTCGACGAGATTCGCGCCACCCTGCGCGACGGCTTCGCCCGGGTGTTCCGCGGGCGCAACGGCGAGCCCGGCCTGCCCGGCGTCACCGATTCGGATGCGATCTTCACGGTCCTGGCGATCGCGCTGCCGCCGGCCGCCGCCTCGCTGATGACGACGACGCTTCTGTTCAACCTGTGGCTGGCCGGCAAGGCGGTCGGACTGTCGGGCCGGCTGCCGCGTCCGTGGCCGCCGCTCTCCGAGATCTCGTTCCCGCTGATCTCGGCCGTCGCCTTCGCGGCCGCGATCGCCGCCTCGCTGCTGCCCGGCCTCACCGGCCTGCTCGCCGGCATCGTCGCCGCGACCCTGTCGGTCGCCTTCACGGCGCTCGGCTTCTCGGTGCTGCACGCGCTGAGCCGCCGGGTGAAGAGCCGCGCCGTGGTGCTCACCACGCTCTACGCGGCCGTGCTGATGTTCGGCTGGCCCTTGTTCCTGGTGATGCTGGTCGGCCTTCTCGACCCGGCGATCGATCTGCGCGCCCGCTTCGCGGCCCGCACCGCACCGACCGCGGGCGGACCGCCGGCCGGACGCCCGCCACCGGACTGATCCCGACGCCACGAGCACCGCAGTCACCGGCCCGTATTCACCACCCCGCATTCACGAACACGACTCGACGAACACGACTCGACGAACACGAAGGAGAGACGACATGGAAGTGATCCTGCTGGAGCGCGTCGGCAAGCACGGACAGATGGGCGACGTCGTGCGGGTGCGCGACGGCTTCGCCCGCAACTTCCTGCTGCCGCAGGGCCGGGCGCTGCGCGCCACCAAGGACAACCTCGCCAAGTTCGAGGGCATGAAGGCGCAGCTCGAGGCGCGCAACCTGGAGCGCAAGGCCGAGGCCGAGAAGGTCGGCGGCAAGCTCGAGGGCCAGAGCTTCGTGGTGCTGCGCCAGGCCTCCGACACCGGCCAGCTCTACGGCTCGGTGACGACCCGCGACATCGCCACCCTGGTCGGCGAAGGCGGCGTCTCGATCGACCGCAGCCAGGTCGCCATCAACGCCCCGATCAAGACCATCGGCCAGCACCACGTGCCGATCGTGCTGCATCCGGAGCTCGAGGTGACCGTCACGGTCGTCGTCGCCCGCAACGCCGAGGAAGCCGAGCGCATCAAGCGCGGCGAGGACGTCACGGCGCGCCGCGAGGACCGCGAGGTCGCGGAAGCCGCGGCCGAGGAGTTCTTCGAGAATCCGGAAGCCGGCCAGGCCGGGCAAGAGGAAGAGTGAGACCGGCGCGACATTGAAACAGCCTCTCTCCGCCCTCTCCCGAGGAGCGCCCGAAGGGCGCGTCTCGAAGGGCGGGGGCGGCCACCGAAGTCGAGCCTGCTCGACGTCGGAACTCATGGACGCAGATCGGCCAAAGTCGATCTGCGGGTTCGAGACGCGGCCTGCGGCCGCTCCTCACCACGAGGAGTGAAAACGCGCAATCACGCGACGGTACGAGACGATCGGCCTCCGGCGCAAACTCGTCGATCCTCGAACGACCAACGGACGGGCGACGCTTGGCCGTTCTGCTTGCTCGTCGATCGTCGTGAACCGCGGGATCGTCGCCGCTATTCGGGCGTCTTGTCCTTGCCGGCGTCGTCGCCGTAGACGGCGCCGGGGTCGAACACCTTCTCGGCCTTCTTGAACTGCAGCACCAGGGTGTGGCCGGCGGTCTCGCGCAGCGAGACGGCGCGGTAGAAGCACGAGGCGCGGCCGGTGTGGCAGACGCCCGGCCCGACCTGCTCGACCCGCAGCAGCAGCGCGTCCTGGTCGCAGTCGACCTTCATCTCGATGATGCGCAGCACGTGGCCGGAGCTCTCGCCCTTCTTCCACAGCTTGCGGCGCGAGCGGCTGTAGAACCACGCCTCGCAGGTCTCGATCGAGCGCGCGAGCGCCGCGTCGTTCATCCAGGCGAGCATGAGAACGTCGCCCGACCACGCGTCCGCGACGATCGCCGGGATCAGCCCGTCGCCGTCGAACTTGGGGGCGAAGACGCGCCCCTCCTCGATCTGCTCGGTGGTGCCGCGCGGCGCGAAGACGCTCTTCATGCGGATACGCTTTCAGTCCCGGCGGGGACGCACGTCACGCGCCGCTTGACGAGACGCCGGTCCCCTGCCCCACGGCGCCCAACGGCGGACGGTCAGCCGATGCCGTTGCGCACCAGATTGACGAACCGGAACTGCTCCTTCGGATCGTCCCGGAACACGCCGGTGAACTGCGTCGTGATGGTGCGGCTGCCGATCTTCTGCACGCCCCGCATCGACATGCAGGTGTGCTCCGCCTCCAGCATCACGGCGACGCCGCGCGGCTTCAGCACGGTGTCGATCTCGGTGACGATCTCGGAGGAGAGCCGCTCCTGGGTCTGCAGGCGCTTGGCGAAGATGTCGATCAGCCGGGCGATCTTCGACAGGCCGACGACGCGCTCGACCGGCAGGTAGCCGACATGGGCGCGGCCCATGAACGGCATCATGTGATGCTCGCAATGCGACGTGAACGGGATGTCGCGCACCAGCACGATGTCGTCGTAGGTGCCGATCTCCGAGAAGGTCCGCTCCAAGACCTCGCCGGCGCTCTCGTGGTAGCCGCCGAACAGCTCGTCATAGGCGGCGACGACGCGGCGCGGCGTGTCGAGCAGGCCCTCGCGGTCGGGATCGTCGCCGATATAGCCGAGCAGCACCCGCACGGCGGCCTCGGCCTCGGCGCGCGACGGACGCGTCCGCGCCGGCGCGACCGGAAGCTCGCCGGCCGTCTCCGACGGACGGGCGGCGGGAGTGAGGGTCTTGATCACGTGGTCCATCGCGAGCGACGTCTCCGTTCGGGTCGACGCCGACGGGCGCCGCACCGCTGCAACGACCGCACGTCGCAGACGACGCGTGCCGCACCGAAAAGGGGCAGGCCCGCATCGGACGGGACGGCGACGATCCGGCGAAGCCTCCCCGGGACAGGCCCGGCGCACGCCGATGGGAACCGTCCGGCCCGGGGGGGCCCGACCGGAAACATGTGGGACCGGCCGGACCGGGGCGCAAGCGCCTCCCGGTGGACGTGCCCCTCGCCCCGCCCGGCCGACGTCCTATATGACGGGGTATAGTCGGAGCCAGAGGTCGAGGCAAATCGACCCGCCCGCCCGGACAGGCATCATGCTGAACGACATCTACAATCGCCGCATCCTCGAGCTCGCCGGCAACATCCCCCGCCTCGGCCGGCTGGCCGAGCCGGACGGCAGCGCGACGGCGCATTCCAAGCTGTGCGGCTCGACCGTCACGGTCGACCTCAAGGTCGCCGACGGCACCGTGGTCGACTTCGGCCACGTGGTGAAGGCCTGCGCGCTCGGCCAAGCGTCGTCCTCGATCATGGCGAGCCACGTGGTCGGATCGACGGCCGACGAGCTGCGCTCCCTTCGCGAGGCGATGCGCAAGATGCTCAAGGAGAACGGCCCGCCGCCGGACGGCCGCTGGGCCGACCTCGCGGTGCTCGAGCCGGTGCGCGAGTTCAAGGCACGCCACGCCTCGACGCTGCTCACTTTCGATGCCGTGGTGGCGGCGCTGGACCAGATCGCGGCCGGCCGGCCGGGCGGCTGAATCGACAGGTCGACTGGGAGGCGGTCCGCCGGGGCGGCGCGAAGCGCCGAGCCGGGAATAAAGCCGCGCGGTCGACGCATGCCGCTGGATTCCGAGCTCGCGGACCTGACGGTCCGCGCCCCGGAATGACCGGGTCGTGAAACCTCGGCCCCGTCCCTCACCGGGCCGCGGCTTCGAGCCTCGCATGGGTGTCGCGCTTGCCGCGACCGCAGGCCGCCTCGAGCCCCCCGAACACCTTGCCGAGCCCGGCATTGCCGATCCGGGTCGTCGTTCCGGCACTCCCGTCGGATCCGGTGAGCACCGACACCGAGCGGGTGGTGGCGGCCGCAAAAGTCCGCACCAACGACGCCGGGACGGTGCCGATCGCGACGCTCTCGACGCCGCGGCCGTCGCCGCGCGACGACACGACGTCGAGCGTCACCTCGGTCTGCTCGATCCACAGCCGCACCTTGTCGAGCGGCACGGCCTCGCCGCCGCCCGGAGCCGCCTGGCGCCGCTCCGCATAGGTGAGCGCATAGGTGCCGGCGACGTCGCCGCAGCTCAGGCTCAGATCGAAGCTGCCGATGCGCTCGCCCTCGACGGTGAGCGGATGGCGCCGCACCAGCATGGTCCCGGAATTGCCGTCCACGGCCGCCCAGCCGCGCTCGGCCGACGGCGGCGACCGCTCCGGCACCATGGCGACCGGGGTGACGGCAGCCGAGGTCCGGCGCGCCGCGACCGGCGCGATCGCCTGGTCGAGCCCGACGCGCCTCAGCTCGTCGCGGCTGAGGAGCCGCATCGGCTCCCACGGTGGAATCTTGAGCGCGATCTCGATCAGCTCGGCGCCGCCGTCGAGGCCGCCGGCCATCTCGGCCGTGTAGCGGACGATGGCGCCGATGTCGCGCTGGACGAGGACGAGGTCTTCGGCCGAGTAGGACGCCGCGACCGCGTCGTCGCGCCGGTCGCCGAGCCAGATCTGGTGGACGAGGACGCGCGAGCGCGCCGGGACGTCGCGATGCACGCCGCCGAGCAGCACGAAGGCGCACATCGATTCGCAGTTCGCCGGCGCGATCGCGGCCGGCTTGCCGGCCGGCGCCGGACGCTCGGCGCGCCCGACCGTGGTGTCGAGGCCGAGCCGGCGGATGGCGCGGCCGAGCGCCAGGGCACCGAGCACCGAGCCGCCGTCCGAATCGAGCACCACCTTGCCGTCGTGCAGGTTGCGCTCGGTGGCGAAAGCCTCGAACCGACGCGGCGTGTCGGCCGTGATCATGCCGGCGGCGAAGATCACCGGAGCGCAGTCGGTCTCGCAGCCGGCGGCCGGCTCCTGCAGCGAGAACTGCATCGGCAGGGTGCGCGGATTGGCCGGGAGCTCCGGCGTGCCGGCGACCACCGGCATGGCACAGAGCACCAGGACGAGGGCTCCGACCCAGGATCGCTTCACGATCCGGCACCGTTCCATTGCGGTTCCCCGTGCTGTTTCAGCAACGCGTTTCGCGGACCCGTCGACTCGACTGTTGTTCTTGTTGACAGTTCAGCTCTGCAATCTCGCCACATCACGCGACTTTCGCGCAACTGTGATCTTACGTACACAAACGACCATCGCAAGCGGCCGTTTTTGCGGCATTTCACCCGGTGATGCTGCCGCTCCGGTACCGAACTACTTTCATCGGCGTAGCAATGCTTGGCGAGCTTCGTCCTTGCCCGGCCCCACCCGAGGTGGTTTAGCAAGGACGATGCCACACCATCGGCCCATCGGCTTCGTCGCCGCCCTGCCCCGCCGGCTCGCCCGCGCGCTGATCCGGGGGTATCAGCTCACGCTGTCGCCGGTCGTGGGCACGCAATGCCGGCACCTGCCGACCTGCTCGGCCTATGGGGACGAGGCCATCGGGCGGTTCGGCCTGTGGGCGGGCGGCTGGATGACGCTGGCGCGGTTCTGCCGCTGCCATCCGTTCGGCACCCGCGGACTCGATTTCGTGCCGGCCGAGGTGCCGCGCGGGGCGCGCTGGTGGCTGCCGTGGCGCTACGGCCGCTGGCGCGGCACGCTCGCCGAGCCGCCCGGCCGGGTCGCCCCGGCCTGCGGCTGCGGCGCCGAGCACCCCGGCGCCGGCGCCGATCACGCCGACGACGCGGGCGAGCCTCAGCGCGCGGCGAGCGCGTCGAGCTTGCGGGCGGCATCCGGTGATCCGAGCGCCGCCGCGCGCTGATACCACTGCCGCGCCTGCGCGGCGTCGCCGACGGCGCCGAGGATCTGCAGGCGCTCCAGCGCCACCGGATCGAAGGTCGCACCGAGCAGCAGCGCGGCCGGCGCGTCACCGGCCTCGGCCGCCCGGCGCAGCAACAGACGCGCCGCGGCGACGTCGCCGCCCGCCAGGAAGGCTTTTCCGCGGTCGATCAGAAGGGCGATCTCTTCGGCATCGACGACCGGGGCCGACGGCGAGGCCGCCGTGACGGTGACGGGCGACCTCGTTTCGGACGGCCGCGCGGCGTCGCGGGTGCCACGCAGCGGCAGCGTGCCGTTCGCCGCACCGACGACGCCCGTGCCGACGCCGGAGAACACCGCGCCGGTCCACTCCACCCGCATGGCGTTGCGGTCGCCGATCGCGTCGTCGGCGAGGCGCAGCTCGACCCCGATCTCCATGGTACCGACGAACGCCTCGGGCGGCACCAGCGCGGCACCGCCGAGAGCGGCGAGCGGCAGCCGCCAGGCGTCCGGTCCCATCGGCAGGCCGGCGGTCAGGCGCGTGCCGGGCGCGAGGCCGGTCAGCACCAGGGCGCCGTCGGCGGAGGCGCGCGTCAGCGTGATGCCGAGCGGCACCGCGGCGCCGCGTGGCGCCCGCTTCAGCTCGACCAGCACGAGCCGCACCGGCGCGGCCCGCTCCAGCCCCGCCATCAGGGCGCGATCCGACGGGGCACCGGCGAGCGCCGGCCCGGCCGCCTCGCGCCCTGCCGACGGGATCAGCACGACGGCGATGGCCACCGCCGCCGCGGCCGCGACCCCGGCGAGCGCCGCGGCGAAGCCGGCACCCCGCCACGGCACCCGGCCCCGGACCGGCAGGGGCGGCTCGGGCACGGCGTTCGGATCGAGCGCCAGGCGGCGCCCGAGCTCGCGCACCGCGACGTCGCCCGCGAAGGGGCGCGGCTTGAGCCAGCCGAAGCCGCCCGGATCGCCGGCCGACGGCACCATGGCGGGCGAGTCGGCGAGCAGCAGCGGCTCGGTCCGGGCGGCCTGCGCAGACGCGGCGCGCGGCGCCGCGGTGCGGACCGGCTCGGTGTCGGGGATCAGCCAGACGACGGCGGCGCGCCCGGTCGCGGCCGGAACCTCCTCGGCGCGCACCAGCTCGGCCACGGGCGGCGCGGCGAATGTCGGCGCGCCCTGCGTCGACGCGGCGTGGGTCGGCGCGATCCGGGTCGCTTCCGTCAAGGCCGCCTCGGCGCCGGCCGCGATGTGGGCCGGCTGGCGCGGCAAGAGCGGCCAGTCGGTCGCCGACGGTGCCACGACGGCGCTCTCGGCGACCGGGCTCGGCCCGGCGCCCGAGGACGCGGCGAGGATGGCACGGTGCTGCGGGACAGGGGCTTGCGGGGCCGGCACGGCGCCGTCGCCGAACGGCACGCCGAGGATCACCTCGGGCTCGCGATGTGGCGTCGCAACGGCCATCGCCGAGGTGTGCGTAGCGTCATCGGCCGCCGCGAAAGGCTCCGCGTCCGGCGAATCCGGCACCACGGTCGGCCCGGTATCGCCGGCCTCCGGTAAGGTCTCCTCGCCGCGCTCCAGGGCGCGGCGCGCCCAGGGCGGCGCGTAGCGCAGCGGCACGGTCGAGCCGTCGTCGTCGATCGGGGCACTCATGACGCTCCTCCATTCGACGTGACGCGGGACCGGACGCGGCCGCTCATCGGCGCGCGCGCGTCTCGTTCCAGCGCAGGAATTCCTGGAACAGCTTCTCGCGGTCGGCCGGCGTCGCGGCGTCGTCCGCAGCGACGCGGCGGCTCGCCAGGAACTTGTCGAACTGCTCGCGCGACACCGGCGGCGGCGCGTTCTTGCGCAGCCACTCCTCGGCGGCCGGGAACCGCGAAAAGCCCGGCACGGTGGCGGCGAGGCTGGTCTCCCGCCATTTGGGATGACGTGGTGGCGCCTGCAGGGCGGCGAGCTTCGGAAACAGCTTCTCGACGAAGCGCTCGATGCGCTTGTAGCGGTCCGACCCCTTCGGCCAGCTCGGCGTGAACAGCACGGTGCCGGCCGCGACCGTCTCGATCGCACCGCCCGGCGCGACCAGGCCCGGATAGTCCTCGGCCGACAACACGGCCGGCAGATAGTCGGCCTGCAGGGGCTTCGCATAGGCGAGCGGCAGCAGCCGGAACGGTCCGGCCGGCAGCCGCGCCAGCGCCGGCACCGGCTTGCCGGAGAGCAGCACGACCGCGGCGATCTCGCCGCTGCGCAGCTTTTCCACAGCGTCGTCGGTGGGCAGCGCGACCGCGGTCACCGAGACACCGAGCCGGTCGAAGACGTCGCGGGCGATCAGCGCCGTGCCGGAGCCCGGCTCGCCGATCGCGACCGGCTTCTCGGCCAGATCGGCGAGCGTCGCGGCCGCCGCGTCGGAGCGCACGAGGACGTGGATCTCCTCGTTGAACAGCTTCGTGACGATGCTGATCTTGTCGTCGAGCTTTCCGGTCGCGTCGGGACGCGAGCCGGCCGCGTCGGGACGTGATAGCAGCGTGAGCGCCCGAGCCGACGCGATGCCGAGATCGATCCCCTTCAGAAGGCGCACGTCGCGCACCGTCTGGGCGCCGCCGCTGCCGACGATCGGCAGTACCCGGAAGGCATCACCGTCGTCGAGCACGGCGGCGAGATCGGTGACGGCGGCGAGCGCCGTCGACCCGGTCCCGCCGGCGACGATCGAGACCGTGTTGGCATGCGCGCGGTCGGCCGTCACCGCGGTCTCGGCGCCCGGACGGCGGGCCGGCGGGCGCGGACGGACCGGCGCCGTCGTCGTGGACGACGCCTCCGCCGCCGCCCGCGGCGGGGCTTGCGCACCGCCCGTCTGCGCGGCGGCGGAGGAGAGACCGGCGAGCGCGTGAACGCTCACGACGACGAAGGCCGCAGCGGCCAGGACCGCGGTCGGGACGCGAGAACAGGCACGCCGCCGGCATGCCCGCTGCAGGCCTTCATCCATGAAGCGTTCCCCGTGCTCCGGATGCGGGACTCGCAACGCGAACGCACTGCTCACGAAGACGATCGACGAAAAAACTCACGCGAACGCGACGCAAACTCACGACCACTCAACGCTCACTCAACACTCACTCAACGCTCACTCAACGCTCACTCAACGTTTACTCCACGCTCACTGACGCTACGCGCACTCTCGTCGGACGGATGACGACGCGGGACGCGACGCATTCCAGGCACGGGCCCGCTTTACGCACATCCACGAAGCAGGCACACAGGCTCCGACGGCGCGCGCCACAGCGCGCGTCGTGGCTCGACTGACATCACAGGATCGGCCCGACCGCGACCTCGCACGCCGACGACAGTGTCGTCGATGCGACGGCGTGCTCACGTCGGCGCATCGGCCACGCGCACCCGGTCGGGCGCGGATCCCGCTGCACAGCCGCCGACGCGGTCACGTCGACCCGGATGTCCGATGTGAGATGTGCTGGCTCCCCCTGTCCCCGATCGAACCGTGACTCGGCAATTTGGCGGCTTTGTGATCGGCTTTAAGAATTCGTTAGGGATTGTGTCCGGCCCGACGTGTCTTGCGCGATTCGCTCCAGCAAACTGCCTCGGCCGACGAGCAGAGCGACCGAACAAATCATTTTCGTGCGGCGCGAATTCTTGTGACGGAGAACGCCGTTGCACGCGAAAATGCCGTTCCTTCGGAACGGCGGTCCGAGGAAATGACGCCGCGCGAGGAGGGGGCGTCCCGCGAGGACGGGAGCATGGCCTTCGCCGTCGGGCCGGCGAGCGGTCGCGGCACGGCCCGACGGCGGCCACCGTCACCGGGCGAGCGCGAGGAGCGCATCGAGATCGAGATTTTCCTCGCAATGATCGGCGAGCGCCTCGATCGCGGCCTCGGTGCGCTGCACGAAGTCGAGGCCGGAAGCCTGCGCCCCGACGGACCGGAGCCAGTGGCTGCGGAACGCATCGGCCCCGAACAGGCCGTGCACATAGGCACCGGCGATGCGGCCGTCGGCCGACATCGCACCCTCCGGCCGGATGTGCCCCGCCCCGTCGTCCAACATCAGCCACGGTCGTGACAGACCCGGCCCCGTGGTGCGGCCCATGTGCATCTCGTAGCCGGTGACGCGACAGCCGCTGAAGCGATCCACCGCGTCGACGTCGACGAGTCGCTTGTCGCCGCCGATCTCGGTCTCGACGTCGAGGAGGCCGAGGCCGCGGGTCTCGCCCGACGCACCCTCGTTGCCCTGCGGATCGCGCACCACGCGGCCGAGCATCTGGAACCCGGCGCACAGCCCGAGCACCCGGCCGCCGCGGCGCGCATGGGCGAGAATGTCGATGTCCCAGCCCTCCCGGCGCAACACGTCGAGATCGCTCCGGGTCGCCTTCGAGCCGGGCAGAATGATCACGTCCGTGTCGGCCGGGATCGGGTTGCCGGGCTGGACGAAGCGCAGCGCGACGCCCGGCTCGGCCGCGAGCGGATCGAGGTCGTCGAAATTGGCGATACGCGAGAGCCGCGGCACCGCGACATTGAGGCCACGCCCAAGCGTCTCGGCCGGCCGCTCCAGCGCGAGCGAGTCCTCGGCGGGCAGCCGGTCGGCAGTCGGGAACCAGCGCAGCACGCCGAGGAACGGCCAGCCGGTCTGTTCCGTGATGGTCTTCACGCCGGGCTCGAACAGCGAGAAGTCGCCGCGGAACTTGTTGACGACGTAGCCGACCACGCGGGCGCGGTCGGCCGGATCGAGCAGCGCATGGCTGCCGACGATCGCCGCCATGGTGCCGCCGCGGTCGATGTCGGAGAGAATCACGACCGGCAGGTCGGCCTGCTCGGCGAGATGCATGTTGGTGATGTCGGAGCGGCGCAGATAGATCTCGGCGCCCGAGCCGGCGCCCTCGACCAGCACCAGATCGGCCTCGGCGCGCAGCCGGTCGAGGCTGTCGAGAATGGCCGGCATCATGCCGTGGCGCATGCGGTGATAGATGCGGGCCGGGCAGTTGCCGAGCACGCGCCCGCGCAACACCACCTGCGAGCCGATGTCGGTCTGCGGCTTGAGCAGCACCGGGTTCATGTGGATCGACGGCGCGGCCTTGCAGGCGCGGGCCTGCAGATGCTGCGCCCGGCCGATCTCGCCGAACACGATCTCGCCGTCCGGTCCCGGGGGAAGATCGCTGTCGGCCGCCACGGCGGCGTTGTTGCTCATGTTCTGCGCCTTGAACGGACGCACCACGAGGCCGCGGCGCGTGAAGGCGCGGCAGAGGCCGGCCACCACCATGCTCTTGCCGACATCCGAGGCGGTGCCCTGGATCATCAGCGCGCGGGCGCGGCGCCGCAGCCGCTGCGCGGCGGGCGTGAAGGCGATGCGGGAGACGAGGCCCGCGATCTGGGCGTCGACGTCGATGGTCATGATTTGGTCCGAACGGGCTTCTGCCGGTAAGGCCGAGTCTGCTCCTGCCCGTCCCAGATCACCGGCCGCTCGAGCCACTTCTGGATGAAATTCCAGGCGCCGCGGGTGCCGTTGTGCGGCAGCGTGCAATCCGAGCAGTCCTTGCGCCGCGTCCCGTTGCGGTCGGTGAAGACCTTGTAAGGACCGGGGCAACGGTAAGCGATCAAGGGGCAGTAGCAGAACAGGCAGTTGAACTGCCCGCGCACGCCGGAATGGCAGGGCAGGAACGGACAGGCCGTGTTGGTGAAGCCCTTGAAGGCTTCGTTGGTGGTCGTGTCCTTCGGCTGCATGCGAGGCCCCGGCGTGTGCGAGCGCGGCGGCGACGGCGTCGCCACCGTCTGAACGCGCAGGCGGCCCGCCGGCGAGCGGCATCGCCCGCCGACACGTCGCGCCGCGGATGTGGACGAGGACGGGTTCGAATGCCGGTCACGGCGGCACGGGCCTCGCACCGCCGACCGTCACGCGGACCGATCACGTGAAAACGGAATCAGAGTCGGGTGATCATGAGCGCTCCCCTTTCGACCCACCGTCGAACGGAATGGACCAGCGTCTCCGGCCGGTCTCCTGGCTCACGGATCATGGTCCCCGATCACCTTCCCGGGACTTGCCCTGATGGCGTCCCAGTGGCTCACGATCGGCGACGATCCGTCCACAGTTGCGGGGGCAGCCGCGGCATTGGCGAGAGCTCGTCGAACGAGCGCTCGCCGGACCGCGTTCCCGTTTCACCTCTCGACGAGAGGCACCGAAGACCGTTTCAAATGAGCACGAAGCGGAGTGGCGTGCAAGGGCGGGCCATCCCGGAATCGGGTGCGGACCTTCACGACGGTGGCGATGTCGCCGGCGCGATGACGATGTCGTCGCGGCGCCGTGCGCGAAATCCAGGGCGCGCCACGATCGGCGCGCCGCGATCGCCCCGCGGGCCGATCACGGCCCGGCCGGCCTTGCGCTTCGCCCCCGCCCTGCTATATCCCTCGCGCATCGACAGAATCCGCTTACCTGCGTTCGTAGGCAGCGAGTGAGCAACAGGAGTTTGCGAATGGTCGCCCTGACCTTTCCCGACGGCGCGCGTCGGGAGTTTCCGAACGGCACCACCGGTCTCGACATCGCCAAGGGCATCTCGCCCTCCCTCGCCAAGCGCACCGTCGCGATGGCGCTCGACGGCGTGCTCGTCGATCTCGCCGACCCGATCGAGCAGGACGCCGCGATCGAGTTCGTGTCGCGCGACGATCCGCGCGCCCTCGAGTTGATCCGCCACGACGCCGCCCATGTGATGGCCGAGGCCGTGCAGACGCTGTGGCCCGGCACCCAGGTCACCATCGGCCCGGTGATCCAGAACGGCTTCTACTACGACTTCTTCCGCAACGAGCCGTTCACCCCGGACGACTTCGCCGCGATCGAGAAGACGATGAAGGAGATCATCGCGCGCGACAAACCCTTCACCAAGGAGGTGTGGTCGCGCGACGAGGCCAGGCAGGTCTTTCGGGACAAGGGCGAAAGTTTCAAGGTCGAGCTGGTGGACGCGATCCCCGAGGATCAGACCATCAAGATCTACAAGCAGGGCGACTGGTTCGACCTGTGCCGCGGCCCGCACATGACCTCGACCGGCAAGATCGGCACCGCCTTCAAGCTGATGAAGGTCGCGGGCGCCTATTGGCGCGGCGACAGTAACAATCCGATGCTGACCCGGATCTACGGCACCGCCTGGGCCAAGCAGGAGGATCTCGACGCCTATCTCAAGCAGATCGAGGAGGCGGAGAAGCGCGACCACCGAAAGCTCGGGCGCGAGCTCGATCTCTTCCACTTCCAGGAGGAAGGCCCCGGCGTCGTGTTCTGGCACGCCAAGGGCTGGTCGATGTTCCAGTCGGTGATCGCCTACATGCGCCGCCGCCTCGCGGCCGAGTACGACGAGGTCAACGCCCCGCAGATGCTCGACAAGGTTCTGTGGGAGACCTCCGGGCACTGGGAGTGGTACCGCGAAAACATGTTCGCGGCGCAGTCGGCCGGCGACGAGGCCGAGGACAAGCGCTGGTTCGCCATCAAGCCGATGAACTGCCCCGGCCACGTGCAGATCTTCAAGCACGGGCTGAAGAGCTATCGCGATCTGCCGATCCGCCTCGCCGAGTTCGGCGTGGTGCACCGCTACGAGCCGTCCGGCGCCATGCACGGGCTGATGCGGGTGCGCGGCTTCACCCAGGACGACGCGCACATCTTCTGCAACGAGGATCAGCTCGCCGAGGAGTGCCTGAAGATCAACGACCTGATCCTCTCGACCTACGAGGACTTCGGGTTCTCGGGCGACCTGACCGTCAAGCTCTCGACCCGGCCCGAGAAGCGGGTCGGCTCGGACGCCTCGTGGGATCACGCCGAGGAGGTGATGGGTCGCGTGCTGCAGCAGATCGCCGACCGGTCGGGCGGCAAGATCAAGACCGCCGTGAACCCCGGTGAAGGCGCCTTCTACGGGCCGAAGTTCGAATACGTGCTGCGCGACGCCATCGGGCGCGACTGGCAGTGCGGCACCACCCAGGTCGACTTCAACCTACCGGAGCGGTTCGGCGCCTTCTACATCGACGCCGACGGGGCGAAGAAGACGCCCGTGATGGTGCATCGGGCGATCTGCGGCTCGATGGAGCGCTTCCTCGGGATTCTGATCGAGCACCACGCGGGTCACTTCCCGCTGTGGCTCGCGCCTGTTCAGGTGGTGGTCGCGACCATCACGCAGGACGGCGACGACTACGCCGAGGCGGCGGTCGCGGCGGCACGCCGGCTCGGCCTGCGGGTCGGCATCGATCTGAGGAACGAGAAGATCAACTACAAGGTCCGCGAGCACTCGCTGGCGAAGGTGCCGGTGCTGCTCGTCGTCGGCAAGAAGGAGGCGGCGGAGGGCACCGTCTCGGTCCGCCGGCTCGGCTCCGACAAGTCGACCGTGATGCCGCTCGACCAGGTGCTCGCCGCCCTGGTCGACGAGGCGGTGCCGCCCGACCTCAAGCGGGCGCGCGCCGAGACGCCGGCCGTCGCGGCGGAGTGAGCGGCGGCGCCGAGCTGAAACGAGGAGAACCGAGGCGAGACGAGCCGCGGCGATCTGGGCGCGCCCGGACGGGGGCTCGGACGGGGGCCGGCCCCGGAAGGGGGATCCGCCCGGACCGGGGGGCTCGGCGGGCCGCTCACGTTTCGGCGGCGCGGTCGATCATCTCGCGGGCGAGCGTGTCGACGTCCTCGATCCGGCTGGTGCCGACGGCTGCGGCCGCGCCGGCGCCTCCGGTCTGGAGCATGCGCAGCCGCTCGCGGCGCAGCTCGGACAGGCGGGTGACGATCGCCCGCGGCGTCATCAGCCCGACGGCACCGAGCGTCACCGGACCGACCGACCCGTCCTCGTTCGCCCCGACGACCTTCTGCAGGAGCTTCGCGGCCTGGACGACGTCCGTCTCGGCGGCGGTGTCGAAAACGACCAGGTCGACGCCCACCGGCAGCTCGTCGCATTTGAGCACGTTCCAGTAGCGCACGCGGTAGACCTCGCAGGCTTGCTCGCGGGTGAGCTTCTGAAGATCGGCCGGCGTCAGATCGGTCTTACGCCACGTGTCGACGAGGTCGGCGAGCGTCAGCCCGTATCTGGTGGCTGCTCCGGTGTCGGAGGCGACCTCTTTCGACAGCACGATGTCCAGACACCGGTCGAGCTGATCCTTCGGCTTGGGCTTCGGACCCGGCATCACGCCGTTCGGCCTCTCCGCGGCCCGCGTGGCCTGCTCGAGCCGGACCGACTGGGTCTCCTCGCGGGAGATCGCCGCGACATCCTTCAGCCGTGACCCCTGCGACGAGCCGAGCCAGAAATTGATCACCGTGGCGAACGCCGCCGTCAGCGCGCCGATCACGATATTGACGACCTGCAGCGTCTCGTTGCTGGCCTGGAGCTTCGGCAGCCCTTTCACGACGAGGAGCACGAGCACGGCGAAGAAGCCGAGCGTCACGACGTAGGAGAGGATCGGTGCGGTCCAGGCGATCACGCCGCCCTGCCCGGCGATCGCCCGCAGCGTGGCGCGGGCCTCGCTGGTGCTCTCCCGCTCGAGCTGCAGGGCCTGCAGCTCCGACCGGCGCTTCTCGGTGTCGGCTTCGAGCCGCGCCTGGAGCATGGCGAACTGCGCTTTCTGACGCGCCTCGTCCTGTGCCGCCGCGATCTCGGCGAGCTTGATCTGCAGGGCCGTGTAGGCGGCCGGATCGACGGCGAGCTTCTCCCTCGCCTCCTCGGCGGTCCTGGTCTGGGTGGTCTCGGTGACGGCCTTGGTGATGGCACTGGTCACCGCGCCGGCCTTGTCGCCGACGAGCGCCTTGGCGATGTCCGGCAGCACGCGGGCAGCGATCACGAGGAACGGGTTCATGGCTTGGGCACCGAGATCGATCGGACCGAGGGATGGGACACCGACGTCGAACGGTGCCGGACCGGGACCGGAACCGGGGCCTGGACCCGACGTCGGGCCGGGCGGCACGCTCGCGCCTCTGCTCAACGCGATGCCGAGCGCCGCCGCCGTGTCGCGGCCGACCTCCCCGTCGACGACGAGGCCTTCCGCGATCTGGAAGTCGACGACGGCCGCTTCGGTCATAGGGCCGAACTCGCCGTCGATCTCGCCGGGATCGAAGCCCTTGCGCCGCAGCGCCTTCTGGATCTCGACGACGACGGCCGGATCCATGTTGACGGCGCGGCGCGCGTAGATGTCGGCGGGCGGCCGCACCGGCACGCTGACGACGCCGCCGTCCGCCCCGTAGTCGATCCCCGGGATCAGGATGCCGATGTGCCACGTCCGGCCGTCGACCTTGTCGGCGACGACGCCGTATCGCTTGCCCTTGGCCTCGACGGTGCCGCCCTTCCCGTCGCACAGCGCGATGTGCCCCATACCGCCCGGCGGCGGGTAGCGGAGCACGATGCCGCCGACCGTCGACGCCGCCTGCTCCACCGAGACCCGGATGCCGTGACGCTCGGCGTCACGTCGCCAAGCCCCCGTGTAAGCATCGGCCGCGGCCGGCGGCGCGCGGTTGTCGACGCAACCGTAGAGGATGCCGGCTTCCTGATAGACGAGCCACGAGACGAACTCGGCGCAGTCCCAAGGGCCGGTCCAATTCGCGTCGTCCTTGGGCACCTGACGGTTGACGTAGTCCTCGCCGAGGTGGGGGAGCGCGCGGCGCAGCAGCCCCCCGCCGGTGCCCCGTTTCGCGGCCGCGTCCGGGCCCGGCGTGGGGCCGGCGGTCGGAGCCTCCGCCACCGCGCCCTCGGCGAAGTCGACCGACTTGATCAGCGGCTTCAGACGGGCGAGCCAGCGTCTGCGGTCGGCGAGCCCGATGGTTCCGCCGTTGATCTTCTTGGTGATCAGGACGATCTCGTCCTGGTCGGCGAGACGGTTGAGATTCCCCTCGGTCCATTCGGCGAGCGCCGGTTTCAGTGCGTGCTCGGCCGACACGATGAGTTCCGGATTGGCCTCGAAGTCGACGCCGCACAGCCGGCCCATGCGCCGATAGTTGTCACGTCCGGTCGTCTGGAGCAGTCCGCCACCGCGATAGCGGAACCCGTCGCCGGGCCGCGTGTTGCCGAGCTCCCGCGACTTGACGGGATTGCCGACCCCGTAGACGCGCTCGAAGATCGCTTCGGCGTTGCGGGCGAGGCGCTCCGCCTCGGCCGGCGTGACGGCGGCCGAGTGCCGTCCCACCCCGAAGATCTCGAGCAGCCGCGCGGCGCTGTAGTTGCCGCTCTCCCACTCCACGGTGAGGCCGCCGCTCTCGTGCAGAACCTGGGCGAGGAAATGGGCGAGCCGTTGCGGCGTGGTGATGTCGTGGGCCTTCAGGAGCGCGTCGCCGTCCCGGAAGGCGGCGAGATAAGCCCGCCGCGCATCGGGCGCGACCATGCGGAGAATTTCGATCGCGCGCGCCATCGCACTCCCCGATGCTCACCGCGAAGCCGTCGACCGGCAGCGCACCGCCGGTCGGTGCGGCGCGGCCGTCACGCCGCGCGCAATACCGGCACAATCGATCGGTTCAGCCGAGCGAGCCTTGATGGGGCGGCGCTCACCGGCGACACCGGTCCGGTCGGCGACACACGCGAGTCAAGCGGTACACCGAAGCACACCAACCATCGGTGGACATCACACAAATCGGTGAGCGAGAGACTCACGTTGCGCACGTCGTTCTCGTCAATCGGTCCTTGCTGGAACGATCCGGACGGACCGGACCGTGTCCGGACACCTGCCGGCGGCAGGGCGTTCGGGGTCGGCGGTCACAGACGACCAGCGCCGCTCCGTGCCGAGCGGTCAGCGCGCCGGCTCGTCCGTTGCGAGCTCGGCCGTCTCGATCGCGGCCGCGGCCCGCGTGCCGGCCTGGATGAAGTAGACGAAGATCGTCGCGGTCATGGTCTCGAGCCCGTCGCGGAGCGGCGGCAGGAAGGTGACGCGGTCGGGCTCCGGGCCGCGCCGCATCAGGCCCTCCGCCTCGAGGTCGCGCAACAGCGTCAGCACGTGCTTGCGCGACACGCCGAACTGCGTCGACAGCGCGTTGATCGACAGGCGCACCGGCTGGGTCGGCGGAAACGGCCCCTCCTCCGCTCCTTCGAGAGCGAGCGCGAACAGCACCGCCACGCCACCGTTGCGCTCCACGAAGGGGAACAGCCGCGGGGCGTGGTGCAGCATGCGGAAACCGGCGATGTAAGGCTCGCCGAGTGCCCCGATGAAGGCGGCGACGAAGTCCGGCCGCCCCAGCAGCGCGCGATATCGCGCCACCTCCGGAACCACGATCTCGATCGCGTCGAAATGCGCCCGCCAACGCTCCGTCTGCAGCGCGACGAGCCTGTCGGTCGGCACCAGCACGCGCCGGCGCTTGTCGTCGCTCGCCGCCGGCGCGAGATAGCCGGCCGCCCGCAGCACCGCCAGCATCGCCTCGCAGCGGCCACGGCTGCACAGATCGAGCCGGACACAAAGTTCCTTCAGGGCGCCGACGGTGAGGCCCGGCTTGCCGTCGCCGCGGCCGTGATGATGGAGGTAGAGCGCGACCACCATGAACAGCGCGCGGGCGCGGTCGTTCATCAGCAGGTTCAGGAGACTGTTGCCGCGAAACAACGCGACGACGCCGCGCGCGTGCTCGCGCATCGCCGCAGCGAACCCCGGACGCGCCCGCATCGCGGCGACGGCGGAGACGGAAACCTCGGACACCATTCGTACTTTCACCGATCTACACGCACGCGAACCCGTCGATCTCACCCGCCCAGGCTAGCAAATCCACCCAAAATTCCACAATTGTCGGACCGGACCCGGGCATAACAGTTGAGACCCTCGCGCGTGGTGTGGTGGGGGTCGTGAATGGCGGCAGACGGTCGGCGACAGGTGACGACACCGGCGGCACGGGTTCCGGCCCCTCGCCCGTCGGGCATGGGGGTCCGCAGGCGCCGGACGACGATCGGTCGCAGCGCCCTGCTCGCCGCGGCCACCGTGCTCGCCGTGGCGACGCTGCCCCGCGACGCCCACGCCCAGTTCGTCTGCGAGAGCACGGCCGGCGGCGGCGGCTCGTCGTCGGCGACCGGGTCGAGCTCGGTCGCCTGCGGCAACGCGGCGACGGCGAGCGGCACCAACAGCGCCGCCTTCACGGGAACGGCCACCGGCATGGGGTCGAGCACGGTCGCCGGCTATGCGAGCGGCGACTTCAGCACGGCCTTCGGGCGCGCCGCCTTCGCCACCGGCAGCTACGCGACCGCGCTCGGGGCCGGTGACGGTTTCGGCCAGAACGGCGCCCGCGCCTACGGCACCAACTCGGTCGCGGTCGGCACGGCGAGCTACGCGGCCGAGACGAACGCCGTGGCGATGGGCTTCCAGAGCGCGGCCACGGCTTCCGATACGACTGCGGTCGGCCCGAACGCCACCGCCAGCGGGATCTCCGCCAGCGCCGTCGGCAGCGAGGCGGCGGCGACCGGAGACTACGCCGCGGCCTTCGGGGCGAAGGCGGCGGCGAGCGGCGCCTACGCGATCGCGTCCGGGTTCCAGAGCACGGCCTCCGGCACCTATGCGACCGCCTCCGGGACCGGCAGCGAGGCCACCAACAGCTACGCCACGGCGCTCGGGGCCTACAGCGCCGCGTCGGGCAACACCAGCACGGCGGTCGGCAGCGGGGCGCTCGCGGCCGCCGACTTCGCCACGGCGTTCGGCGGCGGCGCCCACGCGATGAGCTACGGCAGCCTGGCATTGGGCGCCGCAGCCGTTGCGAGCGCCGATCACGCCATTGCGATCGGCTCCACCGCGACCGCCACCGGAGTGGCCGCGATCGCAACCGGATTGAACAGCACGGCGTCGGGTTACTATGCCTCGGCCTACGGCACCAGCAGCTCGGCGAGCGGCAGCAACAGCACGGCGCTCGGTCGGGCGGCGGCGGCCTCCGGCTCCGCCGCGACGGCGGTCGGCAACAGCGCCGTGGCCAGCGGCAACGCCTCGGTCGCCATCGGCTCGCGCAACACGGCGAGCGGGACGAATGCCATCGCGATCGGCTCGCTCAGCGCGGCGTCCACCACCAACAGCGTCGCGATCGGCTCCAGCAGCCTCGCCAGCGGGACCAACGCCGTGGCGATCGGCACCGGCGCGCAGGCGACCGCCGCCAACGCGGTCGCACTCGGCGACGGCTCGATCGCCGGCGAGGCCGACACGGTCTCGGTCGGCTCGGCCTCCAAGGAGCGGCGTATCGTCAACGTCGCGGCCGGCACGCTGTCGGCGACCTCGACCGACGCGGTGACGGGCCAGCAGCTCTACGGCACCAACGCCACGATGGCGCTGATCCTCGGCACCACGTTGAACGCCGACGGCACCCTCGGGGCGGTGAGCTACACGATCGGCGCCACGGCCTACACCCGCATCTCGGACGCCTTCGCGGCCGTGAACACGGCGCTGACCGGGTACGGCACCAGCATCACGACGTTGCAGACGCAGGTGAGCGTGCTCACCGCCGCATCCGCCTACACGGCAGTGAACTCGTCGGCCGCCGCGGCGTCGGCCGCCGGCAGCGAGGCGGTGGCGCTCGGCGGTGGCGCGAGCGCGGCCGGCAACGGCGCGACCGCGGTCGGCGCCGCGAGCCGCGCTTCGGGCGTCAACAGCGCCGCCTTCGGCGCGTCGGCGACCGCCGCGGGGACGAGCGCGACGGCGCTGGGTGCCTCGTCGACCGCCTCCGGCACCGCGTCGCTCGCGGCCGGCAGCGGCGCCACGGCGAGCGGCGGCAATGCGGTGGCGATCGGCTCCAATTCGGTCGCCTCGGCCGACGGGGCGCTCGCCGTCGGGCTCGGCGCGTCCGCGACCGGCGTGAACGCCATCGCGATCGGCACCGGCGCGAGCGCGACCGGCTCGGTCGCCGTCGGCAATCTCGCCGCCGCCGCCAACGGCGGCGCCGCCTTCGGCGACTATGCGGTGGCGACCGGGGCGAACAGCACGGCGGTCGGGCCGAACGCTTCGGCGTCGGTCACGAACGGCGTCGCGATCGGCAACGGCGCCACCGTGACGGTCGCCAACAGCGTCGCGATCGGCGCCGGGTCGGTGGCGAGCGAGAGCAACACCGTGTCGGTCGGCGCGGCGGGCAGCGAGCGGCGCGTCACCAACGTCGCGGCCGGCGTCAATGCGACCGACGCCGTCAACGTCGCCCAGCTCCAGGCCGCGACGAGCAGCATCGGCGCGTCGCTGGCCACGCTGCAGGGCCAGGTCGTCGAGAACCAGCGCGAGGCACGTCAGGGCGTCGCCGCCGCAATGGCGCTGACCACGGCGCCGATGCCGTCGGCCGCCGGACGGACGAGCTGGGCCGTGAACACGGCGGCGTTCCGCGGCGAATACGCCTTCGGCGGCAGCCTCGCCCACCGGCTCGACACGGCGCGGCCGGTCGCCGTCACGGCCGGCTGGGCCTACGCCGGCGGCGACAATCACGGCGGCCGCGTCGGCCTCGCCGGCGAATTCTGAGCCCCCGAACGCCCGCCTGGTCCCCCGCCCCGCCCCTCCGGTCGCCTGACGCCGGCCGAACCCGCATCCCACCGAGCCCGCGTCCGGGCGCGCAGCGGCTCGCGACGCGGGTCACGCCCACGCCCGGTCAGGTTTCCACACGTGTCCGTATGGTTAATCGGCCATTAACCGATACCATGGCTATATGGTTATAGCTCTACAATTCAGTGCGGTTGCATACTTCCTCTCGGAAATAGCCGGCTCGATCCGAGCAGGCTTCCTCCGGGGCTTACGGGAGGGTGCATCGCCGTGCCTCTGAGCGGCACAGCCGCTCACGTCAGACCAAGAATTGCGTCGCTCTACGAGCCCCTGGCGCCGACGGCGATCGGCGCCCGGAACGTCGCGTCGTGCGGTGCTCGGCCCACGGGAAAGCGGAGAGACGTGATGATGATGATCTCTGGCCGAAGCCGTCGTGCGATGGTGCTGGCGAGCGGGGCCGGGCTGTGTGCATTGGCCGGGCTGATGGCGACACCGAACCCGGCTCCGGCCCAGGCCGTGTGCGACATCAGCGCCAGCGGAGGCCCGGCCGGCCCGAACGGGGCGACGGCGACGGGCCTCGGAGCGACGGCCTGCGGACAGGCTGCGGAGGCCGCCGGAATCGCCACGACGGCGATCGGCGCGAACGCGACGGCCACGGGCGATTACGGAACCTCGCTCGGCGCCGTGACGGGCCAGAACAACGGCACCACACCCGGCATCGTTTCCATCGGAACCTTGGCCAACTCGCTGGGCGGCGCGGGCGCCTACAGCACCGCGATCGGAGCGGCTCCCTACACGGCGCCGTTCAGCGCGGCCACCAGTGGCGGCGACTACAGCATCGCGATCGGTGGCGGCGACAAGGTCGGGGCGAACCCGGCCGTCACGAACGGCACCGGCGCCATCGCGATCGGCGGCAGCAGCGCGGCGAACGGCAATGCGTCCATGGCCCTCGGCTTCGGTGCCACCGTGATCGGAACCGACAGTGGCGCGATCGGCAGCGGCGCGCGGGCGATCGGCAACAGCAGCTTCGCGGTCGGCGACACGGCCTCGGCCACGGGCCGTATCGCCAGCGCATTCGGCGCGCTCGCCGATGCCGGCGGAATCTTCTCCAACGAAGGCACGACGGCGATCGGTGCCGGCGCGCTCGCCGGCACGGGCGCGGCGGGACAGACCTACGCGACGGCGCTCGGCGCCAACGCGCAGGCGCAAGGCGCGAGCGCGGTCGCGCTCGGCAACGGCGCGATCGCCGGCGCCACCAGCGCGATCGCGCAAGGCACCGGCGCGCTGGCGCAAGCCACGAACGCGGTGGCGGTCGGCACCGGCGCACAGGCGACCGGCACCAATGCGATCGCCCAGGGCACCAACGCGCAAGCGACCGCCACCAACGCGCTCGCGCAGGGCACCGGGGCGCAGGCGACCGGCGTCAACGCCATCGCGATCGGCACCGGCGCGGTCGCCACCGGCTCGGTCGCGGTCGGCGCCGGCGCGTCGGCCGGCAACGGCGGCGCCGCCTTCGGCGACGGCGCGATCGCGACCGGGGCGAACAGCACCGCGCTCGGTCCGAATGCGTCGGCGACGGTCGCGAACGGTGTCGCGATCGGCAACGGGGCCGTCGTCACCGCGGCCGACAGTGTGGCGATCGGCTCCGGATCGGTCGCGAGCGCGCCCGGCACCGTGTCGTTCGGCTCCGCCGGCAACGAGCGACGGCTCACCAACGTGGCGGCGGGCATAGCCCCCACCGATGCGGTCAACATGAGCCAGCTGGCGAGCGTCGCGACCGGCCTCCAGTCGCAGATCGGCGGCCTGCAGACGCAGATCACCGACAACCAGCGCGAGGCGCGCGCCGGCACGGCGCTGGCGCTCGCCGCGACCGGCCTGCAATACGACCCGCGGCCCGGCAAGGCCTCGCTCGCCGCGGCCTTCGGCACCTACAAGGGCCAGTCGGGATTGGCGGTCGGCCTCGGCTATGCGGTCAGCGACCGCTGGCGTGTCAACGCCGCCTTCTCGGGCGCGCCCGACGTGAGCGACTACGGCGTCGTCGCCGGCGCATCCTTCACGCTGAACTGAGCCGTGTCGCGCGGCGCGGCGCGCGGTTGCGCGAGGCGCGCCTTTCGGTAACGTGCGACCGACGCTGTCGAGATCACCCCCGAGGTTCCGTGCCAGACGTGCAAGTTCCCGTCCCGAAGCGATCCGTGCGTCGCGTGCGCGCCGCACGCCTCGCCGCATCCGGCCTGCTGCTCGCGGGCCCCACCGCCGCCCAGCCGGTCGAATGGGCCAAGATGCCGCGCATGCAGCTGGAGCGGCAGTTCGCCGGCCCGCTCGCCGACACCGTGATCCAGCGCTGGCGCGATCCCGGCGACGGCACGGTCTGCTACGTCTACCTGCCGATCAACGTGCCGCACTCGGCCCCGACCCAGTCCGGCTACGTGCAGTACGGGCCGGCCAATATCGGCTCGATCAGCTGCATGCCCGGATCGACGCCGCCGGCGCAGAACGGAGCCGCCCCACGGCGCGCGCCGGCGCCTCAGGCCACGCCGGCCGCCCCGGCCGTCCCGGCGGCCCCGGCGCGTTGAGGGCCGGGCCATGACGGTGCCGTCGCTCTACATGGTGTTCGCCGGGATGATGCTCGGCGGCGCGTCGCTGCTGGTCGCCGCGGAACGCAAGAAGCCGCCGACCCTCGACGTCCCGATCGTCTCCGACCGCGCCAAGGCGGCGATCGGCGGATCGCTGCTCGTCCTCGGGCTGGTGCTGTCCGGAATCCTGTACTTCCACAAGTGACGACAGCCGAACGCGACGCCCCGCCGGCGCCCGCCCGAAATGATCACTTCGGCGCCAAGCTGCGGACATAGGCGGCGAGGTCGTTCGCCTCCGCGCGGGTGAGATTCATGTCGGGCATCCGCGGATGCGGATCGAGCAGGAACAGCGCGAGCGCCGCCGCGTCGAAGGCGTTGCGCCGCGCCAGCGCCGGGAACGGCGTCGCCTCGTCGCTCGCCTGGGTCTGATCCTCCGAGGTGACGTGACAGGTCGCGCACCAGCGCTTCGCGATCGCGGCGCCACGCTCCGGATCGGCCGGCGTGACCGTGCCAGGGCGCGCGCCCGGGCTCTGGGCCGACGCGGCGACGGATAAGACGATCGGCACCATGCAGACGGAGAGGACGGCGACGAGCACGGCGAGGACGCGACGACACGACGTGAGCGGATGCGACGGGAACAGATACGACGCAAACCGATACGGCATGGCCCGATGTGGCATGGCCTGATGTGGCATGTGCAATCCCGGACACGGCCCGAAGGCCGGAAAGACGTGATTCGCAATCTCGCCCGTCAGGATGGCGCGACGCCCGTCGATTGTCGCGACAAATCCGCGAGATCGAAGGACGGCTGCGATGGCTTCCGGCAGCGGACCGGTGTGCCGCCGTCGGGCGCGGGGTCGCGGTCAGCGTCGCGCCAAGAGCTCGATCTCGCCGTCGACGCCGGTGATCACCTTGAACTCGCGCTCGGAGGTGCGGCCGTCGTTGCGGGCGATGGCGCGATACTCGCCCTCGGCCAGCACGACGCGCGGGAAGGCGCCGATCGTCTCCTTGACGACGTCGCCGCCCGGCGTCAGCACGGTCCAGCTCGTGTTGGCGAGCGCCTCGCCGCCGCGCTCGCCGACCAGCTTGAGCGTGATCACGGCGGCCCGGTGCGTCACCGTGACGTCGGTGAGCTTGCCGGGCTGCACCTTGATGTCGGAGCGCACCACGGCGTTCGAGTCGCCGTAGTTGGAGACGATGTGATAGGTGCCCTCGGGCACGATGACGACGTCGCCGGTGGCGACGCCGGCGGCGATCTGGCGCTTCTCGCCTTCCTCGAACTGGCTGCCGCGGAAGATGTCGAAGGCGATCTGCCCGTGCGGGATGCGCACGTCGCCGACCCGGCCTTCGATACGCAGCCCGCCGGCCGGCAGATCGAACACCTCGCGCACCGGCTCGTTGCGCAGCGACACGGTCTTGGCGGCGCTGGCGAGCCCGAAGGCGGCGTGCACCACGTAGTCGCCCGGCGGCAACGCCAGCGTCGGGGTCGGGGTGCGGTCCTCGCGCACCGGACGGAACGAGCCGGCGATGTCCGGCCGCACCGGATAGACACGCCACACGAGGCCGCCGTTGACGGCGGCACTCTCGCGGCCGTAGCGGGCGGCGAGCGTCAGCGGGACGTCCTTGGGGACGGCCGGCGAGATGCTGGCGGCCGACGGTGGCACCGCGATATCGGGACCGGGGCCGAGCGGCATCGGCGTGGACGGTCCGGCGGGCAGTGGCGCGAGCGACTGGAGCTGCGGGCCGGTCGCGGAGGTCGGCACGTCCCGGCTCGGTCGCGGCACCATCCCGGGGCCCGGAGGGAGCGGTTTCTGGCTCGGTGAGGGCGCGATCAGCCCGCCGAACGGCAGCGAGTTGACGAACCGCTGCATGGCGCCGACGATCGCCTGCTCGGGCCGGTTCTGGGCGGCGGCCGGCGACGTCCCGAGCAGCACGAGAGAGCTCACCACCGCCGCGACGACGAGCGTCGGCGCGCCCACGCCGCTCCTGGCGACGCGCGCAATTCCGGTCGAGACTCGGATCGAGCCACCCCCTGCCCTGATCATCGCGACAGATACGCGTCACTTTGAGGCAATTTCATGCCGCGGTCGGGTCGCGCGGCCTTTATCCCGTTTGCTGCGTGTGCTAGCCGGACGACCGTTCCGATTGCCGCGCCACGGGGAGATTTTCCACCATGCTCGACGCCCTCGCGCTCCTGAAAACCCGCCGCTCCGTCAAGCCCGACCAGCTCCAGGGCCCGCCGCCGAGCGCCGAGGATCTCGACACGATGCTGACCATCGCGGCGCGGGTTCCCGACCACGGCAAGCTCGTCCCGTGGCGCTTCATCGTGTTCGAGGGCGACCACCGCGAGGAGGCCGGCGCCGCGATCGCCTCGGCCTACGCGGCCAAGTACCCGGACGCCTCCGGTGACCAGATCTACTTCGAGACCAACCGGCTCGCCCGCGCGCCCCTGGTCGTCGCCGTGGTGTCGAGCCCGGTCGAGAGCGCCAAGATCCCGGCCGTCGAGCAGCAGCTCTCCGCCGCCGCCGCCGCCCAGAACCTGCTGCTCGCCGCGCATGCGCTCGGCTACGCGGCATGCTGGCTGACCGAGTGGTACGCCTACGACGCCCAGGTGGCGCGCGCCTTCGGGCTCGACGACCACGAGAGGTTCATCGGTTTCGTCCATATCGGCCGCTTCGACGGCACGCCCGAGGACCGGCCGCGCCCGGCCCTGAAGGACATCGTCACCCGCTTCGAGGCGTGACGCACGCCGTCCGATCCGGGCGGTCGACTCCAGGGCGGCGGGCCGGGCATCGCGGACCGCTGCCTCCGGCCGCCGATCGCGATCATCCCCCCCCACCCACCCTCGGAATCGTCCCCTCGCCCGGGATCCCGTCCCGGCGCTCTCGCGCGGCTGCGTCACCGGGTCGCCGAGATCACGGCCGCCGGCGCGATCGATTTCGGGGCAGCGTTGCGCCTGCGCACGCACGTATTTGCATCGCAGCAAGCGCACGCCTCCGTCACGCCGACTTTTCGACAACTTCAGCCCCGCGACGAATACGCTTCGCCATCTTTGGTGTTTCCGTTAGGACCGCACCGACGACGTTCAAGATCGTGCGCCGACACCTTTTGTTGATTGGCGAAGCCGGGTTCTGCACCGCACATCAGCCGGCGACGGACAACACCTACCCTCCCCGGTGGCGACCTTATCCGTCTGCGCCGCCGATCTTTCGGAGAACAACAACCATGTCGACCATCGTCCGCACCCCCGCCCGCCTCGCCATCGCGGCCGCCGTGACCCTCGCGACCGTCACGGGCGCGCTCGCCGCGCCGCGCCAGCAGACCCAGGCGCCGCGCGACGTCTACGCGTCCGGCCAGGCCTGGGGCGCCGCCTCCGTCGTCCCGTTCGAGGCCTACGGCGCCTACGCGTCCGCCCCGCAGGGCTGGGGCTCCCAGTCCACCGGCTACACGAGCCTCTCGGCGCCGAATCGCCACGACCAGGCGAAGGGCAACATCGACTGATCGGGTCGTTTCATCGCACCACTGCACGATGAAACCCAAAGGGGCCGGCGCACACCGCCGGCCCTTTTTTTAGGCCTCCCGTCCGGCCCCCGCGGTGGAAACGTTCTCACCGAGACCGGGGGCGAGCCGCCCCTCCCCCCTCGCTCGTCTCTTGCGTGCTCTGGTTCCCGGCCGTCATCGCCGGAGCCCCGACGTCGAGGCCTTTCGCCCGCCCGCCCCGCCTCCTCCGAACCGCAACAGTCAAGCAGGATCGCACCAACACGGTGCGGTCATTTTTTTCGGCGGTGATCTGCGGGGACGAGTCGGCCGTGCCCCGCTCCGGGGGCTCGCGCCCGAGCGCTGCCTGCGCTATCCCCGCGCCTCCCGAGCTTGGTGCCGCGTATCCTGGCGAGCTTGCGTGCAACCGACGCCGCACGGCGTCACCGGGCCTGCGTCCGCTCCCGGACCGAGCCCGCCGACAAGAACCGTGACCGCAAAAGCAGATCGCCGACACCCATGGCCCTCGAGACCGTCGCCCGCAAGCTTCCTGCCGCTACCGCCCCGGCGTTCCGCACGGCGCCGCACAACATCGAGGTCGAGCAGGCCCTGTTGGGGGCCATCCTGGTCAACAACGAGGCGTTCTACCGGGTCTCGGACTTCCTGGAGCCCGCGCATTTCTTCGAGCCGATCCACCAGACGATCTTCGAGCTGGCGACGAGCCTCATCCGGGCCGGCAAGACCGCGACCCCGGTGACGCTCAAGACCTTCCTGCCGGCCGATCTCGATGTCGCCGGGCTGACCGGCAGCCAGTACCTGGCGCGGCTCGCCGCCGAGGCGACGACCGTCATCAACGCCATGGACTACGGCCGCACCATCTACGACCTGGCGCTGCGGCGCGCGCTCATCGGCATCGGCGAGGATCTGGTCAACGAGGCCTACGATTCGCCGGTCGATTCGAGCCCGCGCGACCAGATCGAGGCGGCCGAGAAGAGCCTGTTCGAGCTCGCCGAATCGGGCCGCTACGACGGCGGCTTCCAGCGCTTCGCCCAGGCCCTGACGGCGGCCGTCGACATGGCCGCCCAGGCCTATCAGCGCGACGGCTCGCTGTCCGGCATCGCCACGGGCCTCAAGGATCTCGACCGCATGATGGGCGGGCTGCAGCACTCCGACCTGATCGTGCTGGCCGGCCGCCCCGGCATGGGCAAGACCTCGCTCGCCACCAACATCGCCTACAACGTGGCGAAGGCCTGGGAAGGCGGCGTGCGACCGGACGGCCGCATCGAGTCGGTGAACGGCGGCATCGTCGGCTTCTTCTCGCTCGAAATGTCGTGCGAGCAGCTCGCCACCCGCATCATCGCCGAGCAGACCGAGATCCCCTCCTACAAGATCCGGCGCGGCGAGATCGAGGCGCACGAGTTCGACCGCATCGCCGAAGCCGCCCGCGTCATGGAGGAGGTGCCGCTCTACATCGACGAGACCGGCGGCATCTCGATCGCCCAGCTCGCGGCGCGGGCGCGCCGCCTCAAGCGCCAGCGCGGCCTCGACCTCCTGGTGATCGACTACATCCAGCTGTTGTCGGGCTCCTCCAAACGCGCTTCCGAGGGCCGCGTCCAGGAGATCACCGAGATCACCACCGGCCTCAAGGCGCTGGCGAAGGAGCTGGCGGTGCCGATCATCGCGCTCTCGCAGCTCTCGCGTCAGGTCGAGAGCCGCGACGACAAGCGCCCGCAGCTCTCGGACCTGCGCGAGTCGGGTTCGATCGAGCAGGACGCCGACGTGGTGCTCTTCGTGTTCCGCGAGGAGTACTACCTGAAGAACCGCGAGCCGCGGCCCGGCACCGAAGAGCACTTCAAGTGGCAGACCGAGATGGACGCCGTCCACGGCAAGGCCGAGGTGATCATCGGCAAGCAGCGCCACGGCCCGACCGGCACGGTGCAACTCCAGTTCAAGGCCGAGGTCACCCGCTTCGCCGACCTCGCCGACGAGGACAAGCTGCCGGTGCGGATGGGGGATTGAGGCGCGAGCCGACGCCCCGCGTCACCGCCACGGCCGCAGGACCGGCACGTAGCTCCAGCCGGCCTGGGTCACGGTGGCGACCACCGGCGCCTTCAGGGTGTCGAGATCGAAGCGGACATCGAGCTTCTTGCCGAAGCCGCCGCCGGTCGGGGTGTCGAATCCATACGCCACCTCCCGCTTCTTCCTCGCGAGCTGGACCCCGCGAAATCCTTGCCGCTCGACCGTGAAGCGTGGCGTCGGCAGCATGCCGGCCGACCACTCGACCGCCGCGACCTCGTCGCGCGCGCCGACGCGGTGGCGGGCCTCGTCGAGATAGAGCCGTAACCGGTAGGTCTCGCGAACGCCCTGCTCGGCCATCACGCCCCACCATGCGGCGTCGGCGTACTTCCACTCGACGACGAGGTCGGCGTCGGGAGCGCTGCGTACCTGCCATGGACGCGACGGATCGTCGAGCGCCTTCAGGCGCGCCAGAAGCGCGTCGCGCGGCACCGGCACGACGCCGGGGGCCGGTGCGACCACGGCGCTGCGCAGGATGCGGCGGACGAGCAGGCCGATCAGGAGCAGCAGGACCGCGACGCCGGCGAGCGACGCGATCAGCACCCAGGTCGCCGCGCCGGTGTCCTCGATCCCGCCGACCCGGGAGGCAGCGATCAGGCCGGCGAGCTGCTCGGGGCTCGCCGCCTCTGCGGCGAACAGCCACGGCCCGCTCGCCCAGACGAGCCCGGCGAGACCAGGGCCGGCATAGCGCATGTAGTGGAGCGCACCGACCGCGACCCGGCTGCGCGACGTCGGGCCGGCGCGGCGATCGACTGCGTCGGCGAGCGCGCCGAACCCGTGCCGCGCGGCCTCCGGCGTGGCGAAGCGTGCCGCGGTCAGGCGGCCGTCGGACGTCGTCACGGTCGCGGTGTCGACGGCTGCGGCCGCGACCGCGTCGGGAAGCGCGACCGCCTCGCTGCGGCCGGGCGGCAGCAGCGCACGGGCGGCGGCGGCGGGCGGCGCCGGCGGCCGGTCCAGCTCGGCCGGTGGCGCGCACGCGGCGAGCGCGAGAGCGGCGAGCGCCGACACGGCGAGTGCGGGGACGAGCCGGAGTCCGGACAGGCGAGACGATCGCATGCACATGGGATCCTCCTCGGCAGCGCCGAATGTCACCCCTGCACCCGTCATGGTCCGCCGGTGCGATTATCCCGCAGCACCGGCGACCGCTCAAGCGCCGCCGCCCTTGTCCTCTCCGGCGAACGGGTCTAGTGGCGGTCCTCCGGCCGCCGTGGCCGGAGCTTAACGGAGGAAGCCATGACGGTGCCGGAGAGGACGCGCGCGGACGAGATCCAGGCGGCGGCCGGCGCCGCCGCCCGGGCCTCCGCCTCCGGATCGTCCGCCGAAGCCCCGAGGAGCGTCCCGGTGGCCGAGGCCGGCCCGCCCGTGATGGAGACGGGCGGCGTGCTCACCATCGACCTTGCCGCCCTCGTCGCCAACTGGCGTGATCTCGCGCGCCGCGTCACGCCGGCCGACTGCGCCGCCGTGGTGAAGGCGGACGCCTATGGCTGCGGCCTCGCCGAGGTGGCCGGCGCGTTGGCGCGGGCGGGCTGCAAGACCTTCTTCGTCGCGCATCTGGCCGAGGCGCGCACGCTGCGCCGCGCCGTGCCGGACGCCGTGATCTACGTGCTCAACGGCATTCCGCCGGCCGGCTCCGCCGCCTTCGCGGACGCCCGCGTGCGGCCCGTGATCGGCAGCATGGCGGAGCTGGTCGAATGGGACGCGTTCTGCCGCGTCAACGCCTGGACGGGCGGCGCCGCTCTGCATGTCGACACCGGCATGAACCGGCTCGGCCTGTCGCTCGAGGACGCCGCCGCGCTCGCGCCGCGGCTCGATTCGCCCGACCACGGCATCGCGTTGATCATGAGCCATCTCGCCTGCGCCGACGAGCCCGCGCATCCGCTGAACGAGCGCCAGATCCAAGCGTTCCGCGAGGTCCGCATGCTGTTCCGCGGCGTCGACGCCTCGCTCGCCAACTCCTCCGGCCTGTTCCTCGGGCCCTCGACCCATTGCGAGGTGGTGCGGCCCGGCATCGCCCTCTACGGCGGCAACCCGATCCCCGGATCGGAGAACCCGATGCGCCCGGTGGTCCGGCTCGAGGCGCGCGTCGTCCAGGTGCGAAAGGTCCGGCGCGGCGAGACGGTCGGCTACGGCGCCGCCTGGACGGCCCCGCGTGAATCCCGCATCGCCATCGCGGCGGTCGGCTACGGCGACGGATTCTTGCGCGCCGGCGCGGCGTTGGGACAGGCTCAGCCGGTCGCCGTGGTGGTCGGGAAACGCTGCCCGATCGTCGGCCGTATCTCGATGGATCTGCTCGCCATCGACGTCACGGCGCTGCCCGAGGTGTCGCCGCGGCGCGGCGACTGGGTGACACTGCTCGGCGAGGAGTTCCCGGTCGACGCCGCCGCGCCGTTCGGCGGCCAGATCTCCTACGAGGTTCTCACCAGCCTCGGCCGCCGCTACCACCGCAGCTGGCGGAGCTGAGCCGCGTTCTTCACCGCCACCACCGGGTCGGCGTGAACGGCGCCGGGTCGACCAGCGTCGCCTCGCCCGTCATCATCTCGGCGAGCAATCGTCCGGTGGCGGGGCCGAGGGTGAAACCTTGGTGGCCGTGGCCGAAATGGAGCCACAGGCCGTTGTGCCCGGGCGCCTCGCCGATCAGCGGCAGCATGTCGGGCAGGCACGGGCGGGTGCCGAGCCAAGGCGCGTTCTCGACCGGCGCGCCGAGATCGACGAGGTCACGGGCGGCCGCCTCGGCGCGGACGAGCTGCACGGGCGTGGCCGGCGCGTCGACCCCGGCGAACTCGGCCCCGGTGGTGAGCCGCAGGCCGACCGTCATGGGCGCGGCCACATAGCCGAAGGCGGCGTCGCGCAGCGGCCGGGACAGCTCCGTCCCGACCCGATAGTGCCGGTGATAGCCGCGCTTGCGCACCATCGGGATCTTTTGGCCGAAGCGGCGCAGCAGCGCGGCCGACCACGGGCCGAGCGAGACGACGACGGCGGCCGCCTCCAGCGGCCCGTCGGCGGTCTGCACCCGGAACCCGCCGGACGGCAGCGCCGCGAGCGTGTCGGCATCGCCGTGGACGAACGTCCCGCCCGAGCGGCGGAACAGGTCGGCATAAGCGGCGACCAGCGCGCCCGGATCGCGCACAGACCACGAGTCGCGCCAGTGGATCGCCCCGGCGCCGCCGGTCTTCAGGGCCGGCTCGGCGGCGCGCAATTCGGCCGGCGTCAGGCGGCGGAACGCGACGCCGAACTCGCGCTGCAGCCGCTCCGCCCGGCGGGTCTCGGCATCCAGCTTCGTCTCCGCCCGGTGCATGTCGAAAAAGCCGTCGCGGCGGACCAGATCGTCCGGCACGCCGGCCGCCGTCATCAGATCCTGGTGCTCGGCCGTCGCGTGTCGGATCAGGCCCGCCCAGGCGATCGCGAGGGTGCGGTGCCGGACCGGTGCAGAGTACCACCAGTAGCGCAGCAGCGGCACGACGTGGCCGGGTAGCGCGGCGAGGTCGTAGCGCACGTCGTTGCCCCGGCCGAGCGCCACGCCGAGCAGCGCCGCGAGGTCACGCGGCATCGGATAAGGCTCGACCGCCTCGCCCTGGATGATGCCGGCATTGCCGTAGCTCGTCTCGCGGCCCGGCGCCTGCCGGTCGACCAGCGCGACGGAGCGGCCGCGCCGCTGCAGGTGAAGGGCGGCCGCCACCCCGGCGATCCCGGCCCCGAGAACGATCACATCCGACATGTCTATCGGCTTTCAGTCCACTACGGCCATCTCCTGGCCGCTTCGGCATGCGCGCACACGCTGCATGCCCCGTGCCGCCGGACGAGACCGGCGGGCTCCCCATAGATAGGCGCTCAGCGGACCGGCACCCAGGCGTCGCGGGAATAGTCGAAATACCGCGAGACCCGTTGCCCGTCCCATTCGTATTGGAGATGGCGCTCCTGCACCGGCACGGCGACGACGTCCGGCCAGAACGCGGCGAGGCATTCGCCACCCGGATGCCGCACGCTCGGATAGACGAGCCCGTCGCTGCCGGCCGCCCGGCGCGTGCCGCCGAAGGCTTGGCTCACGGCGTAGGAGTCCGGGTCGAGCAGCCCGGCCCGGGTCGGCACCGGCAACGCCGCGACGTCGTCCAAGCGATGGCGGACCGCACCGACCAACACCCGCATGTCCTCGCGGCGGCGGGGATCGCCGGCGTCGGCGGCGAAGCGGCCGACGTGGTGGACCGTCTCGGCGATCGCCGTGTCGAGCGACGCCGCCGCGTAATAGACGCCGAAGCTCCCGTCCGAGAAGCGCGAGCCCTTCGGATTGAGATGCGTGAAGGCCGCCATGACGAAGGAGGCGCTCGGCCCGCTCACCCGGCGCTCCGGCGGGACGAGCGCGATCTCGCCGACGGCGTCGCGTACACGCGGGTTGGTCGCCTGCTCCAGCGCGGCCAACACGTCCCAGACGGCGGGATCGGGGGTCAATCGCTCGAACAGGTCGATCGGCGGGTAGCGCGAGGCGATGATGCGCCACGCCTGCGGCCACTCGACCAGCCGGGTCGGGACGGCGGGGTCAGGACCAGGGGGCACGGGCGGCATCGAGATAGGCCCGCACGGCGGCGAGATCCGTGACGTCGCCGGCCGCCATCCGGGCGAGCGGCGTCTGGCCGCCGAACGCGGCGTTCGGCCGGCTCGGCCACGAATCGGCGAGCGCCGGGTCCGCATAGACGATCTGCAGCGCCTTCCAGATGCCGGCCACGTAGCCGATCCGCCGCAGCGTGTCGTCCGGCAGCCGACCGACCCGGCCGCGCTTCCAGTCGTAGAAGGTCCGCTCCGCCGGATTGCCGAGGATTTTTCGCGCGACGCGGTTGTCGGCGCCCCAGCGGTCGACGATCGCGAAGAAGCCCTTCAGAGCGAGGCCGTGTCGGTCGTCCGCCAGGAGAGCCGGCGCTGGTTGGTTCGGCTGCAAAACAGCAGTCATCTGGCTCCTCACTGCGATATTGCAGCAGGCCTCATATAACACGATTGCCGGGACTTGCGAGGGGCGCGGCCGAATCGTTGACTTCGGGGCGGCGCTCGCGCCCGTATCGGGCATGGCCAAGAAGACCCAAAAGTTCGTCTGCCAGACCTGTGGCGCCGCCTACAATCGCTGGCAGGGCAAGTGCGACGCCTGCGGCGAGTGGAACACCATATCGGAGGAGAATGCCGCCGCCGAGCGGGTGTTCTCCGGTCCCGGCCGGCCGCCGCGCAAGGGCAAGCCGTTCGCGCTCGCCCCGCTCGCCGGCGAGCAGAAGGAGGCGCCCCGCATCGCCTCCAAGAACGGCGAGTTCGACCGGGTGGCGGGCGGCGGCCTCGTCCCCGGCTCGGTGCTGCTGGTCGGCGGCGATCCCGGGATCGGCAAATCGACGCTGCTGATCCAGATCGCCGCGGCGCTCGCCGCGGCCGGCCACCGGGCCGTCTACATCACCGGCGAGGAGTCGATCGCCCAGGTGCGGCTGCGCGCCGAGCGGCTCGGGCTGACCCGGATTCCGGTCGAGCTCGCGGCCGAGACTTCGGTCGAGGACATCATCGCAACCCTCTCGCAGGGCAAGGTTCCTCGGCTCGTCGTGATCGACTCGATCCAGACCATGTGGACCGACATGGTCGAGTCCTCGCCCGGCACCGTGACGCAGGTGCGCGCCTCCGCCCAGCTCCTGATCCGCTTCGCCAAACGGGCGGGCGCCGCCGTGATTCTCGTCGGCCACGTCACCAAGGACGGCCAGATCGCGGGGCCGCGCGTGGTCGAGCACATGGTCGACGCGGTCCTCTCCTTCGAAGGCGAAGGCGGCCACCATTTCCGGATTCTGAGGGCCGTGAAGAACCGCTTCGGCCCGACCGACGAGATCGGCGTGTTCGAGATGACGGGCGGCGGCCTCTCCGAGGTGTCGAACCCGTCGGCCCTGTTCCTGTCCGAGCGCGACCTCGGCGCGCCGGGCACGGCCGTGTTCGCCGGCATGGAGGGGACGCGGCCGCTGCTGGTCGAGATCCAGGCGCTCGTCGCGCCGACCTCGCTCGGCACGCCGCGCCGCGCCGTGGTCGGCTGGGATCCGAGCCGGCTCGCCATGGTGCTCGCGGTGCTGGAGGCCCATTGCGGCGTGAAGCTCGGCGGCTACGACGTCTATCTCAACGTCGCCGGGGGCTTGCGCATCGCCGAGCCGGCCGCGGACCTGGCTGCCGCCGCCGCCCTGGTCTCGTCGCTCGCCAAGACGCCGCTGCCGTCGGACGCCGTGCATTTCGGCGAGGTCTCGCTGTCGGGCGCCGTGCGCCCGGTGTCGCACGCCCCGGCCCGGCTGAAGGAGGCCCGGAAGCTCGGCTTCGCCCGCGCCGTGGTGCCCGACGCCACCCGCGGGGCCGAGCGCGACGGCCTCGCCCTCGCCCCGGTCGCGAGCCTTTCCGACCTGGTGGCGCGAATCGTCCCGAACCGGCCCGCCCCGCGGCGGGAGGGCCGGCCGGCGCCGGCGGAGCGTTAGCCGCCGCACCAGCATGACCGTCCCGCCACAGGTCCGGCGCAACCGTGCCCGGCGACCGTGGATTTCTGGCCCGGCCGGTTCCCAGAGCCGCGAAAAATGCTCTATACACGGGCCGCACCGCCGGCCGGCAGCGGCTCCGGCGGATCTCTGGAACGCGCCCGCGAGCGAGCCCGCCTCAGATGTACCTGGACATCTTCCTGATCGTCGTGATGCTGGTCTCGGGGCTGCTCGCCATGGTGCGCGGCTTCATGCGCGAGGTGCTGTCGATCGCCTCGTGGGGATGCGCCGCGGTGGCGACGCTCTACGCATTTCCCAAGCTGCTGCCCTGGGCGAAGCAGTATTTCAACAACGACTATGTGGCGATGGGCGCGACGGCGGGGGGCGTCTTCCTGCTCACCCTGATCATCGTCTCGGCCCTGACGGTGCGCATCTCCGACCGCATCCTCGACAGCCGCATCGGGGCGCTCGACCGCACGCTCGGCTTCCTGTTCGGCCTCGGCCGCGGCCTCCTGATCGTCGTCGTCGCCTTCATCTTCTTCGACTGGCTCGTCCCGGCGAAGTCGCAGCCGGAGGCGGTGCGCAACGCCCGGTCGCGGGTCGTGCTGCAGGGCACCGGACAATGGCTGATGTCGCTGTTGCCGGAAGACCCCGAGAACACCATCTTGAAGCGGTTCAAGAAGCGGCCCGCCGACGAGGATGCCGAGCCGCCGCCCGAGCAGCGCTCCGATCATGTCCCGACCGAGCGCAGTCCCCGGGCGGAGCTCGCCGGCCCGAACGGCCGGTCCGGGACCGTGGTGTGACCGCGTAGCCAGACGCGCGCCCGAAAACGGCCGCGACCGATGCGTCGGCCGGTCCGTCCCCTGCGAAAGCAGGATCGACGGAGCGGTCGATGTTCTGTTTTTCATGGTCGGCGCCGCCGGCCACTCTCGCGGGCCCGGCCGGCCCGCACCGAAGGCCCGAGGATCCGTCCATGACCGTTTCGACCGAGCGCGCCGCCCTAACCTCTTTCGACCCGGCGCTCGACGGCGACCGCATGCGCGAAGAATGCGGCGTGTTCGGCATCTACGGGCATCGCGACGCCGCCGCCATCACGGCGCTCGGCCTGCACGCCCTGCAGCACCGCGGCGAGGAGGCGGCCGGCATCGTCTCGTTCGACGGCAGCCGCTTCCATTCGGAGCGCCGCCTCGGCCTGGTCGAGGACACGTTCTCCAAGCGCCACGTCATCGAGCAGCTTCCCGGCCATCTCGCCGTCGGTCACGTGCGCTACTCGACGACCGGCGGCACCATCCTGCGCAACGTCCAGCCGTTCTTCGCCGAGCTGGAGTCGGGCGGCTTCGCGGTCGGCCACAACGGTAACCTGACCAACGGCCTGACGCTCCGCCGCCGCCTGGTCGGCGAAGGCGCCATGATGCACTCGACCAGCGACACCGAGGTGATCCTGCATCTCGTCGCCCGCTCGCGCCGCAACCGCTTCGTGGACAAGCTCGTCGAGGCGCTGCGCGAGCTCGAGGGCTCCTACTCGCTCGTCGCCATGACCAACAAGAAGCTGATCGCCGCCCGCGACCCGCTCGGCATCCGGCCGCTGGTGCTGGGCGAGCTGGACGGCTGCCCGATCGTCACCTCGGAGACCTGCGCGCTCGACATCATCGGCGCCAAGTATGTCCGCGACATCGAGAACGGCGAGGTCTTCGTCTTCGACGAGACCGGCGCCCACAGCTACAAGCCGTTCCCGCCGGTCGCGCCGCGCCCCTGCATCTTCGAGTACATCTACTTCTCGCGCCCGGACTCGATCGTCGGCGGTCGCAGCGTCTACGAGGTCCGCAAGAACATGGGCGCCGAGCTGGCCCGCGAGGCGGCCGCCCCGGCCGACGTCGTCGTGCCGGTGCCCGACTCGGGCGTGCCGGCGGCGATCGGCTACGCCCAGGCGGCCGGCGTGCCCTACGAGCTCGGCATCATCCGCAACCACTATGTCGGCCGCACCTTCATCCAGCCGACCCAGTCGGTGCGCGAGCTCGGCGTCCGCTTGAAGCACAACGCCAACCGCGCCGTGGTGGCCGGCAAGCGCATCGTACTGATCGACGACTCGCTGGTGCGCGGGACGACCTCCGTGAAGATCGTCCAGATGATGCGCGAGGCCGGCGCCACGGAAGTGCATTTCCGCATCGCCTCGCCGCCGATCACGCACCCCGACTACTACGGCATCGACACGCCGGAGCGCGACAAGCTCCTGGCCGCCACCCACTCGATCGAGGAGATGCGCCAGTATATCGGCGCCGACAGCCTCGCCTTCCTGTCGGTCGACGGCATCTACCGGGCCGTCGGCGAGGAGCGCCGCGACCCGGCGCGGCCCCAGTTCACCGACCACTGCTTCACGGGCGAGTACCCGACCCCGCTGACCGACCTCGCGGCCGAGACGAACGGCAAGTCGCAGCTGTCGCTGCTGGCCGAGGCGAGCTGAGGGGCGGCGCGTCCGCCGCACTCCGTCGGGTCGCGGGGGCGGGTCGCGTCAGCGCTTGTCGTCGGACGAGTTGCTGCCCGGGTCGGCCGTGCCGGCCGGTTTCGGCTTCTCGCCGACCGGCCTCGGGTTCGAGAAGACCGGCCGTTTGAAAGGATCGACCGGCTTGATCGAGGCCAGCGGACGGATATTCTCGAACGCCATACCGCTGATCCGGGTCGTCGGCTTCTGTCTCTCTGTTTTCTCGTTCATTCCGATGTCCTCTCGTCATCGTTTTTCGATGACCTCGATCGACCTGATCTCGCTCGCACGAATGTAGACACCGCGCCTCGGCTCCGACGGCTCCCAATTATCGAGGGAGAACGTCTGCCCGACATAAAGGTCGAGATTCAGTGGGTCCGAACTGAACCGGCTATCGGCCGTCACCAGTGCATTGTAGATCGTGCCGTCCTTGAGGACCACGATCACGTACGAACCCTCCTTCAATCGTGAGAAGACCTCGACCCAAACGCTCTTGAACGGCAGCGGGACATTGACGCCGAAGGGCTGCAGCATCCACCGCACGCCGCCGTAGCGCTCGAGCAGTCCGAAACCGAATCCGAGGACTATCGGCGCGACGACGGAGTACTTCAGGACCGCCGACGAGCCGAGCTTGGCGACCGAGTCGGGCGTCTGCGGGGCGATGCCGAAGGCCCATGCTCCGACCCCGTAAAGGACCGTCACGACGACGAAGAGGGCCAGATTGTCCTTGGACAGCGGAGAGAGAGAGGCCCGCGCGGCGATCGACCGCGCCTGAACCATCACGACCCCCGGCAGCAGATAGGCGATCACGGCCCAGACGTTCACATCCTTGATGTCCACCGCGCCTCCTCCAACCTCGCACCGGAAGACCCAGATTCTACCCTCGCGAGCTATTCGTGATCAATTCTACCGCATCCGATGGCCGTCGCTGCGCGGACCGGCCTTCGACGCGCACGCTCGCCTCCGCCGCTCTCGCGAGCCGTTCCGGTTTCGCTTGTGCGGCGAGTTCATCCCGGTAAAACGACGGCAGATCATCCCGCCCATTTCCCCTACTGGATTGAAATCACATGTCTCGTCCGCTCGCCGACCAGATTGCGCTCGTCACCGGGGCCTCGCGGGGCATCGGCTTTGCCACCGCCGTCGCGCTCGCCGAGGCCGGCGCCCATGTCGTCGCCGTCGCCCGCACTGTCGGCGGGCTGGAGGAGCTCGACGACGCCATCCAGGCGGCCGGCGGCGAGCCGGCGACGCTGGTGCCGCTCGATCTCGCCGACACCGACGGCATCGCCCGCCTGGCGCTGGTGCTGAACGATCGCTACGGCCGGCTCGACATCCTGGTCGCCAATGCGGGCCGGCTCGGGCCGGTGACCCCGCTGTCACATGTCGACCCGAAGGAGTGGGACGAGCTGATGCAGGTGAACGTCACGGCGAACCTGCACCTCATCCGCTGCTTCGACGCGCTGCTGCGCAAGGCGCCGGCGGCCCGCGTCGTGTTCGTCTCCTCGGGCGCGGCGCATTCCGGCAAGGCCTATCGCGGCCCCTATGCGATCTCCAAGGCGGCGCTCGAGATGATGGGGCGCACCTATGCGGCCGAGACGGCGACGACGCCCGTCAAGGTCAACATCGTCAATCCCGGCCCGACCCGCACCCGCATGCGGGCGCAGCTGATGCCGGGCGAGGATCCGCAGACCGTGCAGCCGCCCGAGGAGGCGGCGGCCGCGATCCTGCCGCTGTGCCTTCCGAGCTTCGGCGAGACCGGGCGCCTGTTCGACCTGCGCGCCGGCCGGCTCCTCCACTACAATCCGCCGGACTGATCCGCCGCGGCAGGGCCGGATGCGGCCGGCGGGCTGCGGGTCGCCCGCACCGCCATCGCGAGGGCTACGAGCAGCAGCGCCACCGCGACGAAGAACGGCGCGCCCGGCCCCGGAAACGCGCCGGGATGCGCCAGAGCGACGGCGTAGACCTGCGAGAACAGGCCGGGCCCGATCAGCCCGGCGATCCCCATCATGCAGGCATTGGCGCCCTGCAGCCGGCCCTGCTCGGAGGGGCCGAGCCGGCGGCTCATCAGACTGTTGGCCGCCGCATGGGTGAAGCCCCACAGGCTGTTGAACGGGATGCCGAGCCAGAACATCCAGCCGTGCGGCGCGAGCCCCTGGATGGTCAGCCCGATCACGCCGGCCATGGCGCCGAGCAGCAGCGCGCCGCGCTCGCCGAGCCGCCGCACGCCGGGGCCGATCAGCCCGCCCTGCACGATCACGGCGCCGAGCCCGACCGCCGCCATGGTGAAGCCGATGGTCCGCGCGTCCCAGTCGTACCGGAAGGTGAGATAGAGCACGCCCAGGCTCGGCAGGACGAAATGCGCGAGCTGGCTGACGAACCACACGCCGGCGAGGCCGAGGAGCTGCGGCTGCGAGCGTAGCAGCGTCAGCGCGCCGAGCGGGTTGGCGCGGGAGAGCCGCAGCGGCGCCCGCTTCTCCGGCGGCAGCGATTCCGGCAGGATGAAGTAGCCGTAGGCGGCGTTGGCGAGGCTCAGGCCGGCCGCGATCCAGAACGGCAGCCGCGGATCGACACTGCCGGCGAGCCCGCCGATCGCCGGGCCGAGCACGAAGCCGAGCCCGAAGGCGGCACCCAGCAGGCCGAAGCGGGCGGCCCGCTTCTCCGGCTCGGTGACGTCGGCGATGTAGGCGAAGGCGGTGGCGATCGAGGCGGAGGCGACGCCGGAGATCACCCGGCCGGCGAGCAGCCACCAGATCGTCGGCGCGAGCGCCATCACGACATAGTCGAGCCCGACGCCGAGATTGGAGACCAGGATCACGGGGCGCCGGCCGAATCGGTCGGACAGCGCCCCCTGCACGGGCGAGAAGACGAACTGCATCAGCGCGAAGGCGATGCCGAACAGGCCGTACATGGTGGCCGCGGCCGGCTCGTCGCCGCCCATGAAGTCGGCGACCAGGCGGGGCAGCACCGGCACGAAGATGCCGACCGACAGCATGTCGATCGCCACCGTGACGAAGACGAAGCCGAAGGCGGCGCGTCGCCGACCGTGCGGCACCGGCGCGGGGTCGCCGCCCGGTCCCGAGATGCCTTGCCCCGCCTCAGCGTCCTTTGGCGCGGGTCGCATAGGGATTGGCTTTTTCGCGCAGCGTCAGCCGGATCGGCGTGCCGGGCAGGTCGAAGCTCTCGCGCAGGCCGTTGATCAGATAGCGCTTGTAGGACTCCGGCACGGCGTCGGCGCGCGAGCAGAACAGGACGAAGCTCGGCGGCCGCGCCTTCGGCTGAGTGATGTAGTTGAGCTTGAGGCGGCGGCCCGACACGGCGGGCGGCGGATGGCCGTCGACGGCACTGTCGAGCCAGCGGTTGAGCGCGTTGGTCGGAACGCGGCGGTTCCAGATCGCGTGAATGTCGAGCACGGCCTGCATCAGCCGGTCGAGCCCCGCCCCGGTCAGCCCCGACACGGCGACGACCGGCATCCCGGCGAGCTGGGGCAGCCGGTGTTCGGCCTCCTGGCGCAGCCGCGTGAGCGCGCCCGTCTCACCCTCGGCGAGATCCCATTTGGACAGGCCGATCACCAGCGCCCTGCCCTCGCGCTCGACCAGATCGGCGATCCGCAGATCCTGCTCCTCGAACGGCGCCGTGGCATCGATCAGCAGCACCACCACCTCGGCGAACCGGATCGCGTCGAGCGCATCCGAGACCGACATCTTCTCGAGCTTGTCGTCGATCTTCGACTTGCGCCGCATGCCGGCGGTGTCGTGGACCTTGAAGGCGCGGCCGTGCCAGTCGAGATCGACCGCGATCGAGTCGCGGGTGATGCCGGCCTCCGGCCCGGTGAGCAGGCGGTCGGCGCCCAGGAGGCGGTTGATCAGGGTCGACTTGCCGGCGTTCGGGCGGCCGACCACGGCGATGCGCACCGGGCGCGGCGCCGCTGCCGCCGCCGGATCGGCGCCGGCCGCATCGGTCGAGAAACCGTCGCGCGCCGCAGCCTTCGCCTCGCGCTCGGCCCGCACCTCGGCGCGCGTCGCCGCGGCGGCCTCCTCGGTCAGATCGGGCAGCGCCTCGCGCAACGCGTCGTAGAGATCGGACAGGCCGAGCCCGTGCTCGGCCGAGACGCCGACCGGCTCGCCGAGCCCGAGCCCGAACGCCTCGTAGACACCGGCCTCGGAGGCGCGGCCCTCGCTCTTGTTGGCGACCAGCACGACCGGCCGGCCGGTCTTGCGCACCGCCGCCGCGAAGGCCCGGTCGGCCGGCGTCAGCCCGACCCGGGCGTCGATCAGGAACAGGATGGCGTCGGCGTCGGCCATCGCGGTCTCGGTCTGGGCGCGCATGCGGCCGGCCAGCGATTCGTCCGGCGCCTCCTCGAGCCCGGCCGTATCGATCACGGTGAAGTCGAGGTCGCCGAGCCGGCCGGTGCCCTCGCGGCGGTCGCGGGTCACGCCCGGCTGGTCGTCGACGAGCGCGACGCGCTTGCCGACCAGGCGGTTGAACAGGGTCGACTTGCCCACATTGGGGCGGCCCACAATGGCGATCGTGAAGGACATCGGGGCGCCGGGTGGCCTCTCGAAAGGTCGGAAACGGCCCGGCACGCGGGCCGGACATCGGGACGAAACGCAGGGCGGAACGGCGGCAGGCCGCTCCGAAAGGCACTCGATAGCACACGAGGACGCAGCGCGTATCGCCGAGGATGTCGAACACGCGCGCTGCGAATGGCGCTGCGGTCGGGGCCGACGGTCAGGCTTTCGAGACGCCGACATCCGTTAAAAGGGGATTGGATGGAACCGTTTTCACCGAGCCGGGCGGCCCAGCGAAGGCGAGGCCGAGGGCAAGAGCGCGGCGCAGCGACGCAGCGCTGAAAACGTTTTCACCAACTCTGCAGAGGGCGGTCGGGGCAGACGCCCCGATGGCCGCCGTCCCGGGCGCATCGAGGCCCGGACTTGTGGTGCGGGCGCGCCCCGACTCAGTTGCCCGGGGCGGTCGGCCAGGGCAGCGGCTGCTGCGGCACCGCGGCCGTGCCGCCCGGGGCGGCCGGCGCGGCCTCGGACGGAGCCGGTTGGCGCGGGCGCACCGGGACGGAGGCGACCGGCGTCGCCGGTGCCGGACGGGCTGCACCGCTCGGCGCCGGCGCGTCGGCCGTGTCGGGGTCGTCCTCGACCGACGGCGGCGGCGCCGCGGCGCGGCGTTGCTGGGGCGCGGGCGCCGGCGGCTGCGCCGCCTGCTGCGAGCGGGCGCGCGGCTTCGGCTCGGGCTTGGCCTCGGGCGCTGCCGCGCTCGGCGCGGCGGCCTCGGACGGCGGCGCCGCGGGGGTCTCCTCGGTCGGGCGGGCGCCGGGCAGGTATTCGGGCGGCACACCTTGCTGGATGCCGGGCACGCCCTCCGGGAACACCGGCTTGCGGTCGCCCGGGAGCTTCTTCTTGGTGTCGAACATCGCCGTGAGATTGTCGATCTGGTCGCAGCCGGCGAGCGGCAGCGCCGCCACGGCGGCGGCGGCGAGCAGGATCACGCGGGCACGGGCTCGCATCGGTCGCTCCTTCGGGTCTCGGCTCGGCTCTCGGTTCGGCTCTCGGTTCGTCACGATGCGCCGCTCGATGGTCCGGTGAGAGGTCGCCGGCGAACCATCCGCCGGCACTCGCTCAGCTCTTGGCGGCCTCGCCGATCAGGGCGAGCAGGATGTCGACCCGCGCCTTCAGTCCGGCGGGCGCATCGGGATCGGCGGCGGCGGCATCGGCCCAGCGCCGGGTCGCGGCGCCGTCGCCGGCCCTCCAGGCGGACAGGGCGAGGAGCTCCCGGGCGGTGTGGCGGAAGGCGCCGTCCGGCCGGGCGAGCGGCTCCAGCCGCGCCTGCAGGTCGGCATAGGGCGCGGTGTCGACCATCAGGAGGCCGGCCCGCACCGTGGCGGCTTCGCGGAACAGCGGCGGGTTCGACGTGTCCGCCGCGATCGCCTGGAAGCTGGCGATCGCCGCCTTCGGGTCGGTCGCGGCCTGAACCTCCGCTTCCCGCAGGCGGGCGAGGTTGCGATAGGCCGGCACCGGCGCGTCGGCCGCGAGCTTGGCGAAGGCGGCGCCCGCCTCGGCCGGCTTGCCGTCCTGGGCGAGCCGCGCCGCCGCGTCGAACGCCATGCTCGCGGTCGCGGCCTGCTTCGCCTCGTACCACTGCCAGCCGCGCCAGCCGGCCACGCCGGCGACGACGAGGATGCAGATCGCGACGATCAGGCCGCCGTGGCGCTTCCAGATCTGCTGCAGCCGTTCGCGGCGGACTTCCTCGTCGACTTCCCTGAAGATATCGGACACGCGGCGACCCGTTGTTCCTGAAGCTTTTGTTTCAACGATTTGGCGCCGCTCGTTCCGGCGCGGTGGGAGCGACGGCCGCGGTCGGCCACGCGCTCCCGGAGCCACAAGCCGCTAGACCATGCTTGTGGCGAGCGCAAGGCGCCGATCCATACGGGGCCCGGCGGGACGGAACCGGTCAGGGCGCCTTCTTCACCGGATAGACGTTCTCCGGTCCCGGGAAAGTGCGCGAGCGCACCTCCTCGGCATAGGCCGCGACGGCGCGCTCGATCGAGGGGCCGAGATCGGCATACCGCTTGACGAATTTCGGCACCCGCGGTGACAGGCCGAGCATGTCCTCGAGCACCAGCACCTGGCCGTCGCAGGTGGCGCTCGCCCCGATCCCGATGGTCGGGATCGGCACGTCCTTGGTGATCTTGGCGGCGAGCGGCTCGGCGATCGCCTCCAGCACCACCGAGAACGCCCCCGCCTCGGCCACGGCCCTGGCATCGGCCTCGATCGGCGCCCAATCGGCCGGGTCGCGGCCCTGCGCCCGGAAGCTGCCCAGCGTGTTGATCGACTGCGGGGTGAGGCCGACATGGCCCATCACCGGGATACCGCGCTCGACGAGGAACCGGATGGTCTCGGCCATCCGCACCCCGCCCTCGAGCTTGATGGCGCCGCAGCCGGTCTCCTTCAGGATGCGGGCGGCCGCGTGGAAGGCCTGCTCCTTCGAGGCCTCGTAGCTGCCGAACGGCATGTCGACGACGACCAGCGCCCGCTTGGAGCCGCGCATCACCGCGAGCCCCTGCAGGATCATCATGTCGAGCGTCACCGGCACGGTGGTCTCCAGCCCGTGCATGACCATGCCGAGCGAGTCGCCGACCAGGATCGAGTCGCAGTGCTGGTCGGCGAGGCGCGCCGTGTGGGCATGATAGGAGGTCAGCATGGCGATCGGCACCCCGCCCTTGCGGGCCAGGATGTCGGGCGCGGTCAGGCGCCGGTCGTCGCGGTGCACGGACATCGTTTCGGGTCTCTCGGTCGGGATCGCTGGTGGCGCACCGGAGCGCGCCGCGGCCGCGGCGGCGCCCGGCTCAGGTGCCGAGCGCCGGGCTGCCGAACACGGCGCGGCCGATGACCAGCGGATGGAACACGAAGGCGAGGGCGAGATAGAGGATCGTCCCGACCACCACGGTCAGGATGTCGTTGCGACGGCCGCCGACCGGAATCGGCGGCGCGCCCGGATCGGTGCGCCGCTTGAGGCTGATGCGGTCGTAGACGGCCCAGGCGAGGATCGCGCCGAAGATCAGGATCGAGCCGAGGTCGCCGTTGGCGATCAGATGCGCGACCGCCCACAGCTTCACGCCCGACAGCATCGGATGCTTGAGCACGCGCTTGATGTTGCCGGGGATGTAGGCGGCCGTGACCATGATCACGGCGGGCCACATCAGCAGCGCCGACAGGTGCCGGGTCCAGGTCGGCGGATCGTAGAGCTCGATCCACTCCCCCTCCGCCCGGTACTCGGCGAAGCCCCAGCCCATCAGCACGATGCCGGCGAGCGAGACGACCGAGATCAGGCCCTTGTAGGGAATCTCGCCGAGGCGCGCGACGAGGGCGGCGCGCCGAGCGCGCAGCGACACGACGACATGCGCCCCGATGAACAGGACGAGACCCAGAACCAGGACGACGAGCCCCATGCATTTCCCCCGGCGATCCGCGGCGAGCGGCAAAAAAAGCGGCCGGAGTAGAAGCGATCGGACCGGCCGACGCAAGAGCGACCGCGGCGTGTGCGACCGGCCGCGACGGTGCCACGCGCGCGGCGTCCGACCGCGCCCACGCGTGACAATCGCCGTCCGGTTGCCTACCAGGAGGCACCCCCTGACCTCGTCGTCCGGAGCCGCAGCATGTCCTCGGTCCGCTCCTCGGTCCGTCGCCCCCTCGCCGCCCTGCTTTCGGCCTGTGCCGTCGCCGTCACGGCGCTCGTCGGCGCCGACGCGCCGGCCGCCGCCGAGGCCTGGCCGACCCGGCCGATCCGGATCGTCGTGCCGTTCGGCCCGGGATCGACCCCGGATCTGATCGCCCGGGTCGTCGCCGAGGGGCTGCAGCAGCGGCTCGGCCAGACCGTCACGGTGGAGAACAAGCCCGGCGCCGGCGGCAATCTCGGCACCGACATGGTCGCCAAAGCGGCGCCGGACGGCACCACGTTCGGCGTCTCGATCGCCGGCCCGCTCGCCATCAATGCGCTGCTGCAGGCGAAGATGCCGTACCGGTGGGACCGCGACTTCGCCTTCGTGACGACGCTCGCGACACAGCCCTGCGCGCTGGCGGTGAGCAACGCGCTCGGCGTCTCGACCGTCGCCGGGCTCCTGGAGAAGCTGCGGGCCGAGCCCGGCAAATACAATTACGCGTCGATCGGCAACGGCTCGCTGTCGCATCTCGCCATGGAGGCGATCGCTCGGGCGAGCGGCACGCAGATCGTCCACATCGCCTATGCGAGCTCGCCGCAGGCGGCGACCGCGATCATCCGAGGCGACGCCCAGATGGGCTGCCTGCCGGCGATCGCCGCGACCTCGCAGGCGGAGGCCGGAAACCTCAAGGTGATCGCGGTCTCGACGCCCGAGCGTTACGGGCTGATCCCCGGCGTGCCGACCTTGAAGGAGAGCGGCATCCCGGTCGAGGCGGAGGCCTGGAACGGGCTGATCGCGCCAGCCGGCACGCCGCAGGCCGCGATCGACCGCATGGGCGCGACGGTGCGTGAGCTTCTTGCAGAGCCCGGCGTGCGCGAAAAGCTCGCGACCCAGGTGATGGAGCCGATCCCGTCCACCCCGGAGGCGTTCCGGGCTCGGGTCGAGGCCGAGGTGGCACGCTGGAGGCCGGTCATCGAGGGCGCCGGCATCACGGCCAACTGACGCCCGGCGAACCGAGTCGCAGGTTCTGGTCTACCTCTCTGGAATACTTAACGAATTGTTGCTCGCGGGAGGCCCCGGACGGAACCGGGTCGCGGCCTCTCGGTTGCCCTCGCGGAGCAACCGAGAGGAGGCAGACCATGAGCGACCCGCAGGACGGCATGCGCGACTCGCGGCTCGGCGACCCGCACGGCATCCACGACCCGGCCTTCGCCGACCGCACGGTCGACGCCCCCGCAGGTGCGCGAAAGAGCAGCGCCTCGATGTGGGCGTGGCTCGCCGGCATCGTGGCGGCCGTGTTCATCATCGCGATCGTCTGGGGCATGACCGACCGTAACGGCAGCCAGCTGACCATGGATCGCAACGCCCCGGCCGCGACCACCGGATCGGGCGCCGGATCGGCACCGTCGTCGGACAGCGGCGCGTCGAGCGTGCCGGGCGCGACCGGCGCCGGTGCGGGCTCCGAGCGCTCGGCGAATCCGGGCGCAGCGGCGCCTCCGGCGACCCCGGCGCCCGCCCGCTGAACGCGGTAGCGCGGCGCGACATCGAGGCCGGCCCGCCCTTGGCGGGCCGGTCTTTAGTTTATCTCATAAGGACTTGTGCGCGTCAGTGCAGACGCAGGATGACGGCCAGCGCGCCCAGCCCGGCGACCATCAGGGCACCCAGCCGGATCGTAAGCTGAAGGCCCAAGCGCTCGATCTTGGCGTCGACGTCGCGGCGAAGAACGTCCAATTGCAGATGCACGTTCTCGAAGCGAGCGTCCATGTCATGGCGCAGGCTCTCGACCGCCGCCGCGAGATCGTTCTTGGTCACCAGCTCGACCATGATGTAGTCCCGCGCCGCCTCCGCGTGAGCCTCGGCCTGCGGCTCGGGCACGCCGCCGTCGCGCAGCCGTTTCGCGTAACCGAGCGTATCAAATGCGAGCACCATGGGACACTCCCGCGCCCCATTGGTTGTATCATGTTGCATCCGCACGCGCATCCGGACAACGCCGCGGCCGACCCCAGGGTCCGGCCCTGCCGGCACCGATGCGATCACGTCTTGCGCGGGCTCGCGTTCACGAGGCCGACGCCGGCGACGCACAGCGCCATGCCGGCGAGCGCCACCGGACCGAGGCGCTCGTCGAACAGCGCCCACGCCATCACGGCGGTCGCCGGGGGCGTCAGATAGAACAGGCTGGAGATGCGGCTCGCCGAGCCGCGGCGGATCAGGAAGTAGAGGAGCCAGATCGCCCCGAGCGAGAGCACCAGCACCAGCCAGGCGAGCGCGAAGACGAGCTCGCCCGTCCACTCCACCCGCCGGGTCTCGAACAGAAGGGCGCCGGCCGCGAACACGGCGCCGGCCGCCGCGTACTGGATCAGGAAGGCCGGGCGCCAGTCGATCGTGCCGCCGTGGCGCTTCTGCCAGAGCGTGCCGGCCGTGATCGACAGGAGCGCCGTGACGATGGCGATCCAGGCGATCAGGTCGGCCTCCCCGCCCGCCATCTTGGCCTGGACGATCAGGTAGACGCCGACGATACCGAGCCCGAGGCCGGCCCATTGGCGCTGCGTCACGGTCTCGCCCAGCACCCGATTGGCGAGCGTCGACAAGAGGATCGGCTGCAAGCCGACGATCAGCGCCGTCACCCCGACGGCGAGCTTGTGGTCGATGGCGATGAACACGCCGCCCAGATAGCCGCCGTGCATCAGGAGACCCGAGACGACGCTGTGGCCGATCGCGCCGCCGCCCGGCCAGGCTGGCCGGGTGACCGCCACGACGATCGCCATCAGGCCGACGACGGCCCCCATGCGCAACGTCAGGAAGGTGAGCGGCTCGACATACGGCAACCCCAGCCGCGCGCCGATGAAGCCCGACGCCCATAGGACGACGAACACGCCCGGGGCGACGCGCGCGACGAGGATCTCGATGGTGCGCGGCATCGGGCGCTCCGAACGGGGATAGGCAGGGCCGACCAGGATTACCGACCAGGATTACCGACCGGGACCGCCGACCAGGACCGCCGACCAGGAGGTCCGGCGGGCGCGGAGGAGTCCGGGCGGTCGAGAGACTCGGCCGGGACGGCGATCGAGCCGACCGGATGCCGCCACAATGCCAGCCCGATTTCAATGAAAGAAACGAATGTTATTTATTCGATTCATCAAGCGCACTGATCGAAGAGCTGCATTTTCAGCCGCTTGGCTGCACGGCCTGATCGGCATCCGGGAGACCACGACCACCCGTGGTTAACGAATTTCAAACATACCGCGGTCAAAATTCCGCCCGGTCACCGGAACAAAACACGGGCCGGGGAATTATGGGGGGTTTGGCGGCGATGGCGCGCCTCGCATCTCTTTCGCTTGCCGCTGGACTTGTGTCCGCGCTTCTTCTGTCCGCGCTCGGCCTCTCGTCCACGACCGTCCAGGCGGCGGAGCCGGACGTCGTCATCAAGCGCGACTTCGGCGGCTATGTCGAGGAGTACAAGGCCAAATACGCCCGCATCCGCGACTCGGGCCAGCGTGTCGTCATCGACGGCATCTGCAACTCGGCCTGTACGCTCGTGCTCGGCATCGTGCCGATGAACCGCATCTGCGTCACCCCGCGGGCCAGCCTCGGCTTCCACCAAGCCTATTACGACAAGGCGTGGACGGCGGGCGTCAAGGTGACGAGCGCCGCCGGCACGGCCGAGCTGATGACCGTCTATCCGAATTCCGTGAAGCGCTGGATCGCCAGCGTCGGCGGCCTCACGGCCGAGATGAAGAAGCTCAAGAACGGCTACGATCTGTGGATGATCGTCGATCCCTGCCCGGACGAGTTCTGACGCGTTTCTCCCGACGACTGCGTGGCGACTGAGCCGGGCCGGGTGCCCGGCTTTTTCTTTGCACGCTCCGCGAGCGGCCGCTTTTTGCGTTGCGCGGCCGCCCGCCGCGGTGTCTACCTGCCGCCGACGGCGGCGGTCCTCGCGAGGGCCGAGCCGCGGCGGTGCCCCGCGTGCCGCCGGCGATCGTCCGGGACCGAATCTCGACATGACCACCAGAACCTACGTGCTGACGCTCTCCTGCGCCGACACGACCGGCCTCGTCGCGGCGACGGCCGGCTACCTCGCCGGGCGCGGCATCTTCATCACCGAGTCGGCGCATTTCGGCGACCCGGAGACGGGCCGCTTCTTCGAGCGCACCGTGTTCCGGGCCGGTCCCGAGCAGCCGCCGATCGCGGACATCGAGGCGGGATTCCGACCGATCGCCGAGAGATTCGGCATGGCCTGGACGTTCCACGACACCGCGATCAAGCCGCGCGTGCTGATCATGGTCTCGAAGTTCGATCACTGCCTGAACGATCTCCTGTACCGTTACCGCACCGGCAGCCTGCCGATCGACATCCCGGCCGTGGTGTCGAACCATCCCGACCTCGCCCGCGTGGTGGAGTGGCACGGCATCCCCTATCACTACCTGCCGGTGACCAAGGAGACCAAGGCGGCCCAGGAGGCCCAGGTGCTCGAGCTGATCGGGCGCCTGAAGATCGATCTCGTGGTGCTCGCCCGCTACATGCAGGTCTTGTCGCCGGAGCTGTGCCAGGCCTTGTCGTGGCGCTGCATCAACATTCACCACTCGTTCCTGCCGAGCTTCAAGGGCGCCCGCCCTTATCACCAGGCGCATGCGCGCGGCGTGAAGATCATCGGCGCCACCGCCCATTACGTCACCGGCGATCTCGACGAGGGGCCGATCATCGAGCAGGGCGTCGAGCGCATCGACCACACCTTCACGCCGGAGGACTTCGTCGCCATCGGTCGCGACATCGAGAGCGTCGTGCTGGCGCGGGCCGTGCAGTTCCACATCGAGCACCGCGTCGTCCCCAACGGCCACAAGACCGTGGTGTTCCGGCGCTGAGGGACGAGCCGCACGCCCATCCCCGTCGACCGCACCGACGGGACGCCGGGGCGCGACGCCGCCTCCGCGGCGAACGGTGTCGTCAGCCGAGCCGCTTTTCTCCGGCCCGAACCTGGACAACGCGATCGCGACGCCGCTAGAACATTGGAAGACATCCAAACTGTCGACCTTGTCTTCGTTCCGCGGGCGCGTCGGTCATGAAAACGAAAGCAGCCTCTCTCCACAGGACTGCTGCGCAGTGGATCGAGGCGCACCAGCTGCTCCAGAATTGCTGCATTCTACTGGTCTGTCTCGTTTATATCCTGCCGAACGTCTGGGCCATCCGCACGATGTATTATGTCATCGTGCTGCCGTTGCTTCTCCTCACGATCACCCCGCCCGAGATCGCCCGCATCGGCCGATCGCCGATCTTCCTCTCGGCGGCGATTTATTTCCTGGTGTTCGTGATCGCATCGCCGTTCACGATGGAGGTCGACAACGGTGCCGTCGTCGGCCACATCCGCAACGCGGTGCTGGTGCTGAGCTACATCGCGATGCTCGCGATCCTCGCGTCGCGCGATCCCGCCTTCGCGGTGCGTCTGTTCACCTATGTGGGCGTCACGGCCGCGATCGCGGCCGCCGCCAACATCTGGGTCTTCTACGGCGGGCTGCCGCCGCTCGACCGCTTGCCGCCGCGCCTGGAAGGCATTCCGGGCCAGACGATGTACTACAATTCGAACTACGTCGCGTTGGGATACGCGATCCCCTGCGTCGGTGCCGTCGCCGCCATCACGGCGGGCACGCGCCGTCCGATCGCGGTTCTTCTCGGCGCCGCGGCACTGGTTCTGCTCGCCGCCGTCGTGTTGACCCAAACCCGCAACACGCTCATCGGACTGGCGACCGGGATGGCCGTCCTGATCGTGCTGCTCCCGCACCGATTCGGCCTTGCGACGAAACTGAGCATCTGGACTCTGGCAATCTCGGCCGCGGCGCTCGTGCTCCTGCTGCTCGGCAACTCGTTCCTGTCCCGCGGTGACAGTTATCGGCTGTTTCTCTGGGATGCGTATCTGGGCTATCTCGCGGCGCATCCTTGGGCCGGATCGGGGCTGACCACGCCCCTCCCGGTGATCTTGCCCGACGGCACCGAGATCCTTCAGCCACACAACATGATTTATCATGCCGCATTGAGGGGCGGCGTCTTCGCCGGTCTCGCGTTGGCGACCCTGTTCGGCGCGGTGCTGGTCGCCGGAACACGACAGTCGTGGCGCACCGGATCGCCTGTTCTGCTCGCTCTGGCGGTCGCGTCGATCGTCCCTCTTCAGATGGACTTCCCGTTCCTGGCGGGCTCTTTCGGGCTCGACTGGGTGACGCTGTGGTTGCCGATCGGGCTCGTGCTCGGCGCCAGCTTGCCGAACGTGCCGAAGGTGAGCGACTCCGTCCCGGGAGCCGTCACGACGGGAGCAGGCTTCTGACCCGCGAAAAGAACAGCGCGGCCGCCTCGTCCCAGGTCGGGTGCCGGAAGGTGGTCGTGATCCGCTCCTCGTAAGGAGCGCGGGCGGCCGGGTCGGTGATCCATTCGCGCAGCGCGCGCGACCACGCGTCGACGTCCTCCGGATCGAGACATGGCGAGAATTCGCCCGCCACCTCGGGCAGCGAGCCGCCGGTCGACGCCAGCACGGCCTTGCCGAACTGGAAGGCCTCGACCAGCGGCAGCCCGTAGCCCTCGTAGCGCGACGGGTAACAGCAGAACGCCGCCGTCGCGTAGAGCCCCCGCACCGTGGAGTCGTCGATCCCCTGCAGCCGGACCAGCGTGCCGGCGAGCCGGGGATCGGTGTCGAGCGCCTTCACAAGCTCGTCGACCATCCAGCCGGCGCGCCCGACGAACACCAGCTTGAAACCGGCCGCCTGCGGCACGCCCTCGGCGACGAGACGCAACCACGCCTCGTACAGCACGCGGTGCCCCTTGCGCGGCTCGATCGTGCTGACGAACAGCGCGAAGCGGCCGGGCTCGAGCCCGGCCGGCAGCGCCGGCGGGGCCGCTGCCGCAGCCGCCACCGGAACGTTGGCGCCGAGCGGCACCACGGTGGTGCGTCCGAGCGCGAGGCCGCGCGCCCGGCAGTGCGCCTGCACGTCGGCCTCGACGCAGCGCGAGGTCACGAGGACGAGGTCGGCGATCGGCAACGCCTGCTCGAAGTAGCGGGTGAACTGGGCGACGTCGTGCGGCTTGTAGAACTGCGGAAACTGGATCGGAATGATGTCGTAGCACACGAGCGCGAAGCGGAACGGCGTGGCCTGCTTCTGCGCCCGCAGCGCGCCGATGTTCGAGTAGCTCCACCCCGATCCGGCGCCGATCAGAATATCGTCCGGCCGGAACGCGACCGGCTCCGACCTCAACCCGTCCGCCGGGATGAAGTCGCGCCGGCTGCCGTCGCTCTTGACCATGAAGCCGCGGTATTTTCGCGACATGACGGCGCGTTGCCAGCGATCGATCCGCGCTGCCCATGCCGTGTCGCCGGCCGCGAGCCGACGGCGCTCCAGCGTGTGCAGCAGCATGTGGCGCGACTGCAGCAGCCAACGCATGGCCGGCCGCAGCACCGCCGGCACCCGGTCGCTCTTGCGCTCGCCCGGGCGGGCCGGATCGGGCAGCCCGATGGTGTCGAGCACCGCGTCGCCGGCGAGGAACCGATCCGACGTCGCCCGGTCGAGGGCGCGATACCGCATCGTCAGCGGATCGAAATAGACCGCCGTGCAGGTCGGCACGTGAGCAAACGCCCAACGGGCGAGCTCCTGCTCGACCCGCAGGATGCCGACCGGCGGCCCGGCCCACCGCATCGTCCACGACAGATCGAGCAGCATGCGCGGTTGCGCGTCGGTGGTCATCGGAGCCGCGGCCCGTTGCTTGTGAGGCGCCCCCAATGGCACGCCGGACGCGTGCTGGACAAGCCCGTTCGCTGCCGTATAAGCAGGCATGCCCCGGCCCTTGTCCGACTATTCGTTGCGCGAGTGGGGGCGGCTGCGTCCGCTGCTGCACGCCGTCAAGACCCGTCGCTATCGCCTCGTCGATGCCGCCTATCGTCGTCAGCCCGAGACCGCGGGCGACGCCGGCGCGATCGCCCGGTCGATCGCGGGCCGCAACGTCCTGATCACGATCGCGTTCGCCGACCCGGAATCGATCCGCTGGCAGATCGCGCTGGTGCGCCATTACGTGCCGTCCGCCGTCCACGTGATCGTCGACAACTCGCCGAATCCAGAGGTCGCGGAGCGGATCCGAACCGTCGTGACCGAGGCCGGCATCCCCTATCTGCATCTTCCGCCGAATCCGTGGACCGGCAAGGAGCCGAGCCGCTCGCACGGCGCGGCGCTGAACTGGACCTGGCACAACCTGATCCGCGCCGGCGCGCCGGCCGCCTTCGGGTTCATCGACGACGACCTGTTTCCCACCGCGCCGGACGATCCGTTCGCGCCGCTCGCCACGCATCAGGTCTGCGGGCCGATCCGGCGAGTCGCGCCGCGCTGGTTCCTGTGGGCGGGGTTCTGCGTGTTTCGCTACGACGCGGTGGCGCACCTGCCGCTCGATTTCGGCCAGGACTGGTTCGTCGGCCTCGACACCGGCGGCGCCAATTGGGATCCGCTCTACAGCCGGATCGATCCGGCGGCCGTATGCGAGATCGAGAGCCGCTGGGTGGCGTTCAAGCCGGGGATCGATTGGAAGGACGGCCCGCTGCAATGGTGCGGCACCTGGCTGCACGAGGTCGGCCTGATGGGACGCCCCGACCTGTTCGAGGAAAAGCGACGGACCGTGGTGGCACTGATCGCGCCGCATCTCGCGGCGGCGGGCGCTCTTCCCGCGTCGGCGGGCGCGGCCGCGGCGGGCTGATCGGCCCTGCCCGCGTCCCTCACCCGGATGCGCGAGATCCGACCTCCCTCGGAAGGCTTTGTATGATTCGGTCATTCCGGGGCGGCGCACCGCGCCGAAACTGGAATCCAGCCCAGACAGTCGCGTTCGCCGCTGGATTCCGGGTTCGCGCCTTCGGCGCGCCCCGGAATGACGAATTCTGCAAAGCCCACCGCCGGGGAGAGGTGAAGGTCAGAGCTTGTCGAGCCTGGCGCAGGCCGGCGGGCTGCGGGTCGCGGCGCGCAGAAGTCCGAGCACGACCGGGCCGCGGTCGCCGTCGACCTGGCGCCAGGCCGAGGCGTTCATGACGTGCAGCCAGCCGTCGACCCACTGTACGTAGTCCCTGTGGAAATCATAGCCGGTGCCGATCCGGGTGAGCCGCTGGTCGGCGAAGACGAGCTTGGTCTCGTCGAGATCGCGGTAGATCACGGCCCAGTTCTCGCCGCCCGTATCCATGCCGTAGCGGTAGGTCGGCACGAAGTTCATTCGCTGCACCGGCACGTCCGCGGTCCGGTAGAAGCAGAAGCCGGCCCACAGCATCCAGGCCTCCGGCAGCCGGCCGCTCGGGCACCGCACCCCGAACACCGGCTGGTCGGCGAGCCGATCGGCGATGCGATACGGGGCGAGCGGAAAGATGTCGTGGTCGATGAAGCCGAAGTATCTCGGACGGAAGCGTGCGACCAGGTTGCGGGTCGCCCAGACCAGCGCGCAGCCGTGCGACTGGCTCGCGGTCTTCATGCTGCCGTTGTAGGGATTGTCGGGCAGCCCGACATAGGGCACGGCCTCGCGCCGGCAGAACGCCCGGATCGCGTCGCGCTCCGGCCCGCGCGGCGAGTTGTCGAGCACGACGAAGCTCCGGTGCTCGGCGAGATGCTCGCGCACCAGCGGCACCTGCCATTCGAGCAGGTCGAGGCGCTTCCAGGTCACCACCCCGACGATCGCCTCGGACAGCGCCGCCTCGCGGCCGGCGAGGTCGATCGCGTCGCTCGGGCGCCGTGCATACCAGGACGCGGCGTGCCGGCGGATGCCGTAGCGCAGCACGTCGCGGGACACCCGAATCTGGGGCCGCAGGAGCAGCTTCTCCTTCAGGGTCCAGACCCGCGGAGGCGGCGCGTCGAGGCCGGTCCGCGGCCGCTCGTCCTTGGCTTCCGTCTCGCTCATTCCGCCTCCGGCCGACGCCTCACCGACGATGCCTCACCGGCAGCCGTACTGCCGTTCCATCGCCCGGATCTGGTTGACGCGGGCGCGCTCACCGGGCGACAGCGGCACCATCGCCTCGACGTCGTAGACGCACCCTGCATTACCGAAATAGCTGATCGCGCGCGAGGTCTTGAAGCAGTAGCCGCGCGCCTTGAAGATCGAGTTGCGCTCGACCCAGAGCTGCTCGCACATGCCTTGCGCGAGAGCGGTCTCGGCGGTCCCCGCAACGATCGCGAGCGCGACCGCGGCGGACAGCAACGTCGTCGTTCTGGTCATCGGAAGTCCCCGTCTCGGTGGAGCGGGTGCGTCGGACGGACGTCGATCGGGCGGCCGGCGCAGCCCGCGGAAAAAGCCTGTTCAGCATACGCCGATTGGTGGCGAACGGGAGCGGGCGGGTTCGAAACGCCGCGCCTCGGTCACCCCATCGTCGTCCACCGCCTCGTCGTCGCCCCCGTCATCCTGAGAGCTTGTGAATCTTTCCGGTTTTCGGCGTTTTCGGCCCGGCCAAGTCGTTGATTTGACTCAGGTCGAAAAGTGCAAAAATCGAAAGATTCACAGCCTCTGAGGTACTCGCGCAGCGAGCCTCGAAGGATGCGGCCACTGAACCCGCTTGGCCCCCCCGGGCCGTCGCCCTTCGAGGCTCGGGCTCGCGCCCGAGCGCCTCAGGGTGACGGGAGTTGCGATGAGGGTCCGGGCTCGCGCCTGCCGGAGCGCCACCCCCGCCGCCTCACAGCGGCAGGTTGTCGTGCTTCTTCACCGGCATCTCGAGCGTCTTGGTGCGCAGCATCGAGAGCGCGCGGGCGATGCGCCGCCGCGTCGAGTGCGGCATCACCACCTCGTCGATGAAGCCGCGCTCCGCCGCCTTGAACGGCGACATGAAGCTCGACTCGTACTCCGCGGTGCGCTCGGCGATCTTCTGCGGGTCGCCCATGTCGGAGCGGAAGATGATCTCCACCGCGCCCTTGGCGCCCATCACGGCGATCTGGGCGGACGGCCAAGCGTAGTTCACGTCGGCGCCGATGTGCTTCGACGCCATGACCACGTAGGCCCCACCATACGCCTTGCGGGTGATCAACGTGACCAGCGGCACCGTGCACTGGCTGTAGGCGAACAGGAGCTTGGCACCGTTCTTGATCAACCCACCGGACTCCTGCGCCGTGCCGGGCAAGAAGCCGGGCACGTCGACGAAGGTGACGATCGGGATGTCGAAAGCATTGCAGAAGCGCACGAAGCGGGCGCCCTTGCGGCTCGCGTCACTGTCCAGCACGCCGGCCAGCACCATCGGCTGGTTGGCGACGAAGCCGACCGTGCGGCCGGCGATGCGGCCGAAGCCGATGACGATGTTGCGGGCGAAGCTCGGCGACAGCTCGAAGAAGTCGCCCTCGTCCACGACCTTGTGGATCAGTTCCTTGATGTCATACGGCTTGTTCGGGTTGTCGGGGATCAACGTGTCGAGCGAGGGCTCGAGCCGCTCGACGTCGTCGAAGCTCGGCCACTCGGGCACGCCGGCGCCCGAATGGGCCGGCAGGAAGTCGATGAAGCGCCGCATCTGCAGAAGGCACTCGACATCGTTCTCGAAAGCGCCGTCGGCGACCGCGGAGCGGGTCGCGTGGACGCTGGCGCCGCCGAGCTCCTCGGCCGTGACGATCTCGTTGGTGACGGTCTTCACGACCTCCGGGCCGGTGACGAACATGTAGCTCGTGTCCCGCACCATGAAGATGAAGTCGGTCATGGCCGGCGAGTAGACGTCGCCGCCGGCGCACGGCCCCATGATCACCGAGATCTGCGGGATGACGCCCGAGGCCTGGACGTTGCGCTTGAACACGTCGCCGTAACCGCCGAGCGCCGCGACACCTTCCTGGATGCGGGCGCCGCCGGCGTCGAACAGGCCGATGATCGGGGCCCGCGCCTTCAGCGCCATGTCCTGGATCTTGGTCATCTTCTGGGCGTGCGCTTCCGACAGCGAGCCGCCGAAGACGGTGAAGTCCTTGGCGAACACGAAGACGGTGCGGCCGTTGACCGTGCCCCAGCCGGTGACCACCCCGTCGCCCGGAATCTTGGTGCGGTCGGCACCGAACTCGCTCAACCGGTGCTCGACGAACATGTCGTACTCTTCGAACGAGCCGTGATCGAGCAGGAGGCCGATGCGCTCGCGCGCCGTCAGCTTGCCGCGCCGGTGCTGCGCCTCGATGCGCGCCTCGCCGCCGCCCAGCCGCGCCCCGGCGCGCCGCTTCTCCAGCTTCTCCAAAATGCTTTTCATGGATCAAAACCCGCACGCGAAAAGGAGGCCGACCGCCCGCCGCGTCATAGCACGGCAGTGCAGCACGAGGCGAGAGACTGACAATGATATGTCGAGGCGCGCCGGGCAAGACGCAACAATGGGTCGCACCGCCCCCTCGACGAAGGTTCAAGCCCGGGTCACTGCCTTGCGGCCGTCGGCGGCGACGATCGTGGGACCGGGTGCCCCGGCGGGGCCGGCGGAGCGTCCGGGCGGGGCGTCTGCGGCAGCTTGCCGGAAAGGCGCAGAATGAAGGACAGAACCTCGGCGACGGCGCGGTAGAGCTCTTCCGGAATCTCGTCGCCGAGCTCGACGTCGGACAGGGCGGCGGCGAGACCGGCGTTCTCCTCGATCGGCACGCCGTGCTCGCGGGCGAGCGCGACGATCTTCTCGCCGATCGCCCCCTTGCCCTTGGCGACGACGCGCGGGGCGCCCGGCGCCTCGTACTGGAGCGCGATGGCGAGCGGCACGGGGGGGCGCTCGCCGGTCATGAGGCGCGGTCCAGGAATCGCCCGGCCGCCGGTGCCGCGGTGCGGGCCGGACGCGGCGGGGCGCCGGCGCGCACCACCACCTCGGAGGGGTCGAGTTCGGCGGCGCGCAGCCGCTCGGCCAGCACGCCGGCATTGTCGCGCAGCAGCACGGCGCTGTCGCCGCGCTCGGCCCACAGGGTGACGCCGGCGCGCTCGCCCGTCACCATGACCTGAGCGTGGACGAGCCCGACCGGCTCGATCTCCACGGCGAAGCGTGCCCGCCAAGCGGGTGCGACCTTGCCGCCGGCCCCCTGCCCCTTGCCGTCTCGCGAAATCTCGAACTGGGCGACCGTGGTGCCCTGCGGGGTCGCGAACGGAATCTCGAACACCCAGCGAGCGCCGGCCGCATCGGCCGCGCCGCCCGGCGCGGCGCTCCCCAGCAGCGAGGCGGCCTGCAGGAGGGTGTGGCGGGCGAGCGCCGCCTCGGTCTGGGCGAGCAGCGTGCGGACGGCATCCCTCGGCGCGACGTCCTCGGCGAGCGTCGGCGCAGCGACCGGCTGGGCGGCCGGCGCGGCGCCTCCATAGGGCGGCGGCGGCCGCGACGGATGGCCGGTCTCGCCCGGGGCGGCGCCGGGTGCGGCCGGCCCGGCCGCTGTCGTGGGCGCGGCCGGCGCGGCCGGGGGAGCGGTCGCGGCGGCGGTGGCGCCGGCCGGCAGCCCGCCGGCCGTGATCGCCTGGGCGAGCGCCCGATAGAGCGCCTGGGCACCGGCCGCCTCGGGCCGTCCGCCACCGGCTTGCGTGGCGCCGGCGAGCGACGCCTCCACGAAGCCCTGCAGCTTCGACTCGCTGCCCTCCGAGCGCCCCCCCGCGGCGGGTCCGCCCGCCAACGCGGCGAGCGCCGCCCGGAGCGCCACCAGGGCGGCCTTCATGTCGCCCGACGGCGAGGTGCGGGTCGCGGCCGCGCCGGCGGCGAGGCCCGCTTCGAGGAACAGGCCGGAGCGCGCGAGCGCGCCGGCGACGTCGTCGGGCTCGACCGGCGCGTCGGTCGGCAGACGGAACCCCATCAGCTGGGCGGCGGCCAGCCGCAACCCGTCGGGCAGCGCGCCGCGCGCCATCATGGCCGCGAGATTGGCGAACAGCGGCGCCATTCCGTCCTGCTGCAGGGCGGCCGCCCGGACGGCCTGCGCGAGCGCCGCCTGCGGGCTCGCGGCGAGCGCCGCCGGATCGAGCGGCGGACGCGTCGTGGCCGTGGCCTCGGCGGAGCGCGCCGCGTCGGTCGCCTTCGTCGTCGCGCCCGCGGCCGCGCCGACCGTGGCCGCACCGGCCGCGGCGCCGCCGATCTCGTCGGGATGCAGCACCACGAGGCGCAGGCCGTCGGGCGTCGCCCGCACGGCGAGATGGACATGGGCGCCCTGGGGCAGCGGCACCGCGGTCTGCACGTCGATCAACGAGTCGCCGACGGCGAGCTGGACATGGGTCTGGTCGAGCACCCGCATCACCAGGGCGTCGATCACCTGGCCCGGCGTGAAGGTCGGCGCGTTGCCGCCGCCTTGCGTGTTCAGCGCCACCGCGATGGGCGAGACGACGAGGTCCACGGGTCGCGTCCGTCGGTTCGAGGGTTCTCCACCCTGAACGCTAGCAGGCGGGCGTAAACCGGACGTTAACCTCTGGGTTGCCGTCGCGACGGCTCCGCGGCGCGCATCACCCCTCCGGCACCAGCGACAACACGGCGACGGCGGCGTCGAACTCGCTGCGGCGATGGGCGCGGCGGGCGAGCGCCTGCTCGTCGTGCCCCCACAGCTCCATGTTCCAGTCCTCGTCGACATGGGCGGCACTCCACGCCGCTTCCGCCGTGACGGCGCCTTCGGCGAGCGCGAGCGCCAGCAGCGCCGAGCCGGTCAGCGCCGTGACGACGTGCAGGGCACCGAGCCGCCAGGCACCGGCCGGGATCAGCCGCCGCATCGCCTCGACGGCCCATGCGGGCTGGGTGGTGAAGACCACGCCCTCGACCAGGACGAAGCGCGCCCCGTGGCGATCGCGCGCCCAGGCGAGCACCGGATCCCAGGCGCGGCTCTGCCTGTCGACCAGCCGCGCCGGCCCCTCGGCCCGGTAGACCAGGAGATCGGAGCCGAGATAGCGGGCGATCTCGGAGGCGACCGCGTCGGGCGTCGCGACGACCGCGTCGATGATCGCGTTGGCGAGCCGGGTCAGCGGCATCGTCGCGGGATCGATCATCTCGGCCTGGGCGCGCCACTCGGCGGCGCAGCGCTCGGCAATCGCCGCGGTCGGGAAGGCGAGCGTGCGCCGCGCCGGGGTGCGCACCGGCCGGCCGTCGAGCGCGACCGCGACACCCTCCGGCGTCTCGCGCAGCGTCACCTCGGCGTAGAAGCGCCGCTGCAGCGGCCGCATGGTGCGCTTGGCCGCCTCGTTCGGATCGGCCGGGCTCGCGGCGAAGAGGTCGTCGAACAGATCGGACATGAGGCACCCCGCGGCCACGCCTCCGGCGGAGGCGAACGGCGGCCGACCCTGCTTATCTAGGGCGCGCGAGGCAGCGCGGAAAGCGCCGGCGCGGCTGCCGAAACACGCCCGACGCCGGAAACACTTGCGCGGCGATCCGCCACGCCCAGGCCGCGTTCCCGGCCCATTCGGGATCCATGCTGGCGAGGATCGCAGGCGCGGGCACGTCGACCACGGCCGTCGACCACGGCCGTCGCTCGCGCCGTCGCGACCGCCGGGTGGGGGGGCTCCCATCCTCCCCGGCCATCGTCAGGAGACGTGTCATGATCGCAAAATCCCTGCTGGCCGCGGCCGTCGCCGCGCTGCTCGGCCTGTCGCTCGCCGCCGGCCCCGCCGAGGCGCGCGAACCCGGCCGGCTGGTCGGCCCGCGGGGCGCGCCCGGACCCGGGGGGCCGGCGCCGGGCTGGCGGCCAGGCCCCGGCTGGGCGCCCGGCCCATGGGCCGTGCGGCCGTGGGGCTTCGGCGACTATCCGTGGGGCTTCTGGGGCTATCCGGCCTATTGGAACGGCTCCTACCCGACCTTCGGCGAGGTCGACGAGATGCCGTGCCTGCGCAAGGTCTGGCTGAGCAAGACACGGTGGACGTGGCGACGCCTGTGCTGACGACGAGCCGGGACGCGAGCCGCGGCGCCTTGACCTCGCCGACATGCGTCGGTAGCTCGCCGGACGGATCCGGCCGGTCGAGCCGGGCCACCCGAGTCCGCATCACGGCTCGCCCGTGTCGGGCCCAATCCACAGTCGGAAGGTCATGACAGCGTCTCACCCCCTCGCCGCCGCCGCCTTTGCATTCGCCCTCCTCGCCGCCACGCCGGCACCGGCGCAGTTCGCCACGCCCGAGGAGGCCGTGACGCAGCTCTATGCGCTCTACGGCACCGGCAAGACCGACCTGATGGGTCTGCCCAACGAGCCGAAGGTGCTGCGTCGCTTCTTCGTGCCGGCCGTGGTCCAGGGCTATCAGAAGGCCGAGCTGATCGATGCCGACTTCTTCGTCCAGGGGCAGGATTTCGAGCTCTCCGACGTCACCGTCGCGGCCGCCACGGTGACCGGCGACAAGGCGGTGATCGCCGTCGATTTCAAGAACATGGGCCAGCCGCTTCATCTCGACTTCGAGCTCGCCAAAGGCAAGGACGGCTGGCGTATCGCCGACGCCCGCACCCCGACGGGCGACACCCTGCGCAAGATGCTGGCGCGGTCGCGCTGATCCGCACCCGCGGTCGCGGCCGGATCGAAACTCCGGCCGCGCCGCACCTCCGGTTGCCCCAGACGAACCATCGTGTCTGGAAATTTCGGCGGTGTTGCATTTTCTCCGCGGCGCCGCGGCGCCGACGAGTCCGTGTCGGTAACGACCTACCCCGTTGATCCTTCACAGATTTCTTTGCGACCGGGCGCCGCTGCGGCATCGTGCCGGCTTGCGGCGTGACGGAAACGCAACGCGCGGGATCCTGTACAAAGCGGCAGCCGGGCTGCAATTTAGGAACTCGGAGTCGCAAGGGGGACGTCGTGCGCCGGGGACCGCGCGCGTCGTTTTTTTGGGGGTGGGTTCTTGATCGTCGTCGTGGGGCTGGCGTTCGAGGCGAAGATCGTCGCGGACGCGGGGATGCGTGTGATCTGCAGCGGTGACGGCCGCAATCTCGCCGCGTCGTTGACGCAGGCGATCGACGACGAATGCGGCGGGCTGATCAGCTTCGGCGTCGCCGGTGGGCTTCACCCGGATCTCGAGCCGGGCACCTGCGTGGTCGCCGCCGAGATCCTGTCGGGCGCGGCGCGCTTCCCGACCGATCCGACATGGTCCCGCAAGCTCGCCGACACCATTCCGGGCGCCGTTCGGGGCGCCATCGTCGGGGTGCCGAAGCCGGTCGCCCACACGGCGGCCAAGCGCACCCTGCACGAGTCGACCGGGGCGCTCGCCGTCGACATGGAGTCCCACATCGTCGCCGAGATCGGCGCGGCGCACGCCCTGCCGGTGGCGGCGATCCGAGTCATCACCGACCCGGCCGACCGGGCGCTGCCCAAGGCGGCGCTCGCCGCCATGCGGCCGAACGGCACCACCGACATTCTCGCCATGATGCGGCAGGTGATGCGCCAGCCCAAGGAGCTGCCGGCGCTGATGCGCACGGCGCTCGACGCGCGCGCCGCCCGCGCCACGCTGGTGCGCGGCCGTCGCCTGCTCGGCCCCGGCCTCGGGCTCGCCGAGTTCGCCACCTCCGCGACGCCGTCGTTCGGCGGCTGATCGCCCGCGCGAGACCAACCGCCTCTCGCGTCGTGACCGCCGGACCTGATCCGGCGGTCGGTCTGTCTCTTCGCTGGCTTCCCGTCGGCAGCGTCAGCCGATCGGCTTCAGTGCGGCGGCGTAGAGCTTGGCGCGCTGCACGTAGCCGTCCGCCCCGGCCCGGATGCGATCGATGGCGGCGTCGTCGAGGGTGCGCACCACCTTGCCGGGCGCCCCGACGATCAGCGAGCGCGGCGGATAGGTCTTGCCCTCCGGGATCACGGCGCCGGCACCGACGATCGAGCCCTCGCCGATCACGGCGCCGTTCATCACGATCGCGCCCATGCCGATCAGGCTGCACGACGCCACCGTGCAGCCGTGCATGATGACGTTGTGGCCGATCACGCAATCGCTCCCGATGGTGAGCGGAAAGCCCATGTCGGTGTGCAGCGTCGCATTGTCCTGCACCTGCGAGCGAACGCCGATCTCGATCCACTCGTTGTCGCCGCGCAGCACCGCGCCGAACCACACGCTCGCCTCGTCGAGGAGGCGCACGCGGCCGATCAGCACGGCCGTGTCGGCGACCCAGAAGCGGCCGGCGGCCGGCAGCTCGGGGACGAGGTCGTGCAGGGCATAGATGGGCATGCGTGGCGCCTCCGGATCGAGCGTTCGGGTCGAGCGTTCCCGCCCTACCCCTAGCCCGCAGACGGGAGCGCGGGAAGCGCGGCGCGAGGCGCGCCTGCGCCGCGGCCTCAGCCGACCAGGCGCGCGAGCCCGGCGGCGACGACCTGCACGGTCATCACCACGATGGTGCCGGACATCAGGCTCCACAGGCCGGCGACGATGGTGGCGATCATCACGAACTCGAAGCGGCGGCGCTCGATCACCCGGCCCCGCACCGTGTTGCGCATGATGATGAACGGCGCCGCGAACACCAGGAACGGCACCGCCGCGATGCTCGCCGCCGAGGCGCCCTGCTCGAGGAGTCGGAACGAGGCCGGCCGCTGCGCCCACGCCTGGTAGCCGGTGGCGATCAGTCCGGCGAAGGCGAAACCGATGGCGAGGGCCAGGAAGTTCTGGATGGACTCGGGTGACATGACACGGCTCCGCACGCACTGCGACCCGACAGGTATCCCCCATCCGGCCCGCCACCGCCACGCCATCGTTAAAGAAGGGTTAACGCGAGCCGATCGCACCATCCGGCGGCGGGATCGTGCGCTCGCGCGGATGCTCCCCGTCCCATCGGCTTCGACGTCGGCACGGTCGGCCGTCCGACCCTGGCCACAAGTGGTTAAGGACCACGTGGCACACTCCGCCCCGAACTCGGACGGCGTGGTGTGGGCGTGGCGTGATGGTGGACGTGGCGTATGGGGCGCGGGTGCGGCCGGCACGGCGGCGGCACAGCCGCAGGGCCATGGTGGCGATGGCCGGCCTCGTGGTGGTGGGTGGCGTCGCGGTCGCGGCGGGGATGTGGTCCGTCTGGGCCCGCTGGCCGGCGACGCCGGCACCGATCGCGACCGACGCGCCGCATCTCCCGATCGTGGTGGCCGAGGAAACCTTCGCGGTCGCCCCGGGCGCGATCCGGATGGCGGTGCAGCGCCGCCCCGGCCCGCAGGAGCGCCTCGACCTCGTCTATGCCTGGCCGGAGCTGACCCCGCCGCGGCCGCTCGACCCGGTCGCGACCGGGGCGATCGCCGGCGAGCGGGGCGCGAGCGATCGTCATTCGAGCGACCGGCTTCCCGGCGAGCGGCTGCCGGGCGAACGGGCTGCAAGCGACCGCATCTATGTCACGGTGGCGCCGGCCGCCGGCGCGCTCCAGCCGGCCGAGCGGCTGCGTGTCCTGTGGCTGCGCTATGTGCGCGACACGCTGGAACCGGCCCCCGACGGGCTCGCGATCGTCGAGTTCCGCGACGGCACGCCCTATCAGGGCGAGGATCTCGCCTGGGAGGAGAACGCGCCGGAGAGGTTCCTGGCGCGCTGCGAGCGCCCGGCGCCCGGCCGGCCGACCGCGACCTGCCTGACCGAGACGATCGTCGGCGGCGCCGTGGTGACGATGCGATTCCCGCGCGAATGGCTCGCCGACTGGCGCAAGGTCGCCGACGGCTTCAACCGGCTGCTCGTCACCATCCGGCCGAAGGCGGGGTGAGCGGGGCGAAGCCCTTCGCCGGCGCGCTCCGAGAAGGCGAAGGCCGTTCGTCAAGGGGCGCGCGCTGCTGCGCGACCTGAACCCGCCGCCCCTATTCCAGGTCGGTGCTCAGGATCGCCATCTGGAAATTGTAGGAGCGGTCGTCGTCCTCGTCGTCGACGAACAGCACGCCGATGAACTCCTCGCCGATATAGACCTCGGCCGAATCGTCCTTCTTCGGGCGCGGCACGACGCGCAGGCGGGCGTTGCCGAACAGGCGGCGCAGATAGCCTTCGAGCTTGCGGATTTCAACAGCGTCCACGGGGCGGGCTCCTTTTCCGTCGTCGGGATCGGCGGCGGCGCCAGGAGCGGCGCGCCGGTGATGGGTGGGGAGTCCATACGGGGGCCGGCGTGGTCGCGCAAGGCGCCCGGTGGACATCTGCCATCCTTATGACGCGTATGCCGATTTCGCTCCGGCCGCGGTCCTAGAGGCCGAGATCGCGCAGCATCTGGTCCATGGCGTGCGACGGCTCGGCGCAACCGGCGTCGCCGACCACCTTGGCGGGCACGCCGGCGACCGTGGTGTTGTGCGGCACCGAGCGCAGCACGACCGAGCCGGCGGCGATGCGGGCGCAATGGCCGATCTCGATGTTGCCGAGGATCTTCGCCCCCGCCCCGATCATCACGCCGTGGCGGATTTTCGGGTGGCGGTCGCCGGTCTCGTTGCCGGTGCCGCCGAGTGTCACGTGGTGCAGGATCGAGACGTCGTCCTCGATCACGGCGGTCTCGCCGACGACGAGGCCGGTGGCGTGGTCGAGGAAGACGCCACGACCGATCCGCGCCGCCGGATGGATGTCGGTCGCGAACACGGAGGACGACCGGCTCTGCAGATAGAGCGCGAAGTCGCGCCGCCCGCGGCTCCACAGCCAATGCGCCAGCCGGTGCGCCTGGATGGCGTGGAAGCCCTTGTAATAGACCAGCGGCTCGAGGAACCGACTGGTCGCCGGATCGCGGTCGACGACCGCGACGATGTCGGCCCGGAACGCCTCGCCGATGTCCGGGCTGCCGTGCAGGGCGTCCAGAAAGGCGCCGCGGATCAGCTCGCTGCCGAAGTCGGGATGGTCGAGCCGCGCCGCGACGCGGTGCACCACCGCATCCTCCAGCCGATCGTGATGCAGCACGCTCGCATAGGCGAAGGACGCGAGCTCCGGCTCGCGCCGCGCCACCGCCTCGGCCTCGGTGCGGATGCGGTCCCACACCGGATCGACGCGGCCGAGCGTCCTGGTGATGCTCCGATCCTGCAACATGCCGTTCTCCCGGCGCGGTGTCTCCGGTGGCGATCATATCAGACCGCGACGTGGTTCGGGGTCATTCCGGGGCGCAGCGGAGCTGCGAACCCGGAATCCAGCCCGGAGATCCACGATTGCCGCTGGATTCCGGGTTCACGGACCTCACGGTCCGCGCCCCGGAACGACGCCATTCGCTCACGGCCGCTCGGTCAGGAACGCCAGCACGGCCGCCTTGTAGGCACGGTCGCCGACCGCCAGCATGTGGTCGCGGTCCGGGATGTCGACCAGTTGGGCGCCCGGAATCAGGTCGGCGAGCGGGCGGCCGGGTCCGGAGACGTCGTCCTTGGTTCCGATGGCGATCAGCACGGGCGGCTCCAGCCGGCCGATCGCGGTGGTCGTGAGCGTCTGGCGAGAGCCGCGGATGCAGGCCGCGAGCGCCCGCAGATCGGACTTGGTGCGGTCCGCGAAGGCCCGGAAGGTGCGGCCCTGGGGATCGGTGACGTCGGCGAGCGAGGGCGCCTCCATGGCCTCGGCGACCGCGTCCGGCAGGCCGGCGCCGTCGACCAGATGCCAGCCGAGACCGCCGAGCGTCGCCGAGCGCACCCGCTCCGGATGGGCGAGCGCCAGGAACGCCGTCACCCGTGCCCCCATCGAGTAGCCCATCACGTCGGCCTTGCCGATGCCGAGATGGTCGAGCAGCGCCCGCACGTCGTCGGCCATGGCGCCGGCGTGATAGGCGGCCGGCTCGTAGAGCTTGGTCGAGGCGCCGTGGCCGCGCATGTCGAGCGCGATCACGCGGCGACCGGCATGCGTGAGGGTTTGGACCCAGCGCGGGTGGACCCAGTTGGCCTCCTTGCTGGAGGCGAAGCCGTGGACGAGCACGATGGGCTCGCCCTCGCCCTTGTCCAGATAGGCGAGTTCGACAGGACCGTTCTTGAAGGACAGCATTCTCGTGAGGGAGGTTGGAAGGAGCTTGATCAGGCCGGCTGCGTCGCCGTCTGCGGGGTGAGCGGAGGCGTCGCCACGGCGGCGCGGGCGGCCATCCGGGCGGCCATGCGGGCGGCCTTGCGGGCGCGACGCCGCTTGGAGAAGGCGAGCGCGCGGCGGGTGGCGCGCTCGGTCAGGCTCTTGACCAGAACGAGCGCCCAGATCAGCGACATCAGCGCGCTGAACGACCAGTTGAACAGCGTCATGGCGCCGGTGGTCAGCACCAGCGTGGCGCGGCCGCCGAGTTTCAGGATCGCGCGCGTCTTGCCGCCGTTCGTCTCGGCGATCCTGGCGAGGCGCGCCACGTCCTTCGGACCTTCGGCGAGCTTCAGCCCGTCGAGCGCCGCACGCGTCCCGGCCTTGGCCTGCACCTTGCCGGCGTCGCGGACGAGATCGACCAGCGGCTCGGCCTTGTCGAGCTTGACGGCGGCCTTCAGGCCGCGCGCCGCGACGGTCGGCTGCAGGAGCGCGCTCGCCGAGACGGCGCGCCGGGCCTGGGCGAGATCGACCACGCCGTGCAAGGAGCGGGCCGTGAAGGCGGCGAGCCCCGCCCCCATCTTGCCGGTCTTCCAAGCGGCCTTGACGACCGAGACGCCGGCGCGGGCCGGCGCCGCGACGCCGAGCGACACATAGGTGCCGGCCGTAACGGCGAGGCCGACGCAGGCGAGGCCGAGCACCAGCTCGTCGGCCTCGGCGCCGGTCGCCAGCCGGCCGCCCTCGCGGACCGCGTCGCGGACGTCACCGAAGACGAACAGGTCGCCCAGGAGCGTGCCGGCGAGGCCGGCGCCGTCCTCCGGCTCGCCGGTGACGAGCCCCATCCCGAAGCTCTTCGCCGTGCGCGCCGCCTGCGCAGCCGCCGTGCCCGCCTCGGCGACCCGCGCCAGCAGGCCCGGATCGAGCGCGATCGCGCGCGACCGGGCGAGCTCGACGAAGCTCCGGGCCAAGTCGGCGTCGCCGGCGGCGAGCGCCGCCTCGATCTCGCGCCGGGCGACCGCGGGGGTCAGCGCCTTGTCGACCGCCCGGTCGGCGAGCCGCACCGGGTCGTTCTGGTCGAGCAGCAGGCCGGCCGAGTCGAGCGCCGTCGGAGCGGCCAGCCACAGGCCGCCCGCCACGGTCGCCACCACCAGGAATGGCAGGGCGAGCTCGCTGCGCAGCCTTGCCCGTCGCTCGGATCGTTCTGTCGGCACTAGGAAATCCTATCCGGTCTCGCTATGGTCCGCACGCGCGTTTGTCGTCCTGCCGACCCGGTTCCGTTCACGTCCGGGCGACAGTCTCGCATCCCGACCGATCGCGTGCACCCGGATCGCTGACAAGACGTTGCCGCAAAGGTGGAATCATGGCGGACAAGATCGTACCCCACTTCCATAACGATCCCGGCGTTCAGACGATCGCCATCGGGGCCAAGCGCTTCATGTGCATCGGCGCCAGGCCGCCCTTCGATCACCCGCACGTCTTCCTCGATATGGGGGACGACAGCGAGATCGTCTGCCCCTACTGCTCCACCCTCTACAAGCACGACGCCACCCTGCACGGCTTCGAGGCGCGCCCGCCCGAATGCGCGCTGGAGGAGAGCCGCGCCGCCTAGGCCGTTCCCCCGGTGGTCGACTCGCGGACGATCCTGATCGCCGGCGCCGGCATCGGTGGGCTGACGGCGGCGATCGCCCTCGCCGACCGCGGGTTCCGGGTCGTGGTGCTGGAGCAGGCCCCCCGGCTGGAGCCGACCGGTGCCGGCCTGCAGCTCTCCCCCAATGCCACTCGGGTGCTGATCGGGATCGGCGCCGCGCCGCGGCTGAGCGCCGTGGCGGTGACGCCCGACGAGGTGCGGGTGCGCAACGCCCAGGGCGACGACCTCGCCCGCATCCCGATCGGCACCGCGCCGCAGCGCTACGGCGCGCCCTACTGGGTCGCGCATCGCGGCGACCTCCACACGGTTCTGCTCGACCTGTGCGCGACCCGGCCGGACATCAAGCTGGTGCTCGGCGCCCGGGTCGACGAGTACGCCGTCCATGCCAACGGCGTGACGGTGGCGACCGCCGGACCGACCGTGGTGGGCGAGTTTCCCGGTCTCGTGCTGATCGGCGCCGACGGCGTGTGGTCGCGGGTGCGGGCGCGGCTGTTCGACGACGGTCCCGCGCACCCGGCCGGACGCACCGCGTGGCGCACCCTGCTGCCGGCCGATGCGGTGGCGCCGGAGCACCGCGCGCCGACCGTCAATCTGTGGCTCGGCCGGGGCGCCCATCTGGTCCACTATCCCGTCCGGGCCGGCGCCATGATCAACCTCGTGGCGATCGCCGAGGACGAGGAGATCGTCACCGGCTGGAGCGCCCCGGGCTTGCCCGAGGAGGTGCTGGAGCACTTTCCGGCCCATCACTGGTCGGCAACGGCGCGCGATCTGCTGGCGCGGCCGGAGCAGTGGCTGCGCTGGTCGCTGCACGGGCGACCGGCGTCGCGACACTGGGGCCGCGGGCCGGTGACGCTGCTCGGCGACGCCGTCCACCCCACCCTGCCGTTCCTGGCCCAGGGCGCCGCCATGGCGATCGAGGACGCCGCGGTTCTCGCGGATGCGCTGGCGCGCCGACCGGACGCGCCACAGGCGGCGCTGCGCGACTACGAGGGCCGCCGCCGCGCCCGCACCGCCGGCATCGTGCGGGCGGCGCGCCGCAACGACCTGGTCTACCATCTGGGGCAGCCGGCCGCGGCGCTGCGCGACCTTGCGATGCGGATCATCGGCGGCGAGACGGTGCTGTCCCGGCACGGCTGGGTCTACGAATGGCAGCCGCCGGCCTCGTTCGCGATGCCCGCCCCGCCCGGGCAGGCGGGCGGGACCGCGTGATGCGGCTGTCGTGCCGGGGCGCGCCCTACCCCAACATCAGCCTTTCGTCATAGGGCGCGCGCGACAGGACGTGCGGGGCGCCCTCGGTGATCAGCACCATGTCCTCGAGCCGCACGCCGCCGCCGCCGCGCACGCCCGGCACCCAGATCAACGGCTCGACGGCGAACACCATGCCGGGCTCGAACTCGTAGGTCGGCGCGCCGGGCAGCGTCTCGCCGATATAGGGCGGCTCGTTCGCCCCGATGCCGACGCCGTGGGCGATGAACAGCGACAGGAACCTTCCGTCGAGCCCGTGCTTGCCGGCCGCCCGCACGATCGCGTCGGTGCAGTCCCGGTTGGTGCGGCCGGGCCGCATCTCGGCGATGCCGGCCATCAGCCCCTCGTAGACGGCCGTGAAGATCCGCTTCTGCTGATCGGACGGCTTGCCGCAGATCACGGCGCGGGCGACGTCGCCGAAATAACCGCCGAAGGCTGCGCCGATATCGATGAACACGATGTCGCCGGAGCGGATCAGCTTGTCGCCGCAGATGCGGTTGGGCGGCGCCATGTGCTCGCCCGAGGCGACGAACGGCGTCATCACGTGCGAGTACTCGCCGCCGAGCCGGAACAGCGTGCGCATCGCCTCGCCGGCGACCTCGCATTCGCGCACCCCGTCGGCGATCGCGGCCGTGGCCGAGGCCGTCACGGCGTCGGCGATGGCGGTCGCCTCCTCCAGGAGAACGATCTCCTCGGGCAGCTTGTGGCGGCGCGCCATCAGCATCGGCGTGTCGCCGTCCTCGATGGCGAGCTTGGGGAAGTGCCGGTGCAGCGCCTTCACGAAGACGGTGTTGGCCTCGTCGAGGCCGAGCTTCGCGTCGGCGAGGCCGTGCTTGCGCAGCACCGGCCCGAGGATGTCCTTGACCATGCCGTCGACGAGGGCGACCTCCTCGATGATCGGGATGGTGTGGGCCTCCTCGATCCACGGCATCGTGAGATCGACGCGGTCGCGCTCGCCGCCCGAGCAGAACAGGATCGGGGCGCGGCCCTCGATCAGCAGCGCACCGTTGAGGGCCGTCGTCTTGCCGGTGATCAGCTGCGGCCGCAGATCGGTGAGATAACGCTGGTTCTCGTCCTTCCAGACGAGCAGCGCGTCGAGACCCGCCTTGCGGCGCTGGTCCTGCGCCTTGGCGATGCGCTTCTGCCGCAGCGCAGCGACGTCGAGGCGTCGCTCGTAGCCGACATTGAAGGGGCCGCGCGCATACCGGTCCATGCGGACTGTCTCCTCGGATTTTCTGATCTGTCGCGGTCGGGTCGAGCCGCCCGGGAGAGGATCCCGGGTCCGCGATCATCGGGGCGAGGAGACTACACGAGGCCGGCGCGCGCACAGAACCCGCGGCCGTGCAGAGCAGCCGCGGCGGAAACGGAGGGCGACCAATTGTCTCCCGGACCGTGCATGCAAAGTGTGCGGTGCGGAAGACGGCGGTCGTTCCGAGGCGCGGGCGACGCCCGCAAACCCGGACTCCGACGCCAGGCTCGGAATTTTCGGCGGGATTCCGGGCTCGCGCCTTCGGCGCGCCCCGGACCGACGTCGCCCTACTTTCCCGACCAGTGCACGAAGCGGCGCTCGATCGTGAGGAACAGGAGGTTCAGCCCGTAGCCGAGCGCGCCGGCGGCGGCGATCGCGGCGTACATGCGCGGCATGTCGAACAGCTGCTGAGCCTCGAAGACGCTGTGGCCGAGGCCGTCCTGCGAGCCGATGAACATCTCGGCCACCACGATGATGACGAGCGCCAACGACACGCCGTTGCGCAGCCCCACGAAGGTCTGCGGCAGGGATTCCCACAGCATCACGTCGAACAGCACCCGCAGCCGCGACGCGCCCATCACCTTGGCGGCGAGCAGCCGCGTCTTTCGCGCGTTCATGACGCCGTAGGCGACGTTGAACAGGATCACCAGGATGGCGCCGAACGCCGCGACCGAGATCTTGGTCTCGTCGCCGACGCCGAACAGCACGAGGAACAACGGGAACATGGCCGAGGCCGGGGTCGAGCGGAAGAAGTCGATGACGAACTCGAGCGAACGATAAAGGCGTTCCGACGAGCCCAGCATGATGCCGAGCGGAATGGCGATCACGGCCGCGATGGCGGTCGCCATGGTGGTGCGATAGACGGTCTTGACGAAGTCGAAGCCGAGCGCGCCGCCGTCCATGCCCTTCCAGAACGCCTTGAAGGTCTCGGCCGGCGACGGCAGCAGCACCGGATCGACCCAGCCGCGCGACGTGACGAGCGACCAGATCGCCAACAGGCCGACGACGCCGACCAGCGGCAGGAACGCATCGAGCCTGCGGATCATCCTCGCCTCACCTCGCGCTGGAACACCTCGAGGCAGTGCGCCTTGAGCCGGACGAACTCCGGGTCCGACAACGTCTCGTCGCCGCGCGGCCGCGCCACGGACACGGGCACGAAGTCCGCGACGCGGGCCGGATGGCGCGACAGCAGCAGCACCCGGTCGGCCAGATAAACGGCCTCCTCGAGATCGTGCGACACCAGCACCATGGTTGTGCCGCTCTCGATGAACAGCTTCTGGAGCTGCTCGCGCATGAACAGCGTCATCTCGTAGTCGAGCGCCGAGAACGGCTCGTCGAGAAACAGGATCTCGGGCTCGACGACGAGCGCCCGCATGATAGAGACGAGCTGCTGCTGGCCGCCCGACATGTGATAGGGATGGAGGTTGAGGTCGATCTTGACGCCGAGCCGCTCGACCAGCGCCTCGGTGCGCGCCTTGCGCTCGGCCGCCGGCACCTTCATCAATTTCAGCGGATAGGCGATGTTGTCGAAGGCGCGCATCCAGGGAAACAGCGCCTCGCGGTAGTTCTGGAACACGTAGCCGAACTTGATCTCGGAGAGCAGCATCCCGTCGAACAGGATGCGGCCGGCATCGACCGGGATCAGCCCGGCGATCATGTTGATCAGCGTGCTCTTGCCGCAGCCGTTCGGCCCGAACACGGAGATCAGCTCGCCGCGCGGGATGTCGAGGTCGAAATCGTCGTAGATGACCGTGCGGCCGAAGCGCTTGCTCAAGCCCCGGATGGTGACGTGCGGCCGCTTGCCGGCGCCGCCGACCGGCGGGGTCGAGGGGAACTCTTCGCCGTGGTGATCGGGCGAAGCGTATCCCGTCGGCGAGGAGCGAACGGCGTCCGGCGTGGCGTCCATGAGCGGCGACCTGTCGGCGTTACGTCGGTTTCGACTCGGCTCGGTTCATCCCCGTCATCCTGAGGTGCCCGGCATCGCCGGGCCTCGAAGGATGCGGCCCTGGAATCAGCCTGGAGAGCCCGGGCCGTCGCCCACCCGATCTCGGGCTTGCCCGAGATCGGCATGTAATGTCGGCAAGTCGGCAAGCCGACTTGCATGGCTCGCCTTCGGCGAGCCCCTCGGGGTGACGGGTCGAGGCGACGGTATCGACCGCGTCATCAGAACCCCTTCACGACCTTCTTGACGTCGATCTTCTCGGGAACGACGCCGATCTGGGTGCCGAAGTCGGCGAACTGCTGGAGCCAGCCGAGCTGCTCGGGGCTCATGTCCTTGGTCATCGTGTAGCCGAGCATCGGCACCTCGTCGACGACGTTGTCCGGCGTCATCGTGTTCTTGGCGAGGTACTTCCGCGCCTCGGTCGGGTTCGCCTTGATGAAGGCGACCGCCTCGGCCCAGCCTTCCGCGAAGCGCTTGGCGACGTCGGGACGCTTGGCGATGAAGTCCGACGTGAAGGCGCAACCCGCCGCGAAGGCGTCGGCCTTCGGGTTACCGAGGATGTAGGTCGAGATCACGCCGGCCTCGATGCGCTTGGCCACGCCCAGCTTCTCCATGATGGTGGCACCGGGCTCCAGCGTGTAGCCGCCGTCGAAGGTGCCGGCCTTCATGGCGTTGACGTGCTGGCCCATGTCGAGCTGATCGATCGTGTAGTCGCCGTCCTTCAGGCCGACCTTGGCGAGCACGCCCTTCGCCGTGTTGAGGTTCGCCGGCCCCGGCGCCGACATCAGCTTGAGCCCCTTGAGATCGGCGATGGACTTCACCTTGTCGGTGAGGCCGGTGCGGACGACGAACTGCTCCATTTTGTATTCGGGCGTCTGGCTGTGCATCGCGATGTACATGGCGACGCCGGGCTTCTTGACGTTGGCGTTGAGGCCCTCGAGCGTGACGAGCACGGCCGAGACCTCGATCTGGTTGGTCATCAGTGCCGCGACATTGGCGGGTCCGCCCATCAGCGTGATGGTCTCGGGATCGATGTTACGGGCTTTGAAGTAGCCTTTCTCGAGCGCCACGAAATACGGCAACGAGGAGGAGATCGGGAACACCCCGACCTTCACCTTGTCCTGGGCGGCGGCCGGGGCGCCCGAGACGCCGAGGGCCACGAGCGCGGCGGCGAGCGCTCCGATCGTTCCGAACAGCTTCATCAGACGGCTCCCGTGAGGTCTGGCCTTTTCGCCGCGCACCGAATTCAGGTCGGCGAAGCGGGCGGGGTCAGGGGGGTTGGACGGTTGTCGGATCAGACGACCGGAGTGCGGTGCGCCGCACTCCGAATTCACAGTATTTGAAGCAAGGTGCGTGCCATCCTCGGCCCGTCACGCCCCGACGTCGACGATGGCGATCACCGGGCCGCCACCGTGCGGCCCTTGGTGCATGGCGTCGACCGACACGAAGACGCAGGGGTCGCCGATCGCCGCCGCCGCGACCCCGCCGACCGCGCCCTTGGCGTGGCGGTGGTGGTGCACGTCGGAATCGTCGAGCATGATCTGGCGGCGGCCCCGGAGCGTCGCGCGCTTGTCCGCCTCGCACTTGATGAAGACGTTGACGAGCTTGCCGTTCAGGTCGGCGGCGCGGGCGCGCTCCGGCAGGTCGAGGCCGGCGTCGCGGATCGCGTCGTAGATGCCGTCGATGTCGAGCGCGTCCTTCATCACGGCGTGGCCGATGCGGTAGCGCCCCCCCGCCCCCGGCTTGTTGCCGAGCAGCACGATCTGGGCTTTCGTCAGCTCGACGCCCGACGAACAGGACGCGACCGACGAGTAGAGATCGAGATTCTTGCAGATCTCCTCCGCCTTGGGCATCGCGATCTCGCCGAGCGCCACGGCGATCCCGAGCGCCGTCGTTCCGTTCGACACGCCCATCGAGTCGTGCACCTCGCAGGCGACCGTCTTGCCGCGATGCTCCGCGTCGCGCACCGAGTCGATGGTGAGGAGCGGCGTCTTGGTCTGGACGTAGTGGACGTCCTTCGGGTTCTCGATCCCGGCGTCGCGCATCGCCGCCTTCACGGCGGCCGCGACCTTCTCGACCATGGCCGGCCGGCCGATGTCCTCGGGCAGCAGATCCTCGGACAGCGCCGTGCCGATGGCGAGCCGCGCCTTGTCGGCCGGGCCGGTCTCGTCGTTGCGGGCGAACACGGTCGCGTGCGGCGTGATCACGCCGTCGCAGCCGCCCGACCACACCATCGGGATGCCGGCGATCTCGGCCTCGCTGCGCTTGCCCTTGGTCTTCAGCACGCGGCGGAACGCCTGGTCGGACAGCAGCCGAGTGAAGTCGTTGACGCCGCCGTTGCCCTCGGTCTTGCCGATGACGGCGATCACCTGGTCGGCGGAGAACTGCCCGGCATCGATGCAGGCGGCGAGCCCGGAGGCATCCTGCACGCTCTTGATCTCGATCTTGGCGACATCGATCGCCATGCTTCACGTCTCCTTCTCGGTCGTTGCATTCGCAGTGATTGCATTCGCAGCGATTGCATTCGCGGTCGTCGCGTTCATGGTGCTCGCGTTCGTGGTGCTCGCGTTCATGGTGGTCGTCGTCACCTGGCGGCGCGGTGCCGTCAGCTCGTTCGTGTCCACGGCTTGCACGCACCGCGCAGCATCGCTTGGAATCCCGGGCCGCGGTCGATCATCGGCAGCGGCGCGGCCCGCCGCAACCTGATTTCATCCCGCAGTGCGGCCGTGGCCTTCGTGTCGGGGACCGCAACGCCGTCGGCGCCGACGGCCAGGACGACGCCGTAATCCTCGCGCGCCGCCTCCGGCGAGACGCGCCCCTCCGTCACGTCGCGCGCCACCAGCTCCGGCTCGCGCAAGAGCGGATCGCCCCAGCCGCCGCCCCCGGTCGTCACCACGCGCACCACCTGCCCGGCTTTCACGGGCTCGCCGTCGACGAGCCCGCCGAGGCGACGCGCCTCGCCGTCGGGATCGACCGTGACGCAGAAGGGTTGCCCGGCCGCACCACCATTCACGCCGTAGCAGCCGAGCCGCACGCGATCGGCCGTCACGATGGTGCGGCAGTCGACCAGGGCGCGATAGTGCTTCTCGTAGCCGAGGCCGCCCCGCCGAAAGCCTGCTCCGCCTGAATCGGTTCGCAGCGCGAGCTTCTCGACCAGCAGCGGGAAGCGCGTCTCGGTGAACTCCGCCGGCTGGTTGCGCGAATCCGGGACGATGTGGATGGCGTCGTTTCCGTCCGCGTACCAGCGTCCGCCCGAGCCGCCACCCAGCACCTCGCGCGACAGGAACGGCTTGCCGTCCCGCCCGACTCCGAAGAAGCCCGTGTACCGGATCGTTTCCTGGTCGGCCGGGACGCGGCCGTCCACGGCCTGCGCCACCGTGCCGGCGAGCAGGCCGAGACAGCGCAGCAACACGAAGCTGCGCGCATTGGTCGGCGCCGGCCATTCGGGCGTGATCAGCGTGCCCTTCGGCGGGAAGATCACGTCGAACACCTCGCAGACGCCCTCGTTGACGTCGATCTCGGCGGCGCGCTCCGGCGTGTCGGCGAGGTTGCGCAGGATCGGCGCGATCCACTTGATCAGGAAGGCGCCGTCGGCGTAGTCGGCCGGCCAGTTGATCGGCCCCGCGGACTGCGGATCCGTGCCGGTGAAGTCGAGCGTGATCTTGTCGCCGCGCTTGATCATCTTCAGCGCGAGCTTGTGCAGCTTCGGATCCGTCAGCCCGTCGTGCTCGACGTAATCCTCCCACGCATACTCGCCGTCGGCGATCTTCGGCAGCAGCTCGTCGGCGAAGATGTCCCGGCACTTGTCCAGGATCGCCTGGAAGCACGCTTCCACCGTGTCCTTCCCGAAACGCGCGAACAGCTCGGCCATGCGGCGGGCGCCCATCAGGCAGGCCTGCATCTCGGAGTCGAGATCGGCGGCCAACATCTCGGGCACGCGGGTGTTGCGCTTGATGATCGTGAAGGCCGCCTCGTTGCGCACGCCCTGGTCGTAGAATTTGATGGGCGGCACCGCGAGGCCTTCCTCGAACACCGAGGTGGCGGTGCCCGGCATCGAGCCCGGCACGCGGCCGCCGATGTCGTCGTGATGCCCGAAGGCCTGGATGAACGCCACCACCTCGCCGTCGTGGAACACCGGCACGGTCGAGCACAGATCGGGTAGATGGCCGATCGAGCCCTCGGTCAGATAGGTGTCGTTCATCAGGAACACGTCGCCGGGCCGCATGGTCTCGACCGGGAAGTCGCGCACCACGGCGTTCGGCATCGCCGAGTAGGAGCGGCCGGTGAGCTTGCGGCAGCGCCGATCGAACAGACCGACCCGATAGTCGTGCGCCTCGCGGATCATCGGCGAGCGCGCGGTGCGCTCGATCGCATACTCGATCTCGGCCTCGATCGAGTTGAGCGTCCCCTCGACGATCTGCAGGACGATCGGATCGACGGCGACCTTGTCCGCCGTCACGTCGCGCGGCTGCATGGTCATCGTCCGTCCTCCCCGGTCTCGGCGCGAATGATCAGGATGCCGTGCGGGTCCACGGTCAGGGTCTGGCCCGGGAACACCACCGTGGTGGAGCCGAACTCCTCGACCACCAGCGGGCCGAAGATCGTCTCGCCGGGCGCCAGTGTCGCACGCGGATAGACCGGCGTGTCGACGACGGCGCCACCGAACCACACCGGCCGCCGTGCCGGCGGCACCGCGGCGCCGTCGCGCACGGCGAGCCGCGGCATCGCGGGCCGCTCGATCACGCCGAAGCCCGAGACCGTGAAATTGACCAGCTCGATCTGCTGGCGGCCGCGATAGTCGTAGCCGAAGGTCCGTCGATGCACCGCGTGAAACGCGTCGATCAGGCCGGCGACGAAATCCCCGTCGATCGCGCCGCCGGGCGCGGCGACCCGCACCTCCATCGATTGTCCGGCGTAGCGCACGTCCGCCTCGCGCACGAGCCGCACCCGGTTCGCCGCGATGCCGTCGCGTTCGAGCGTTCTTCGCGCGTCGTCCTCGAGCCCGGCGTAGATCGCCGCCACCGCGGCGACGTCGATCGCACTCTCGTGCATCACCTTGGTGACGATGTGATCGGTTCGCCAGTCGACCGCCAGCAGCCCGAAGGCCGAGAGATTGCCCGGGTTGGGCGGCACGATGCAGGCCTTCATGCCGATCAGCGCCATCACGGCCGGCGACTGCGCCGGGCCGGAGCCGCCGAAGGACAGGAGTGCGAAGTCGCGTGGATCGATGCCGCGCTGCACCGTCATCTGACGGATGGCGTTCGCCTGACTCCAGTTGGCGATCTCGACGATGCCCTCGGCGAGCTGCTCCGGGCTCATGTCGCCGGGCAGTTGCGCGGCGAGCGCCGCGAGCCCGGCGCGCGCCCGTTCGCGGTCGAGCGGGATGCCGCCGCCGATCAGCGCCGGCGGGATGCGGCCGAGCACCAGATTGGCGTCCGTGATGGTCGGCTGATCGCCGCCGTTCGGGTAGCACATCGGCCCCGGATCGGCGCCGGCCGACTTCGGCCCGACCTTCAGGTGGCCCTCGCGGGAAATCCAGGCGATCGAGCCGCCGCCCGTGCCGATCGTCTTGATGTCGATCATCGGCAGGCGCACCGGGAACGGCCCGACCGACCCGCCGTTGGTGACGCTCGGACGACCCTTCTCGATCAGGCAGAGGTCGGTCGAGGTGCCGCCGGCGTCGAGCGTGACGAGATCGGGAAAGCCGGCGATCTCGGCGATGACGGCGGAGCCGAGCGCGCCCGCGGCCGGGCCGGAGAGCGCCGTCGTGATCGGCTTCTTCATCACCTGCTCGGCACCGGCGACGCCGCCCGAGGACTGCATCACCAGGAACGGCACCGTCCGCAGCTCGGGGCCGAGCTCGTCGGCGATGCGGCGCAGGTAGCGGCCGACGTGCGGCTTCACGAAGGCGTCGACCAGGGTCGTGACGGTGCGCTCGTACTCGCGATACTCGGGCAGCACCTCGCAGGACAGCGACAGCACGGCCTCCGGATACTCCTCCGCGACGATCGCGGCGACGCGGCGCTCGTGCGCCGGATTGGCGTAGGCGTGAATCAGGCAGATGCCGATCGCCTCGATGCCCTGCTGCTTGAAGGCGCGCGCCGCGGCGCGCACGGCGTCCTCGTCGAGCGGACGCAGCTCGCGGCCGAGAAAATCGAGCCGTCCGCCGACCTCGCGCACGCGATGCAGCGGCACCAGGCGGTCGGGCTTCACCCAGAAATAGGAGTTGCCGTAGCCGTCGGGCACCGACTGGCGGGCGATCTCGAGAACATGGCGGAAGCCTTCGGTGACGATCAGGCCGAGAGAGTCGATGGCGCCCTGCAGGAGCGCGTTGGTCGCGACGGTCGTCCCGTGCGCGAGGCCGGCGACATCGGCGACGTCGCCGTCGGCGCTCTTCAGAATCTCGACGACGCCGCGCACCAGGCCGATCGCGGGGTTCTTCGGCGTCGAGGCGACCTTGGTGACCCGCATGACACCCGTCGCGGCGTCGACCGCGACGATGTCCGTGAAGGTGCCGCCGGTGTCGATGCCGATCCGCAAGCGGGGGTGCGTCGCGCCTTGCGTCATCCTGTGCCGTCTCCCGGTGAGGCGCCCCGAGCGGGCGCGAGGTCCGACAGCAAAAGTATGCGAAGCGCGGTTGTCCTTGTCCAAGCGGGATTGGCGAAGCCATTATCGGAAAATCAGATGGCTCTGACTCGTGTCCGGGCGCGACGTAGCATGTCGCGCCCATGCCATGACGCCGTCATGGCCGGGCTCGTCCCGGCCATCCGCGCCTCGAGCCGGCGCCAAGACGTGGATGCCCGCGACGAGCGCGGGCATGACGAGTCAGAGGATTGTGGCCGCCCCCTCACCTCACCAGCGCCGCGCGCACCACGGAAAAGTGACTCTCCTTGCGGCGCGACAGCGCCTGGCGGCGGCGGTAGAGGTTCATGTGGATGTTGCGCTGCGGAGCGATCGGCAGCGCCCGCAGCACGCCGAGCGCGACCTCGTTGTCGACGCAGGCGCGCGGCACGATGGCGAGCCCCCGCCCCGACTGCACGATCACCTTGATGGTCTCGATGTTGTCGGCGACGGCGAGGATGTTGGGCCGGATCCCGAGATCGGCGAACATCGCGTGGACGACGCGTCCGTAGCCGACCGAGAGCTCGCTCATCACGATCGGCTCCAGCACCAGGCGGCCGAGATCGACCGCGCGGGTGCCGCGGGCGAGCGGGTGCGCAGGGTGCGTGATCAGCGTCAGCTCGGCCTGGGCGAGCGGCTCGAACACGATGCCGGGCGGAACGTGCTCGGGGTCGGATTCGATCGCGAGCCCGGCGTCGATCTTCTCCTCGGCGAGCAGCGCGAAGATGGTCCTGGTCGGTGCCGTGAGAATGTCGAGGCGCACGGTGCGCAGGCTGTCCGGCACGGCGTGGAACAGCTTCGGGATCACGATCTGGGCCATGCCGGAGCCCATGGCGAGCGTGAACGTCTCGGACGGTGCACGCTTGAGCCGGCGGGCGATGTCGCCGAGGCTGTCGAAATCGCCGACGACGCGCTCGGCCTCGTAGAAGAAGGTGCGCCCCGCCTCCGTCACCTCGATGCCGCGCGGCGTGCGGCGGAACAGCGAGAATCCGATGCTTTCCTCCAGCATCCGCACCTGCTCGCTGACGGCCGATTGGGACACGTTCAGCCGGTCCGCAGCGCGTGTAAAGCTGCGCTCGCGGGCGACGCTCAGGGCGTAGCGGATCTGACGGAGCTCCATTCTCGCCTCCGCCGATCCGCCACCTGATCAGACCCGTGCGCCCCGCCGCGCCGCGTCCAGGGCGGCGCCGACCAGCCGCTCGTCGGCACCCGGCGCGCCGATCAGCGAGAGGCCGACCGGCAGGCCATCGACGCTCGCGAACGGCATCGTCACCTGCGGCGTGCCGGCCATGCCGGAGACCGCGGTGAGCGCGATGATGCCGGTGCGCAGCCCCCACATGGTCGAGCGCTTCTGGCCGGCGAGCGGCGCCGGGAACGGCGTCGTCGGCAGCGCGATCAGGCTGCCGTCGGCGATGAGCGTGTGGACGCGCTCGCGCACCTGCTCCCGCGTCTCGCGCGCCGCCGACAGCTCCTCGGGGCTCGCCTTGATGCCGCGCAAGAAATTGTCGGCGACCTCGAAGGAGAAGCGCGGATTGGTGCTGTCGATCCAGTCGCCGAACGTGGTCCACGCCTCGCGGCCCTGCAGCGCCGCCTGATGCGCCGACCAGGCGGCGAGCCCGGCCGGCGACAGCGTCACGCGCTCGATCACGGTCTCGCCGCCGAACGCCTTGGTCAGCGCCGCCTCGACAGCGGCCGCGGTCGCCGGCTCGGCGACCGCGAGCGCGTCCTCGGCGAGGACGATGCGCTTCGGCCGCGCGGCCTCGATCGACGATTCCAGCAACACGGCACTGACACGCGCGAAAATCTCGGCGTCGTCGGCCATCCAGCCGACCGTGTCGAAGCTCGGCGCCTGCGGCAGCATGCCGGCGACCGGCACCCGCCCGTGCGTCGTGCGGATGCCGTAGAGGCCGCAGAACGACGACGGCACCCGCACCGAGCCGGCCGTGTCGGTGCCGATGGCGAACGGCACGGTGCCCCCCGCGACCGCGGCGGCCGAGCCGCTCGACGAGCCGCCCGGGATGCGGCCCGGCGCCCGCGCGTTGGTCGGCGTGCCGTAGAAGGCGCTCTCGCCGAAGATGCCGCGCGAGATCTCGTCCGTGATGGTCTTGCCGATCATGGTGGCGCCGGCCGCGACCAGCGCCTCGATCGCCCACGCCGTCTCCTCGGCGGGCGGATGGCTGTCGCGCCAGTCGAAGTTGCCGCCGCCGGTGCGGTGGCCCTTCACGTGGAACAGATCTTTCGCGCCGAAGGTGAGCCCGCTCAGCGGGCCGCCGGGCCTGCCGTCGAGACGCACGTCGACGTCGTGACAGAACGCATTGTGAGGATCGGCGAACGAGAAAGCGTCGGTCATGCGGCAAATCCGGGCGCGATGGTTTTGGTCGGGACGAGCTCCTGCATCACGCGGGCGACACCCAGCACGGTCGCCTCGTGAAGCCGGGGCGCCGCGACCTGCAGTCCGACCGGCAGGCCGGCGGCGTCGAGGCCGGCCGGCACCGAGGCGGTCGGCACGCCGACCAGCGTGAGCACATAGGTGGGCGCGATCCAGTCGATGTAGCTCTTCATCGGCTGGCCGGCGATGTGGGTCGGATGATTCTGCTCGACCGGGAACGGCGGCACGGGAACGCAAGGCGTGAGGAGGACGTCGAAGCGGGAGAAGAAGGCGCAGGTGCGCTCCCACAGCCGCGCCCGCGCGGCTTCCGCCTCCACCACCTGGGCGAGACTCAAGGACCGACCATAGGCGATGTTGCCGGCGAGGTTCTTGCCCATCCGGTCGATCTGATCCATGCGCGCGCGATGGGTGAGCAGCACGGCGGCGCCGCGCAGCACCGGGAACGCCTCGCGGCCGTCGGTCAGATCCAGCACCGTCTCCTCGACGATCGCGCCGGCCTCCTGAAGCACGCGCGCGGCGCGGCGGCACAGCGCCGCGATGCCGCTGTCGATGCCGACGCCCGAGACGTCGTCGACATAGCCGACCCTGAGGCCCTTCACCGAGAAGGCCCGCACCTTGTCCAGGAGCCCGTCCATGGTCACGGGCAACGAGATGGGAGAGTCCGAGCACGGGCCGGCGATCGCCTCCATGGCGAGCGCGACGTCCTGCGCGGTGCGCGCCATCGGGCCGGAGACGCGCAGCGCGTCCCACGGCAGCGCGGAGGGCCGCAGCGGCGTGAGGCCCGGCGTCGGGCGCAGGCCGACGACACCGCAGAACGACGCCGGCACGCGCAGCGAGCCGCCGAAATCGGTGCCCTCGGCGAGCGGAAACAGGCCGGCCGCCAGCGCCGCGGCGCCGCCGCCGGTCGAGCCGCCGGCGGAGAGGCGCGTATCCCAGGGATTGCGGGTGACGCCGAACACCTCGTTGAACGTGTTGGCGCCGGCCGCGAATTCCGGCGTGTTGGTCTTGGCGACCACGATGGCGCCGGCCGCCTTCAGGCGGCGCACCACCTCGGCGTCGGCCGCCGGAATGTTGGTCTCGTAGAGCTTGGACCCGAAGGTCGTGCGGATGCCGGCCGTCTGGGTCACGTCCTTGATGCCGACCGGCACGCCGTGCAGCGGCCCGAGCGGCGCCCCCTGCATCACGGCGACCTCGGCGGCGAGCGCCGCCTGGCGGGCCTGCTCGCGCGCGATGGTGCAGACGGCGTTGATCGGGCCGTCGCGCCGCTCGATGCGGTCGATCACGGCCTCGACCACCTCACGCGGCGACACGGCCTTGGCGCGGATCGCCGTGGCGAGCGAGACGGCGTCGAGCCGGGCGAGGTCATCGGCCGAGGACACGAGGGCGGAGGATCCGGTGGCGGAGGACACGGACGAGACGGAACTGGTCATGAACAGCCTTGGGACAGGGCCTGGCGAGACGGCCCAGAGAACTTGCGGCCCAGAGGACTTGGGGACCGGGCGGCCCCACGGCCCTGCTTAGCAGCGCCGCCGTCCGCATGCAAAATTCGTGCAGCTTCTCCGGCTCACGGCCGCGGTCGGCAACCGCGGCACCGACCAGCCGACCGATCACCGGCGATGTAAACCGGTTTGGACAAATCGCCCCGGGCGGTCTTACACTCGGCGCGCCGCCGACCATCCGGGGCCGCGCGCGCTGGACGGCTCGGGGGCGATGATCCCCGGATGCGAAATCCCCCATGCAGACTTCTACGCTCGACTCCCAGCTCCAGCCGGTCGGCGCCGGCGCCTATGTGTGGCGCGGTGCCGACGGCGAATCCAATGCCGGCGCGGTCGACACCGGCGACTCGCTCCTCGTCGTCGACACCCAGCAGAACGAGAACCTGGCCCACGCCTTCCGCACCACGCTCGCCGATCAGATCGGCAAGCCGATCCGCGCCGTCGTCAACACGCACTATCATCTCGATCACGTGGCCGGGAACGGCGTGTTCGCCGGCAGCGTGCCGATCATCGCGCACGAGCGCACGGCGGAGGCCTTCGCGACGCTGCTCGGCGGCAATGGCGGCCAAGGCTGGACCGTCACCGATCTGCCGACCAAGTCGGCGCTCTGCTACGGCGAGAGCTTTTCCGAGCTGGTCGCCGACGATGCACCGGCGCGCGCCGAGGCGAACCGGCGACTGTCCGAGCCCGGCTACGAGCGCATCACCATCGTGCCGCCGACCCACACCTTCTCGGACCGCTTCGCCTTCCATCTGCCCGACGAGGTGGTGCGGCTGTGCTACTTCGGGCCCGCCCATTGCGACGGCGACGTCGTCGTGCATCTGGAGAACGCCCGCGTCGTCTTCATGGGCGACCTGTTCTTCCGCGACCGCTTTCCCTGGCTCGGCGACTGCGACCTCGACGGCTGGATCCGGGTGCTCGACTGCGTGCTGTCGTTCGAGATCGACACCGTGATTCCGGGTCACGGCCCGCCCGGCACGCTGCGGGACGTCGCGACCTTTCGTGATCTGCTCACCGCGCTGCGCGACGCGGTGGCGGCCGCGATCCGCACCGGCGCGTCCGAGGAGGACGCGGTGCGCAAGGTCCGCCTGCCCCGTTACGAGGCCCTGCCGCGCTACGCCGAATGGATCGGCGCCGACGTCCGCAGCGCCTACCGCTATCTCAAGGGCAAGCGGTTCGGGTGATCTTACCCTCTCCCTGAGGGAGAGGGTCGGGGCGCGCATCAGCGCGCACCGGGGTGAGGGTTTACGGCGCCAGTTGGCTGGCTTCGGCACCCCCTCACCCGGATCTCGCGCTGTCGCGCGAGATACGACCTCTCCCCGGCGGGGAGAGGTGAAGTCCCGCGTCGCGACCGCGGCGAACAGCGGCTCCGCTCGCGTCGCCGTTCTCACATCGCCGTCTTCTCCACCAATCCCGTCGATCGCACGAACCAGCGCTCGCTCGCCATCGGCTTGCCGTTCAGGCGGTCGAGCAGCCAGTCGGCGATCATGGTGGTGGGGAACGGCCCGAGATTAGTCGCCGGCACGTTGCCGACCGAGTGGCGCGAGTCCTGATAGACGACGAACCGCTTCGGCCCCTTCACCGCCGCGAGCAGGCGCTCGGAGTTTTCGAGCGGCGAGAGCTCCTCGCATTCGCCGGCGACGCACAGATACGGCACCGTGATCTTCTCCGCGTGCCCCTCCCAGGTGATGCTCGGGCGGAACGCGTCGAATTCGTCCTCGTCGGCGATGCCCGACATGTACATGAAGCGCTTCTTGAAGGTCGGGCAGGCCTGCTGAAAGATCGTCTCGCCGCCGGGCTCGTGGCACACCGACATCACGGCGCAGGCTTTCACGCGCGGCTCGTTCGCCGTCAGGATGGTGCCGAAGAACGAGCCGAACGAGATCGCCGACACGGCGATCCGATCGGGATCGACCTCGGGCCTCGCGACCAGCCAGTCGACGATCGGGCGGCCCACGGCGGCCCAGCGGTCGGTCGAGAAGTAGATGCCGAGGATCGGCGCCTCGTACTGGCCGGGGCCGTCGATCGCCAGCACGGCGACGCCGCGGGCCAGGAAGCGGTCGTTGGCGAGCGCCACCTGGGCCTCCTTGAAGCTGTCCATCCCAGGCACCGCGATCACCACCGGCAGGCGGCCACCCGTGTAGCCCGGCGGCAGATGGAACCAGGCTGGCAGCGCCCTGCCCTCGAACGGGATCCACACCGCCTCGACATGGTGGTCGGCGAGCGCCGCGTATTTGGTGAAGCACGCGCGCTTGCGGGCGTTGCAGGCGAGATTGGGCGCGTCGTTGCGGTCGTAGGGCCACTGCGCCGCGGCCCAGTGCACGGCCGCCATGTAGTAGTTGTCGCGCGCCGTCACGCGATGGCCTTCGGCCTCGGCGGCCTGCGCCTTCGCCTCGCGGCGGCGCGCCACCGCCTCGAATGCGGGGCCGATGTCGGCCATCTTCTTCACCTTCTCGCGGATGCCGGCAAAATCCGCGTTCGCCTCGGTGCCGCAGGGGCCGTTGAGATAGACCGAGCGCGGCTGGTCCCAGTCGATCCCGTTCGCCCGGACGATGTTGTCGATCACCCAACGCTGCTCGGAGAAGCGCCGCACATGCGGCTCGTCCCGCAGGTCGGGAACGGCACCGGCATGCAGATCGGTCGGCTGATTCATGGTCGGATCCTTGGACGGGTTTTTTTGCGCGGGCGGGCCGCGGGGCGGGAGCGACGAAGACGAGACGAAGAAGAAGAGACGAAGAAGACCGGTGCGCGGAGGCTTTCGAGGAGCGCTCGTGAGGACGTGTGGGTGGACGACCGGCGCGCCCGCGGGCGCGCCGCGGCGCCGGGGGCGATCAGGATTTCTTGCGCGACGACTTGCCGCCCTTGCCCATGCACGCGTCGATGTCGTTGGCGCGGGCATTGGCGCCGAGGCCCGGCTTCTTGGCGTAGGATTGGGCACAGCAGCGCCGGTACGAGGCAGGCCCGTACTGGCACACGATGCCGCCCTGGGCGACGGCCGGGCGGGTGTCGACGAGGGTGAAGGCGAAGGCGACGAGCAGCGCGGCCGCAAGGCCGGCCGACCAGGAGACGACCACCATCAGGTTCCTCCGTTGCAGCGTTTCCGACCCGTTGTCGTTGTTGGCGAGGCCGCGCCGGTGCGACCACCGGCGGCGGCGCGGCGGCGCGGCCCCTCGCGACCGTCATCGTAGAGCATGTCGGAGGCGTCCGGACAGCCCCCTTTCCTCTACCGGAACCGGCCCTATGATGGCGCCCGCGCGCCGGGTCCGCCCGGCGCGGCCCCCGTGAGGCATGGAGTGTGGCCGATGGCGATGACGATGACCGGCGAGGTGGAGCTGCCCGCCGCGCGCGAGACCGTGTGGGACAAGCTCAACGACCCCGAGGTGCTGCGCGTCTGCATCCCCGGCTGCGAGATGCTCGACCGCCTGTCCGAGACCGAGTTCCAGGCGATCGCCGTCACCAAGATCGGTCCCGTGAAGGCGCGCTGGAAAGGCAAGGTTAAGCTCACCGATCTCGACCCGCCGAACGGCTACCGCATCTCCGGCGAGGGCGAAGGCGGGGTCGCCGGCTTCGCCAAGGGCGGCGCCGTGGTGGCGCTGGCCGACAAGGACGGCGGCACGGTCCTGTCCTACAACGTCGAGGCGCAGATCGGCGGCAAGCTCGCCCAGCTCGGCCAGCGGCTGGTCGCCGGCGCCTCGAAGAAGATGGCCGACGAGTTCTTCACCAAGTTCGCGGCCGCCGTCTCGCCGCCGCCGCCCGAGGCGGGCGCCTAGGCGGACGGACGGCGCGGCACGCACGGGGGATCGCAGATGCCGGAGATCATGTCGGAGGGCTGCGCCCTCCATGTCGAGGTCGAGGGGCCCGCCGACGCCCCCGTCGTGATGTTCTCCAACTCGCTCGGCACCGACCTGACGATGTGGGATCCGCAAGTGGCGCCGTTCACGCGCCACTTCCGCGTGGTGCGCTACGATCGCCGCGGCCATGGCCGCTCCGGCGTCACGCCCGGTCCCTACTCCATCGCGATGCTGGGCCGCGACGCGCTCGCCATCATGGACGGGCTCGGGCTCGACAAGGTCCACTGGGTCGGGCTGTCGATGGGCGGCATGGTCGGCCAGTGGCTCGGCGCCAACGCGCCGCAGCGCCTGCACAAGCTGGTGCTCGCCAACACCACGAGCTTCATGCCCGACAAGCAGCCGTGGCACGACCGCATCGCGACGGTGCGGGCCGGCGGCCTTCAGGCGATCGTCGACAAGGTGATGGGCCTCTGGTTCACCGAGGATTTCCGCGACGCCGATCCGGCCGCCGTGGCGAAGGTGCGCGCCGTGTTCCTGAAGACGCCGGTCGACGGCTACGTCGCCAATTGCGAGGCGGTGCGCGACCTCGACCAGCGCGACCTGCTCGACAGGATCGCGGTGCCGACCTTCGTGGTCGCCGGGCGGTTCGACCAATCGACCCCGATCGAGGCGAACGACGTCATCCGCCGCAAGGTGCCGGGCGCGCAGCTCACGATCCTGGATTCGGCGCACATCTCCAACATCGAGCAGGCGGCCGCCTTCAACACCGAGGTGCTGGGGTTCCTCACGTCGTGAGCCGTTGCGCTCGGGGCACAGCGCTACGCCTTTTGGAGCGGCGTGCCCACCGGGTCGGGTGACTTCTTCAAACTTGTCATACCAACACGCGAGAAGGCGTGCGGTGCAGCGTATTTTGTCGACAGATCGTGGTGCACCGCCGCGGGACTTCGACTCCGGCTTGTGGTAGCGCTCGGGCGTCGAGGACGGGCCGCCGGGTTTCCGTCGCATCGGAGGAGACCCCCCATGAGCCTGCTTCGTGTCGTCTATTACAGCCGTCAGCGCGTCGGTCGCAGCCGCGAGACCATCACGTACCAGCTCGCCGACATCCTGCAGGCGTCGATCGCCAACAACCGGCAGCACGGCATCACGGGCGCCATGATCCTCGATCATCGCTGGGTCGTTCAGGTGCTCGAAGGCCGCACCAGCGCCGTCACCACGGCCTATCAGCGCATCGCCTGCGACGCCCGCCATTCCGACGTCGTTCTGGCCGACCAGACCGAGATCGACGAGCGCCGCTTCCCGTACTGGTGGATGGCCGGGGCGGCGATCGAGCCCGACATGGACGATCTGGTCCGCCGCTGGTGCGGCGACGGCGGCTTCGATCCGACCCGCATGGCCCCGCGCCGGCTCGTCGACCTCACCGAGGCGGTGGTGACGGCCTATATGGAGCGCACGCCGAGCCCGGTGATGCGCCGCGCCGGAGCGCCCGCACAGCCGCACGCGTAGTCCGGTTTCCACGCGGGTCGACGCACGCTGCTCGCGACGCAACGGCCGCGCGCACGGCGGACACGGGCTGGAAAAAATCCGACCACATCGCCGCCAAGAACGCCTATTAAGGAGCCCTCGACAAACCTCGAGGTGCCGACGTGACGACGAAGACGACGATGGCGGTCGGCGTGACCGCCGCGATGAGCCTGGTGGGCCTTCTGGCGAGCGCCCCGGCGCTTGCCCAGATCGCCGCACCGAGCCTGGACATCGGCGGCAAGACCAAGACGCTGACCTCGGAAGAGATCGAGAAGCAGAAAGCGATCGACGAGGCCTACAGCCGGACCGTCAAGCAGATGCCGGCGAGCAAGCCGGTCGCGGTCGATCCGTGGGGCAACGTTCGGGATGCGCCGTCGTCCACGACGACCCCCACGCAGAAGCCGGCCCCGAAGGCCGCCGCCGCCAAGCCGCAGGCGGCGAAGCCCCCGGCCGCGAAGCCGGCGCCCGCGCAACCGGTCGGCTCGTCCGCCGCAGCCGGCCAGCCGGCGCGCTAGACACGCTTCGGCCCTTCACCCGCCCCCCTGCTCGCGGAACGCCTGCGGGGTCATGCCGGTCTGCTTGCGGAAGAAGCGGGTGAAGTGCGACGGGTCGGCGAAGGCGAGGTCGAAGCCGATCTCGTGGATCGGCTGCGTCGTGAACACGAGCTGGCGCTTCGCCTCGGTGACGACGCGCTGGCGAATCAGGTGGCCGGCCGTGACGCCGGTCGCGCGCTTCACATGGTCGTTGAGCCGGTCGACCGTCATGGCGAGCTTGTCGGCATAGAAGGCGAGCTGCCGCTCGGTGCGGAAGTGCGCCTCGACCAGGCCGCGCAGCGCCTCCACGACGGGCGCCGCCGAGGCGAGCGACGGGGCGGACCGGGCCGCCCCGTGCGCATGCGCGCGCTCCCGCCCGGCGGCGAGGCGGGCCACCGCGATCGCGATCAGCGCCACATGGGCGCGCAGCGCCAGCCGGTAGCCCTCGCGCGCCCAGACATGCTCCTCGTTGAGGGCGCGGAACAGCGCCGCGATGCGGGCCGCCTCGGCCGCGTCGGCGATCGGCACCACCGGATCGGCGGCGAGCGCGCGCAACCGTGCGAGTGATTCGCCCGAGCGCTCGCCGAGCCCCTGCGCCACGTCCTCGGTGAAGGTGACGACGAAGCCCTCGGTGTCGCCGGGCCGGAAGCGGAAACCGTGCGCCACGGTCGCCGGCACCAGGATGGCGCAGGGCGCCGCGAAGGCGCGGGTCGTCGCCTCGTGGCTCATGATGCCGCCGCCGGAGGCGATCAGCAGGATCTGGAAAAGGTTGCGGTGCCGGTGCGCCCGGATCGTCCAGGCGTGGCGGGTCGAGCGCGACGAGATCGTCTCGACATGGACGAAGTCGAACGCCTGGTCCTCCGGCGGATCGCCGTAGAGGTGGAACAGCGGCAGCGCCGGCGCGGGGGCGGTCGCGGCGAGAGTGGTCACGGAAGTGGATCGGTCGCGGGGGTCATGGCATCAGCTTATGCCAGTCTCGCGCGGTTCGGAATGCGGCACGTGACTGCGGCACGCGAATCCGGCACCCGGGGATCGAGGAAGCCCCGCCGCGTCGCGACGGAGCCCCCCGAAGAGCGCGTCGGTCAGCGCTGGCCGTGCTGCCCGCCCGAGCCGTGCTGGCCGGATCCGCCGTGCTGGCCGGGATGGCCCTGCTGCGACTGCTGGCGCTGCTGATCGGGGCGGCGCTCGCCCTGCTGCTGCTGGTTCTGCTGCGCCTGGTCGCGGCGCTGCCCGCCCTGCTGCTGGTGGTCGGCCTGGCCGTGCTGCCCCTGCTGCTGCTGGTTCTGACCCTGCTGGTGCTGACCCTGCTGGTGCTGACCCTGCCGAGCCTGCTGCTGCTGCTGACCCTGGTTCTGGTGGGAGGTCCGGGTGTCCTGCGTCATGTGACGTCCTTCCGTTGTCCAGCCCGGCACGAAGTTGGACGGCAAATTGCGTCAGGATCAAGACGTACCAGCGTATAACAAGTTCGTGATTCAGCCGTGATCGTATCGGCGACTGTATACGCCCGCACTTTGTCTATCCCGCGGTCTATCCCGCGCGATATTTCTACGATGCATTCCTTGCCATCGACCTTTCGGCCCTCGGATTCCCCGCCGACCCTCGCCTGGCCCGGTCCGGCCGCGATCGGACCGGTGGTCCGGCCGCATCGCCGCATGACGGTGCGGCGGCGAGCAACGTCCCGTCGGGCATCCTCCTTGCAAGGCGGTCGGGCGCGGCGACGACCGGCGGCCGGGGGTGAATTCCCGCGACACGATCGAGCGTTGCCGGGCCTGAGGGCCACTGTTAAAGGTGGCAGGGTCAATCTGCGCGAGGGGGGCGGCAGCAGCGGATGGACGTCTTCGTTCAGCAACTGATCAACGGGATCACGCTCGGTTCGATCTACGGGCTGATCGCCATCGGCTACACGATGGTGTTCGGCATCATCGGCATGGTGAACTTCGCCCATGGCGACGTCTTCATGGTGTCGGCCTTCTTCGCGCTGATCGCCTTCCTGGTGCTCACCTCGTGGATCGGCATCGGCTCGATCACGCTGGCGCTGCTGATCGTGCTGATCGTCGCCATGGTGCTGACCTCGGTGCTCAACTGGGCGATCGAGCGGCTCGCCTATCGGCCCTTGCGGGGATCCTTCCGGCTCGCCCCGCTGATCTCGGCGATCGGCATGTCGATCTTCCTGTCGAACTTCGTCCAGGTGGCGCAGGGGCCGCGCAACAAGTCGATCCCGCCGCTCCTGCGCGGCGAGTTCGTGCTGATGGACGCCTCCGGGTATCAGGTCACCCTGTCCTACAAGCAGATCATGGTGTGGGTGGTGACGGCCGCGCTGCTCGCCGCGTTCTGGTGGGTGGTCACCCGCACCGCGCTCGGCCGCGCCCAGCGCGCCTGCGAGCAGGACCAGAAGATGGCGGCGCTGCTCGGCGTCGACGTCGACCGCACCATCTCGATCACCTTCGTGATCGGCGCCGCGCTCGCCGCCGTCGCCGGCACCATGTACCTGATGTACTACGGCGTCATCAATTTCGCCGACGGCTTCACGCCGGGCGTGAAGGCGTTCACGGCGGCCGTGCTGGGCGGCATCGGCTCGCTGCCGGGCGCGGTGATCGGCGGCCTCCTGATCGGCCTCGTCGAGACGATGTGGTCGGCCTACTTCTCGATCGACTACAAGGACGTCGCCGCCTTCTCGATCCTCGCCATCGTGCTGATCTTCCTGCCCCAGGGCCTGCTCGGCCGGCCCGAGGTCGAGAAGGTGTGACGATGCCTGCGGCTCCGTCGCCGACCCTGACTGCCGAATCGCGTCCCGCGCCGGCTCCGAGCAGCGCGCCAGTCTTCCTTCTCCCCGCGTGCGGGGAGAAGGTGGTTCGCCGCGCAGCGGCGAGTTGGATGAGGGGGCGTTCCCCTGGAGCGGAGACTCGCGGCGACGCCCCCTCACCCGACGTCCGTGCTGGACGCGCGAACGTCGACCTCTCCCAGCAAGCGGGGAGAGGTGAAGCGCACGAGGCGCAGCATGAGTGACGCGGGAGCCGGCACGACGGCGCGGCGCGCCGTCAAGGACGCGAGCGTGTGGGGCGCCGTGGCGCTCGCCGTGTTCGTGCCGCTGATCGGCCTGCAGGCCGTGCAGGACATCCGCGGCGAATTGGTGCTCGAAACGCGCTGGCCGCTGCTCGCCGCGCTGGTCGCCATGGTGGTCGGCGGCAGCCTCCTGAACACGCTCCTGATCGCGCCGTGGCGCGAGCGCCGCGCCCGGCGCGTGCCGGTCGGGGGCGGTGCGCCCGCCCGTCTCGCCGCCGCCGTCGCGCGCCGGTTCCCGCCCTTCGCGATCGGCTTCGTCGTCGTCTTCCCCTTCCTCGCCCTGTGGCTCACCGGCTTTCAGGGCGCCGTGAAGTGGATCGACAATTTCGGCATCCAGATCCTGATCTACGTGATGCTGGGCTTCGGGCTGAACATCGTGGTCGGGCTCGCCGGCCTCCTCGATCTCGGCTACGTCGCCTTCTACGCGGTCGGCGCCTACTCCTATGCGCTGCTGGCGAAGGAGTTCGGCTTCTCGTTCTTCACGCTGCTGCCGCTCGCCGGGATCCTCGCGGCGTTCTGGGGCATCATGCTCGGCTTCCCGGTGCTGCGGCTGCGCGGCGACTACCTCGCCATCGTGACGCTCGCCTTCGGCGAGATCATAAGGCTCGTGCTGATCAACTGGGTGCCGGTGACCAACGGCTACGCCGGCATCGGCGGCATCCCGCGCCCGACCTTCTTCGGCATCCCGTTCAACGCGTCGAGCGAGGGCTTCGCGGCCGTGTTCGGGCTGCCGTTCTCGCCGATCTATCGCGGCATGTTCCTCTACTACATCATCCTGGCGCTCGCCCTCCTCACCGCCTTCGTGACGATGCGGCTGCGCCGCCTGCCGATCGGCCGCGCCTGGGAGGCACTGCGCGAGGACGAGATCGCCTGCCGCTCGCTCGGCATCGACACGACGACGACCAAGCTCACGGCGTTCGCGATCGGCGCCATGTTCGGCGGCTTCGCCGGCTCGTTCTTCGCCGCCCGGCAGGGCTTCATCTCGCCGGAGAGCTTCACCTTCATGGAATCGGCCACCATCGTCGCCATCGTGGTGCTGGGCGGCATGGGCTCGCAGATCGGCGTCGCGATCGCGGCGGTCGCGATGATCGGCGGCACCGAGCTGTTGCGGGAGCTCGACTTTCTGAAGGAAATCTTCGGCCGCGAGTTCGACCCGACCCAGTACCGCATGCTGCTGTTCGGCTTCGGCATGGTGGTGATCATGATCTGGAAGCCGCGCGGCCTGATCTCGACGCGCTCGCCGTCGGTGTTCCTGAAGGAGCGCAAGGCGGTGTCTGGATCGCTCGTCAAGGAGGGCCACGGCTGATGTCGGCGGCCCCTGCCCTTTTGAAGGTCGAGCACCTCACCATGCGATTCGGCGGCCTCGTCGCCGTCGGCGACCTCGGCTTCACGGCGCGGCGCGGCGAGATCACGGCGCTGATCGGCCCGAACGGCGCCGGCAAGACCACGGTGTTCAACTGCATCACCGGCTTCTACAAGCCGACCGAGGGCCGCATCGCCGTCGTGCACGGCGAGCCCGCGCTGTGGGACGTGCTCGAGCCGCTGACCCGGCGCGGCGACCGCCACGTCCGGCTCGCGAACGGCGGCCTCTATCTGCTCGAGCGCATGCCCGACTATCTGGTGTCGCGCCACGCCAAGGTCGCCCGCACGTTCCAGAACATCCGCCTGTTCTCCGGCATGACCGTGCTCGAGAACCTGATGGTCGCCCAGCACGCGCCGCTGATGCGCGCCTCGGGCTTCACGGTGCTGGGCGTGCTCGGGCTCGGCGGCTACGGCCGCGCCGAGCGCGCCGCGGTCGACAAGGCGAAGCACTGGCTGGAGCTGACCGGCCTGATCGACCGCGCCGACGAGCCGGCCGGGGCCCTGCCCTACGGCGCGCAGCGGCGGCTCGAGATCGCCCGCGCCATGTGCACGGACCCGGTGCTGCTGTGCCTCGACGAGCCGGCGGCCGGCCTCAATCCGCGCGAGAGCGCCGCCCTCAACGACCTGATCCTCGCGATCCGCGACCGCCACGACACCTCGGTGCTGCTGATCGAGCACGACATGTCGGTGGTGATGGAGATCTCCGACCACGTCGTCGTGCTGGACTACGGCGTCAAGATCGCCGACGGCACGCCCGAGGAGGTCCGCAACGACCCGAAGGTGATCGCCGCCTATCTGGGCGTCGCCGACGACGAGGTCGAGGCGGTCGAGGCGGAGGTCGGGCTGTGAGAACAGCTCACGAATGTCGGTCCGAAAGGCAGAGCGCGCGCGCTCCTTCTCCCCGCGTGCGGGGAGAAGGTCGGGATGAGGGGGCGCCCCCACGACGCAGAGACTCGCGGCGATGCCCCCTCACCCGGAGCCCGCGCTTGCGCGCGGACTCCGACCTCTCCCCGCGTGCGGAGAGAGGTTTAGCGCCGCGCGCGGGGAGAGGTCGGTCGCCGTGCGCGCGCGCCGATGCTGCGCGAGAGAACAAGGATCTGTCTCATGGCTGAGCCGCTGCTCGCCGTGCGCGGCGTGAAGACCTTCTACGGGAGCATCATGGCGCTCAAGGGCGTCGATCTCGACGTGAACGAGGGCGAGATCGTCACGCTGATCGGCGCCAACGGCGCCGGCAAGTCGACCCTGATGATGACCATCTGCGGCAATCCGCGCGCCCGCGAGGGCCGCATCCTGTTCGACGGCCGCGACATCACGCAGCTGCCGACCCACGAGATCGCCCGCCTGCGCATCGCCCAGTCGCCGGAGGGGCGGCGCATCTTCGGCCGCATGACGGTGATGGAGAATCTCCAAATGGGCCTCGTCGCGGCCGGGCGCGACGCCGATCCGGCCGAGCTCGACCGTGTGCTCGCCTTCTTCCCGCGGCTTTCCGAGCGCATCGGCCAGCGCGGCGGCACGCTGTCGGGCGGCGAGCAGCAGATGCTCGCCATCGCCCGCGCCCTGATGAGCAAGCCGCGGCTCCTGCTGCTCGACGAGCCCTCGCTAGGCCTCGCGCCGCTGATCGCCCAGGCGATCTTCGACATCGTGAAGGAGCTCAACCGCTCGCGTGGCCTCACCGTGTTCCTGGTCGAGCAGAACGCCTTCCATGCGCTCAAGCTCGCCCACCGCGCCTATGTGATGGTCAACGGCACCATCACCATGACGGGCTCGGGCCGCGAGCTCCTGGAGCGGCCCGAGGTGAAGGCCGCCTATCTCGAAGGCGGCCGCCGCGAGGCGGCGACGACGGGGCATTGAGGAATGCCGAAGCCCCGTCCCCGTCGTTCCGAGGCGGCGCGCAGCGCGCGCCCCGGAGCGACCGCGTGAGCTGAAGGTCGAGGGGTCCGACATGCAAGGCCTGCTCTACGAGGAGAACTCCTTCGGCGTGTTCCTGCTGGTCACGCTGGTGCTCGGCGGTGCCGGGGCGTGGCTGTCGGGTCGCGCCATCGCGCTGACCTGGCGGCCGTGGTGGATGGCGGCGCTCGCCATGCTGCTGCTCGGCGCGGCGGTGCGCTTCGTCCATTTCGCGCTGTTCGACGGGACGCTGCTGTCGCCCTACTTCTATGCAGTCGATGCCGCGATCCTGATCGCCATCGCGCTCGCCGGTTTCCGCGCGACGCGACGGCGCCAGATGGCGCGGCAATACGGCTTTCTGGTCGCGCCGATCGCATCGGACTGACGGCGGTCCGTTGCACCGGAGCCGCGCCGGCGCGGCACAGCGCCGCGGGGCGGCGCCCGGCCCGCGGCCGAGTTGCCGGATGACTTTCGAAGGCGATTCCGTATCAAATACGGCCATCGTGCCGGCCGTGGCGCCGCGGCGCCGCAGGGCCAGCCCCTACCGTGCAGGAGGATGATCGATGATCCACGCCAGGACGCAGGTCCTCGGATTAGGCCTCGCGCTCGCCCTCGCGGGCGGCCTCGCCGCCACCGGAGGCGCGCAGGCGCAGATCCGCATGGGCGTCGGTGGGCCGATGACGGGCGGCAGCGCCGCCTTCGGGGCGCAGCTCAAGCAGGGCGTCGAGCAGGCCGTCCAGGACGTCAACGCGGCCGGCGGCATCATGGGCCAGAAGATCGAGCTCTCGGCCGGCGACGACCGCGGCGATCCCAAGGAGGGTGTCTCGGTCGCCAACAAGTTCGCCGCCGACGGGGTCAAGTTCGTGGTCGGCCACTTCAACTCCGGCGTCACCATGCCGGCGTCCGAGGTCTATCAGGACAACGGCATGCTGGCGATCACGCCGGCTGCCACCAACCCGAAGATCACCGAGCGCAAGATGTGGAACATGTTCCGCGTCTGCGGCCGCGACGACCAGCAGGGCGGCATGGCCGGCGCCATCATCGCCGACAAGTTCATGGGCAAGCGCGTCGCCGTCGTCCACGACAAGACGACCTACGGCCAGGGCCTCGCCGACGAGACCCGCAAGGCGATGAACGCGAAGGGCATCAAGGAGGTGCTCTACGAGGGCGTCAACAAGGACGACAAGGACTTCACGGCGCTGGTCTCCAAGCTCAAGGCGGCCAATCCCGACCTCGTCTACTGGGGCGGCCTGCACGACACCGGCGGCCTGATCCTGCGCCAGATGCGCGACCAGGGCGTCAAGGCGCCGCTGATGGGCGGCGACGGGCTCGCCGACGACGAGTTCGCCTCGATCGCCGGACCGGGCGCCGAGGGCACGCTGATGACCTTCTCGCCCGATCCGCGCACCAACCCGAAGAACAAGGCGATCGTCGAGGCCTTCCGCAAGCGCGGGTTCGAGCCGCAGGCCTACACGCTCTACAGCTACGCCATCGTGCAGATCATGAAGGCGGCGATCGAGGAGGCGAAGTCGACCGACCCGCAGAAGGTCGCCGCCGTGCTGGCCTCCGGCAAGCCGTTCGACACCGTGCTCGGTACGCTCTCGTTCGACAAGAAGGGCGACATCTCCAACGACGGCTATCTGGTCGACGGCAAGAAGAAGGACCGCTACGTCCTCTACGTCTGGAAAAAGGGCTCGGACGGCAAGCTCTCCTATTTCGAGGCGGAGTAGCCTCGGAAGACGACGGGGTCGCGAGGGATCCAAAGGACGCCCTCGCGGCCCGGTCCGGTCGGGCCGCTCCGGCGATCGGACGATCGTTCCCGACAGGGTCGAGCGCGTCCGAAATTCCGGGCGGGCGCGGAATCGGCCCCAGCGCGACCTTGCGGGCTCGTGGCGCCGACCGTAACACTCGCTTCCGAAAGGGAGTCGAGCGTGCCCCGCGACAACGAACGGACCCTCGCGCTTTTGCGCCACCTCGCCGGGCGGCCGGGCCACGACGAGGTCAAGGCGGATTTCCGCCAGCTGCTGCTCGAGGAGTTCGGGGCCGAGCTCGCGGCATTGGATTTCGAGCGTCGCGTTCCGGAGGTCCGCGGCCGCCTCGACGCGGTGATCGGGCGGACCGTCTTCGAGGCGAAGCGCAATCTCGATCAGGAATGGGACGACGTCGTCCGCCGGATGCCGGACTATCTGGCGGACCGGGAGCGCGCCGAAGGGGAGCGATTCGTCGGCATCGCATCCGACGGCCTCAAATGGGTTGTGTTCGAGCGTCAGGACGAATCGCTCGTCCGGGTCAAGGACATCAGCCTCGATCCGGAACAGCCGGCCGTGTTTCTGGCGTGGCTCGACGGTGCCCTCGCGCTGAAGAGCTCGCTGCCGCCCGACGCCCTCACCATCCGGGCCGAGCTCGGGCAGGACTCGATCGCCTTCCACCGCGCGAACCAGATGCTCGCGGCCCTGTGGGACAGCCTGAAGGCCGAACCGGCCGTCGTCCTGAAGCGGCAGCTCTGGGCACAGCTCCTCAAGCTCGTCTACGGCCGCGAGGTGGAAAGCGACGCGTTGTTCTTCCAGCACACCTTCCTGGTGGTGGTCGCCAAGGCCATCGCGCTCGCCGTGCTGGGGTTGCGTGACGACGATCCCAAGCGTGTGCTGTCCGGTGCCGCGTTCGAGGCGGCCGGCATCTACGGCGCCGTCGAGAGCGATTTCTTCGACTGGGTGGTGGCGAGCCCGCAGGGCGAGAATCTGGTCCGCCGCATCCTGACCCATGTTCGGCGCTTCCGGCTCGACGAGGTCGAGATCGACGTCCTCAAGGTTCTCTACGAGTCCCTTATCGACCAGGCGCAACGCCATGGGCTGGGCGAGTACTACACACCCGACTGGCTGGCCGCGAAGGTGGTGCGCAACGCCGTGAGGACGCCGATGGAGCAGAAGGTGCTCGATCCGGCCTGCGGCTCGGGGACGTTCCTGTTCCACGCCATCCGCAACTTCCTCGCCTCCGCCGAGGAAGAAGGGCTCGAGCTGAACCTGCGTGCCGAAGAGGTGACGAACCACGTCGCCGGGATGGACATCCACCCGGTCGCTGTCATCATCGCCCGCGTCACCTACCTTCTCGCGCTCGCGCCCTCGCTCGCCATCCGGGCGGAATCCCTCTATATCCCGGTCTATCTCGGCGACGCGATGCAGCTCTCGACGCAGCCGTGGATGAAAGGCAAGGAGCTCGCGATCCAGGTTCCGGATCCGCCGGGCGCCGCAGCGGCCGACAACGGCATGATCGGCCGCCGCCGCACCGAGCTGAAATTCCCCGAGATCCTCTGCAAGGACATCCGGCTGTTCGACAAGCTGGTCGCCAAGATGCGGCAGGGCAGCGAGCAGAAGCTGACGCGCGAGCAGATCGAGCCGGTGTTCACGCTGGAGATCGAGCGGCATTACAAGCGCGACGTCACGCCGGCCGAGGCCGAAGGCGTCATCGAGATGGGCGCGACCTATGCGGTGTTCGACGAGCTGTGCCGACAGGGTCGCGATTCGGTGTGGACCTATGTGGCCCGCAACCTGTCGCGGCCGCTCGCGCTCGCCTTCGGGGCCGGCTGGGCGAACGTCATCGTCGGCAATCCGCCCTGGGTGGCGTTCCGCCACATGTCGGCCGATCTGCAGAGGCGCTTTCGCGATCTCGCCAAGGGCGAGCGCGTCCATGTCGGCGGCAAGTTCGCGACGCAGAACGACCTCGCGGCGCTGTTCGCGGTGCGGGCCGTCGCCCTCTATCTCCGCGCCGGTGGACGGATCGCCTTCGTGATGCCGCTCGCCGCGCTGACGCGCGGCCAGTTCGAGAAGTTCCGCAGCGGCTCGTTTCACTCGACACGCATCGCTTGGGACGAGGCCTGGACCATGGACGACAGCGTTCAACCGCTGTTCCCGGTGCCGTCCTGCGTGGTGTTCGGCCGCCGCCGCGCGACCTCCAGAGCGGCGCCCGAGACGGTGCGGGCCTACTCCGGCACCCTGCCCTTTCGCGACGCCTCGGAGGCCGTGGCGGATCAGCGCCTGGCTGTCGCGGAGAATGCGCCGAAGCCGGCGGAAGGACGGTTCGTCGGTGGATCGCCTTATCGATCGGCGTTCCGCGACGGCGCGACCCTGTACCCGCGTGTGCTTTGCATTGTCGAGCGTCCACCGACTGGCAGGCTCGGGATGAGTCGAGCGGCGCCGCGGGTCGTCAGCCGCCGCTATGCGCAGGAGAAAGCCCCCTGGAAAGATGTCCCGTCCATCGAAGCGAACGTCGAGGCCGAGTTCATCCACCCGGTGCTGTTCGGCGAAAGCATCCTCCCTTATCGCGTGTTCAATCCTTTTGAAGCGGTTGTACCTGTCCTGAACGACGGAACCGTGTTGGATGCGGCCGCAGCGGCGAACCGTAGTTTTCTCGGTCTCCATTCATGGATGAGCGCTGCCGAGCGATCGTGGAACACTCATGCCGCGCACGAGACGATGACGCTCGCCGGCCGCTGGAACTATCACAACGAGCTCGGCGCCCAGTTTCCGATCGCACCGCTCCGCGTGGTCTACGCCAAGGCCGGGACACTTCCCGCCGCTTGCGTGGTTCGCGGCCGCGAGGTCATCGATCACATGCTGTACTGGACCGCGCCGGCGACCGAGGACGAGGCGCACTATCTCGTGGCGATCCTCAACAGCGAGACGTCGCGCTCGCGCATCGCCGCTCTGCAGGCCCGCGGCCAATGGGGCGCCCGGCACTTCGACAAGGTGATGTTCAACCTGCCGATCCCGCGGTTCGACGCCGAGAGCGAGGTCCATGGCGCGCTGGCTGCCGCTGGTCGCGAGGCCGAGACGGCCGCCGCCGCCGTGACGTTGCCGGACGCCGTCAAGTTTCAGCGCGCCCGCAAGCTGGTACGTGACGCCTTGATCGACACCGGCGTCGCCGGACGCATCGACGCACTGGTCGCACGTCTGCTCGACGGCGCATGACCGTCGGGCGGCCGGCCCGGACACGACGCGGCTCCCCTCACGATTTCCGAAACGCACAAGTCCCGAAACGCACAAGTCCCGAAACGAAAACGGGCACCGAAGCGTGCTTCGGCACCCGTGATCCGGTAGTAAGGACATCACCACCAATCAGCCGACGGATCCGGGCGGCGACGACCGCCCGACGGCGCAGGGCGGACGCGTGAGCGCAGAAGCGCCACGCGTCACCTCGTCTGGACGGCAAAAAGCCCTCCGGACGATGCGGGCGGAAACGGTCCGGAAACCGCCTCCCCCCGCCTGCGCGCGCTCCTCGAAAAGAGGAGAAGCGCCGAAGACGGGAAGAAGTGTTACTTCTTCTCGGCGTAGATCTTGTCGGCGATCGACATGTGGCTGTAACGCGGGTGCGTCAGCACGAGCGCGTGGATCGCGATGGCGACCACGAGGGCCGCGATCCAGATCACGGGCAGCCAGGTCGACGGATTGAGGACCAGCCAGATCTTGTAGTCGTCTTGCGGGTTCGACATAGCCTGTTCCCCTCTCGCTCAGTACCAGGGCTTCCAGGCCCACACGAGGACGTGGGCGAGGACGCAGATCACCATGAAGGCCGTGAAGGTGGTCTTGAACTGGGCGTGGAACTCGAGCGCCTCCTCCTCGGTGAGGCCGGACAGGCTCCGATTTTCAGCCATCTGTATACCCTCCATTGAGGTGGCCGCGGTTCGTCGCTGCAAACGCCCCGCATGCCGGGTTTTGCCGTAGCGTGCGCCACGGCGGTCATTCCGCCCGACAGCATCGGGGGAATACTGGATCGAGAACGTGCGCCAGGAGTCCTTCCAATCGACGTCGTTGAGCCACCGCGCGAATGGCCTCGCCCAGCCGACCACGTCCTCGTTGAACTTGAAGTCCGTCATCCGTGTCCCACTGTCGGCGACCGGTCACCCGAGCCGCCGCACGTCGCGAGCCCCGCCACCGGTCGCCCGCATGAAACTCGCCACGCGCACCCCCGTGGACGGCCGGCCCGCCGCGCGCATGGGCCGGACGTCCCGGCACCGATCGCGGTCACCTCGGACCCTTGCTGGTCGAGCCCGGACTCGCGTCGCGCCGGGCTCGATCCTCTACCGCCTCACGTCGTCGTTTTGATCAAGCGAGTGTAATGCTACCTTTACATTCAAGAGTGTCAACGAGGAGCAATACGTAATTTCCCGCGGCTACCCCTCATCCCCCGGCGCAGTATCGACGCGCGAATATGTGCCGGCAGCGTAATCCGGGCCGGAGTCGCTGCAGCGCAACGATCGGTAGCGGAACGGCGGGCGGCCGGCGGGCGCGGAACCTATCCGGACGGACTAGCGTCCTCTCTGCTCGGCCTGCCTGACACGGTGCCGCACGGGCGATGTGTCGCGCCGAGATCGACAATTCGGCCATCGGCCCGGCGCGACTCCGAACGGCGACGACGGCGCCGGACCAGCTCAGCCGATGGTGCCGAGCACCGGAAACCACTCGAGCAGCAGGAAGCTCAGCTGATTGACGAGACCGAGCAGGAAGGCGAGCCCGGTGAGCACCAGCAGGACGCCCATGCCCTTCTCGACCAGGCCGAGATGGCGCTTGAAGCGCGCCAGGAGCGCGGCGAAGGGCTCCACCGCGAAGGCGGCCAGGAGGAACGGCAGGCCGAGCCCGGCCGAGTAGACGGCGAGCAGCGCGGCGCCCTTCAGCACCGTCTCCTTGGTGCCGGCGACCGCCAGGATCGCCGCCAGGATCGGCCCGATGCACGGCGTCCAGCCGAACGCGAAGGCGAGCCCCATCACATAGGCGCCCCACAGGCCGACCGGCCGCGCCATGGTCGGCCGCTTCTCGCGCATCAGGAAGGCGACCCGGGTGAGGCCGAGGAAATGCAGCCCCATGCCGATGATGACCAGCCCGGCGACGATCGACAGCACGTCCGAATAGGCGCGCAGGAGCCGGCCGATCACGCTGGCGCTGGCGCCGAGCGCGACGAACACGGTCGAGAAGCCGGCGACGAACAGGAGCGCCGCCAGGACGGTGCCGCGCCGGTCGCGCGCCGGGACGCCCTCGGCGAGCGCGGCGGCGCCCGCCCGCTCGATCGAGGTGCCGGCGAGGTACACGAGATAGGGCGGCACCAGCGGCAGCACGCAGGGGCTGAGAAAGCTCACCACGCCGGCCAGGAGGGCCCACAGGAAGGAGACGTCGGTCATGCCGCCGTGATGCGCCGGCCCGGCCCGCAAGGCAAGCGCCGCCGCCGTCGCGCATCGTTCTCCCGTTGACCACGCACGCGAATCCCTGTCGGCTCGCCGACCCGAGAACGATCGCGAAGGGACCGCGGATGGCCAAGAACCTGCTCACCGACGTCGCCGGGCTCATGGTCGGCAGCGCCGACGACGCGCGGCTCGCGTCGGGCGTCACCTGCGTGCTGTTCGACGCGGCGGCGGTCGCGGCCTGCGACGTGCGCGGCGGTGGGCCGGGCAGTCGCGAGACCGACCTGCTGGCGCTCGGCCGCACCGTCGAGCGGGTCGACGCCCTGGTGATCTCGGGCGGCTCCGCCTTCGGGCTCGACGCGGCGAGCGGCGTCCAGGCCTTCTTGCGCGAGCAGGGGCGCGGCTTCGCGGTCGGGGCCATGCGGGTGCCGATCGTCCCGGGCGCCGTGCTGTTCGACCTCCTCGCCGGCGGCGACAAGGCGTGGGGACGCTTCCCGCCCTATCGCGAGCTCGCCTATGCGGCCGCCGCCGCGGCGACGGCCGAAACCTTCGCGCTCGGCAGTGTCGGCGCCGGTCTCGGCGCCACCACGGTCGATCTCAAGGGCGGGCTCGGCTCCGCCTCGGCCGTCACCGAGGACGGCGTGACCGTGGCGGCGCTCGCCGCCGTCAACGCCTGCGGCGGCGCCGTGATCGGCGGCGGCCCGTGGTTCTGGGCCGGCGCGGTCGAGCGCGACGGCGAGTACGGCGGCCACGGCCTGCCGGAGCGGGTGCCGGCGGCGGCGCTCGTGCCGCGCACCAAGGGCATGCCCGGACAGAACACCACGCTGGTGATCGTCGCGACCGACGCGATCCTCGACCGCTCGCAGACGCAGCGCCTCGCCGTGATGGCGCAGGACGGCTTCGCCATCGCCCTCCACCCGGTCCACACGCCGCTCGACGGCGACATCGTGTTCGCGGCCGCGACCGGCCGGGTCGCCCTGCCCGATCCGGTGTTCGGGTTGACCCGGCTCGGCGCCGTCGCGGCCCAGACGGTCGCCCGCGCCATCGCCCGCGGCGTCTACGAGGCGACCGCCCTGCCTTTCCCCGGCGCCCTGCCGGCTTACAAGGATCGTTTTCCGGGGTGAATCGCGCGCGACCTCACCGGAAGCGCGGCTTGCGCTTCTCCTTGAAGGCGGCGACGCCCTCCTTCGACTCCTCGGTCTCGTAGAACAGGCCGACCGCCTGCATGCCGAGCGCCGAGATGCCGCGGATCGAGTCCGAGTCGGCATTGAAGGCCCGCTTGGCGAGCGCGAGCGCGGTCGGGCTCAGCGCCAGAATCTCGTCGCACCAGCGCGCCACCTCGGCGTCGAGCGCGTCGTGCGGCACGACCGCGTTGACGAGCCCCATCTCCAGCGCCTGAGCGGCCGTGTAGCGCCGGCACAGGAACCAGATCTCTCGCGCCTTCTTCTCCCCGACCACACGGGACAGGAAGGCCGTGCCGAACCCCGGATCGACCGAGCCGACTTTTGGGCCGACCTGACCGAACACGGCGCGCTCGGAGGCGATCGCGAGGTCGCAGCAGGTGACCAGCACGTTGCCGCCCCCGATGGCGAAACCGTTGACCCGCGCGATCACCGGCTTCGGCACGTCGCGGATGATGGTGTGCAGCTCCTCCAGCGGCAGCCCGATGGTGCCGCGCCCGCCGTAGCCGCCCGCGTGCGAGGACTGGTCGCCGCCCGTGCAGAACGCCTTGTCGCCCGCCCCCGTCAGCACGATCACGCCGACCGCGCGGTCCCACCCGGCCGCCGTGAAGGCGGCGATCAGCTCCTCGACGGTCTCGGCCCGGAAGGCGTTGTACGTGTCCGGTCGCGCGATGGTGATGCGGGCGACCCCGTCGCCGGTCTCGACCGTGATATCCTTGAAATCCGGCATGCGTTCCTCCCTGACGGTGACCCGTGCCGATGCCACGGTCGAGGCCTAGCCGGACCGGGCGAGTGTTGCAGATCCCGCGCAAGCCGGCCGAAACCCGCGCCGGCGGCCGTGTTTCCGCCCGGAACAGGTGAAATCGGTAAACGAATTCGGATAGCATGAACCACAGGTGGGTCTCGATCGACTGAGTCGCGCAGCGACGGAACGGGGACGTCCGATCCGGCTATCGGCGAGCGAGCCAGAGGGGAACAGGCCATGCGCACATACACAGTGGCAGCCGGTCTCGTCGTCGTGGCGATCGCCGGCTCGATCGGAATTGTTTTTGCTCAGAAGGGCTTGCCCTGGCCGATGCCGGCCGGGACGCAATCCTCCGCTGCCTCCGCTGCCTCCGCTGCCTCCGCGGCGCCCGTGACCCCGGCCGCGACGACAGGCGCGACGTCGGCCGCCACGACGGCCGTCGCCTCGGCCGAGCCGCGCCCGGTGGTGAGCCAGGCGGTGAGCCAGGCGCTCGGCCCGGTGGCGGCGCCGTCCGGCGACGCCCCGATCGTCGTCGCGCAAGCCGGCGCCATGCCGCGCACCGCACCGGCGACCGCGACCCCGGCCACCGCGCCGAAGCCGGTCGCCGCGCCGGCCCCCGCGCCCGCCAATCCGAACCTGCCGCCGCTCGCCGGCCCGGCCGCCGTCAAAGGCCCGGCCTGCAACAATCCAGGCGCGCTCGGCGTCTCCCGCACCGTGCAGATCGACACCTCGGGCGGCCCGGGCTTCGGCTTCGAGCACTTCAAGCAGTTCGACTTCCTGCAGCCCGGCGAGGTCGTGCTGACCTTCGACGACGGGCCGTGGCTCGGCAACACGCCGGCCGTGCTCAAGGCGCTCGAGCAGGAATGCGTCAAGGCGGTCTTCTTCTCGATCGGCAAGCACGCGACCTACTATCCGGAGATCCTGCGCCAGGTCTACGAGGCCGGCCACTCGGTCGGCTCGCACACCTGGTCGCATGTCGACCTGTCGAAGAAGACCCCGGACGAGCAGAAGGAGGAGATCGAGAAGGGCATCAGCGCCGTGAAGGCCGCCATCGGCCAGCCGATCGCGCCGTTCTTCCGCTTCCCGCAGCTCAAGCATCCGCCCGAGGCCGTCGCCTATCTCGGCGACCGCAACGTGGCGATCTTCTCGACCGACCTCGACTCCTTCGACTTCAAAATCCGCAAGCCCGACCAGATCGTCGCGCGCGTGATGGACAAGCTGAAGAAGCACGGCAAGGGCATCGTGCTGATGCACGACTTCCAGCACGGCACCGCGCTCGCCACCCCGACGCTGCTCGCCGAGCTGAAGAAGGGCGGCTACAAGATCGTCCACATGGTCGGCACCAACGGGCTGCAGTCGATGGCGCAGTACGACGCCATGATCGCCAAGAACGAGAAGCTGCCGACCGCCGGCTCCGGCCGCCCGATCTCCAGCGTCGTGCGCACCATCGAGCAGTGAGGCTTTCCCTCCGGCGCGACAGGCCGCCTCGGTAATAAGATAAAAAAAGCCCCGCTCCGGCGGGGCTTTTTCGTGTCGGCGCGACCGACGCGCAATCGGATGGATTTGCCCCTCATGGTGAGGAGTGCGACGCCGCTGTCCGGACCCTCTCCCTGAGGGAGAGGGGCGACGCGCGAAGTGCGGCGGGGTGAGGGTTTACGGAGTCAGTTGGAGAGCACGGCACCCCCTCACGCGGATCTCGCGCGGTCGCGCGAGATCCGATCTCTCCCCGCCGGGGAGAGGTGACAATCGGGCCGTTGGAAAGCCAGCAGCTGATCTCCAGACCGCCGACCTGATCAGATCAGCTGCTTCACCGCCGCCCCGGTCGGCTGGGTCGCGACCATCTCGAGCTGCTGGCGCAGCATGCGCTGGAACTGCTCCTGCACGGTGGCGTCGCTGCGCAGCCCGGAGGCGGCGGCGGTCGAGCGACGCGACAGCGCCGTGGTGAGCTCGTCCTGCGACACGCCGCCGTCGTCGTCGGCGTCGAGCGTCTCGAACAGCGACGTCGCCGAGGAGCCGCCCGGGCGACCGCCGAGGCTCGTCAGGATGTCGTCGAACTCGGTCTTGTCGATGCGGCCGCTACCGTCCTTGTCGAAGCGGGCGAAGGCCTGCGACGCGAGCGCGCCGCCGCCGCTCTTGGCCTGCAGGGCGAGCAGCGCCTGCATGGTCTCGGACGAGACGACGCCGGTCCCCTGCGTCGCTTTCTTGGCCTTCGTCTTGCCGGCCCCCTCCTCCTCGACGGAGAACTGGCCGGCGGCGCGTTGAGACGTGGCGGCGTTGGAGCCGAACAGGCTCTTCAGCGTGTCGAGAACGTCGAGGGCCGACAGGGCCGAACCGGTGAGGAACATGGCGTGTCTCTCTGGTCGGATCGCAACTGACACCCCCTCAGCAAGCGTCGTGCCGGACGATTTCTCCATCCGTTTCAATGGTTCCTGTCGTTAACGAACCGGAAAAACTTGCCCTCGCGGGCCGACCCGGGAAATTTCTGCCGGGCGCCGCGCCCGACCGTGGCGGGCCGCATCCCGGCGCGCGAGCCCGCCCGGACCCGTGGACGACGGGGTGGCGCCGAGCCGTCCGGCTTGAGCGGCGGCGCGATCTGGGCGACAAGCACATATTGCCTTTCCGCGATGCGAGCGGGCGCGATCCGAGCGTTCGCCGCGCCACCGCCGAACCCTGTGGATCCCATGAATCGGTCTTTCGCTCATCGTCCCCTGAAGATCGCGCCGTCGATTCTGTCCGCCGATTTCGCCCGCCTCGGCGAGGAGGTCCGCGCCGTGGTGGAGGCCGGCGCCGACTGGATCCATGTCGACGTGATGGACGGCCACTTCGTCCCCAACATCACGATCGGCCCCGACGTCGTGAAGGCGCTGCGCCCGCACACCGACCGCACCTTCGACGTCCATCTGATGATCTCGCCCTGCGACCCCTATCTCGAGGCGTTCGTCAAGGCGGGCTCCGACATCGTCACGGTGCATGTCGAGGCCGGCCCGCATGTCCACCGCTCGCTGCAGGAGATCCGAAGGCTCGGCAAGAAGGCCGGCGTCACGCTCAATCCGGGCACGCCGGAGACCACGATCGAGCACCTCGTCGACGACGTCGACCTGATCCTCGTGATGTCGGTCAATCCGGGCTTCGGCGGCCAGGCCTTCATTCCGGCCGCACTGGAGAAGATCCGGCGGCTGCGGGCGATGTGCGGCGACCGGCCGATCGACATCGAGGTCGACGGCGGGGTGACGCCGGAGAACGCCGGCCGCATCGCGGCGGCGGGCGCCAACGTGCTGGTCGCCGGCTCCGCCGTGTTCAAGGGCCGCACGCCCGAGGCCTACAAGGCCAACATCGCGGCGATCCGCGCCGCCGCCGCCGCGGCCCGCGGCGAGATGGTGTGATCACCCCGGCTCGCCGCCGGTGCGGGCGGCGAGCGCGACGGCCTGCATGCGGTTGTCGAGGCCGAGGCGGCGCAGCACCGCGGCGACGTGCAGCTTGGCCGTGTTGGTCGAGATGCCGAGCGCGGCGGCGATCTCGCCGTTGCTGCGGCCCTCGCCGAGCAGCGCGAAGACCTGACGCTGCCGCCGCGGCAGGTGATCGACGATCGACACAGCCTCCGACACGCCGCCCTCGCCGCGCACCGGCAGAATCGTGGACGCCAGCCGGTCGCCGTCCGCCGCCGCCTCGCCCGTCGGTCTCGACGCCGAGCCGTCCTGCGGCCGGCCGGCTCCCGCCGCGACGGCGTCGCCCGCGGACGGCATCCCGTCGGCGGCGGGTGCCACCAGGCTGCGGACGATCGTGTCCTCGATGGTGGCGACGATCGCCTCCAGGGTCGCGGCCGGCACCACGTCGGGCGAATGCAGGGCGCGCAGGCCGTCGCGGCCGATCTCGGCCGGCAACAGGCTCGACAGGTCGAGGTGGAGGAGCGTGACGCCGCGCGGCCGGGCCTCGGCGAGCGGCGTCGCCACCAGGAGGATCCAGCGGGTGTCGCGCAAGGACCGGCACGGATAGACGCTGGTGACAAGGTCGCAGTCGCCCTCGATCAGCGCCTCGATCCGGCGTGCCCGGTCGGCCGGGCAGAGCGACAGATAGTTGAGGCCGCGGCCGCCGTCGGGCAGCGCCGCGCCATTGACCGGAGACGGATCCCGCCAGGTCGCATTCGTGTGGACGATCGTGCCGTCGGGGTCGAGCACCGTGACGTTGGCGGCGAGGGACCGCAACGTGTCGAGCCGGGCCGAGGCGGTCTGCATGGGCTGGTCCCCCCGCGAGCGCGAGTCCGGGGCAGCATCGGATCGCTGTACCGTCTGATTGACGATGTCGATTGTCAATATGTGCGATCGGCCCGGCAGGCCTTCTGCGCGCCGGACCATCGTGGCCGTCGGGCGACCGGCGCGCCGCGCCGGCCACGTCGCTCGTCATTCCGCCGCCAGAGCCGCCTCCCCGTGGTCTTGCGTGAGCCGGGCGCCGAGCGCCACGGCCTGCATGCGGTTGCCGAGACCGAGCCGGCGCAGCACGGCCGAGACGTGCAGCTTCGCGGTGTTCATCGAGATGCCGAGCGCCCCGGCGATCTGGGCGTTGTTCATGCCTTTGCCAAGCAATGCGAGCACCTGGCGCTGGCGACGCGGCAGGCCGGCCATCACGTCGTGCGCGTCGCCGTCGCCGGCGCGCGGCGCCGCCGCGGCAACCGTCGCCGGCTCCGCCGCGGGCCGCGTCAGCATGCGGGCGATGGTCTGCTCGACGGCGTGCACGATGGCGTCGCGGGTGTCGACCGGCAGTGCGGTCGGGCAATGGCTCGCCCGCACCATCCGGGAGCCGAGCTCGGGCGGGAGCAGGCCGGAGAGATCGAGGCGCAGCACCGAGATGCGCCGCGGCGCGGCGGCCGAGAGGGGCAGCCCGACGGTGAGAACCCAGCGGGTGCGGGCCGGCATGTGCCACGGTGCGACGGCGGTGAACAGATCGGAGCGGCCGGCGATCACGGCCGACAGGCCGGCCGCCTGCTCGGGCGCGCACAGGTTCAAGAAGTCGCGGCCCAGGCCCCCGTCCGGCGGCAGGCCGGCCTCGGCCGCCATGCGGCGCCAGCCGGCATTGGTCTCCCGGATGATTCCTCCCGGATCGAGCACCGCCACCTGAAGGGGCAGCGACACCACCGACTCGATCGGCGCGGCGAGCATGACCATGGGTCGACACCGAATCAGAACGGGCACCTGTGGGAGCGACTCGGAGCCGGTGAGTCCGACCCCGGACATCCACAAATGTAAGGTTAGATTGACAATCGAGAGTGTCAAGTGGTCAAACACCTGACCGCCGGGTCTAATCGCGCCCGGAACCGCCCCGGAAGTGGGGGTGCGCTCGTCGAGACCCGTCGACCGGGTGTCAACCGGGCCGGTCACCCCGAACCCAGGGTGCGGCCGAGGGCCCCGGCCGGAGATCGGCGAGCCGGGGCCGGCCGCACGGGCCGACGGATCGATCCCCGCCCGATCGTGGCGTCGCCTTTGAGATCGAGCGTCATGATTCCTCCCGACCGGAACGGCGCCACGCCCGTCCTGCCCGAGGATGACGCCGCGGGGCTTCGGACACGGCCGCGCCCCCGAGTAGGCCCCCCGACGTCGCCGTGGCCGGCCGCCGACCGATCTGCTACAGCCCGCCTCGCCGCCGGGGACCGACCCGAACGCGCCCCGAGTCGCCCTTTTCGAGTCGGCCGGGCCGAACGACCGAACACGAGCGAGTGCGTCCATGATTCCGCGTTACAGCCGCCCCGAGATGGCCGCCATCTGGGATCCGCAGACCCGCTACCGCATCTGGTTCGAGATCGAGGCGCATGCCGCCGATGCGCTCGCCGAGCTCGGCGTGGTGCCGCGCGAGGCCGCCGCGACCCTCTGGGCCAAGGGCAAGGACGCCGTCTTCGACGTCGCCCGCATCGACGAGATCGAGCGCGTGACGAAGCACGACGTGATCGCGTTCCTCACCCATCTCGCCGAGATCGTCGGGCCGGAGGCGCGCTTCGTCCACCAGGGCATGACCTCGTCCGACGTGCTCGACACCACGCTGGCCGTGCAGCTCGCGCGTGCCGCCGACCTCCTGATCGCCGATCTCGACGGCCTCTTGGCCGCGCTGGAGCGCCGCGCCTTCGAGCACAAGCTCACCCCGACCATCGGGCGCTCACACGGCATCCATGCCGAGCCGACCACGTTCGGCCTCAAGCTCGCCGGCGCCTATGCCGAGTTCTCCCGCGCCCGCGCACGCCTGGTGGCCGCCCGCAAGGAGATCGCCACCTGCGCGATCTCGGGGGCGGTCGGCACCTTCGCCCAGGTCGATCCGCGCGTGGAGGAGCACGTCGCCGCCAAGATGGGGCTCTCCGTCGAGCCCGTCTCGACCCAGGTGATCCCGCGCGACCGCCACGCCATGTTCTTCGCGACGCTCGGCGTCGTGGCCTCGTCGGTCGAGCGGCTGGCGATCGAGATCCGCCACCTGCAGCGCACCGAGGTGCTGGAGGCCGAGGAGTTCTTCTCGGCCGGCCAGAAGGGTTCGTCGGCGATGCCGCACAAGCGCAACCCGGTGCTGTCGGAGAACCTCACCGGCCTCGCCCGCATGGTGCGGGCTTATGTGACGCCGGCGCTCGAGAACGTCGCGCTCTGGCACGAGCGCGACATCTCCCACTCCTCGGTCGAGCGGATGATCGGCCCCGACGCCACCGTCACGCTCGACTTCGCGCTCGTCCGCCTCACCGGCCTGATCGACAAGCTCCTGGTCTACCCGGCCAACATGCAGAAGAACCTCGACCGGCTCGGCGGCCTGGTCCATTCGCAGCGGGTGCTGATCGCGCTGACCCAGAAGGGCGTCAGCCGCGAGGACTCCTATGCCTGGGTCCAGCGCAACGCCATGAAGGTGTGGGGCGGCGAGTCGAGCGACTTCATGGGGCTGCTGAAGGCCGACCCGGACGTGCGCCAGGCGCTGTCCGATGCCGAGATCGAGGCCCAGTTCGACCTCGGCTGGCACCTCAAGCACGTCGACACGATCTTCCGACGGGTTTTTGGAAAGGCGTGAGATTCGCCCTGCGTCACGGCGCGTCACGGGAACACGCCCGAACCTCCTCGCCTTCACGTTGAAATGGACCATGCGGCGGCCTATTTCGCGATGGGTGAGGAGGATCGACCGTGCGGGTGTCCGTGACCGACGCGAAAGGCCAGCTCACCGCGCTGGTACCCCGCGCCGAAAGCGGCGAGGAGGTCGTGCCGACCCGCCACGGGGAGCCGGCCGTGCGTCTCGTTCCGGTCAAGAGGACGATCGACCGCGCCGCACGGCGGGCCGTCATGGAGGATGTGCGGGCATCCGGCCTCGCCAAGGCGACGCCCGGGCCGAGCGCCGCGCGAAGCCAGGATTTCCTCTACAACGACTTTGGCCTGCCGAAGTGATCGTCGTCGACACGTCGGCCCTGCTGGCGATCGCTCTCGACGAGCCTGAAGCCGACGCTCGCCAGGCCGCGCTCGAAGCCGAGGACGCGATCTTCATCTCGGCCGGCACCGTCGCCGAGGCATTCATCGTGGCCGCGCGACACGGCGTCATCGAAGAAATCGAACGGCTGCTCGATGACCTGGGCATCGAAGGCGTCACCGTCACGGCCGCGGCGGCGCGGCGGATCGGCGAGGCGCATCGTACCTTCGGCAAAGGGGTTCACCCGGCGGGTCTGAACTTCGGCGACTGCTTCGCCTACGAGGTGGCCAAGGAGCACGCCTGCCGCCTGCTCTATAGCGGCGACGACTTCTCGAAGACCGACGTCCAAAGCGTCCTTCAGCCCCTCCGCGCCGCACCGCCCGCAGCCCCGCCCTGTCCGGCCCGCCTGTCGGATCGGCCCGATCTGCGCTACAGTCGGCACCGGGGACGGAGGGATCTTCGGAAATCATGGCGGCGCGGCCGACCATCCTGGTGTTCGATTCCGGGCTCGGCGGCCTGACCGTGCTGCGCGAGGTCGTCGCGGCGCGTCCCGACGCCCGCTACGTCTACGCGGCCGACGACGCCTTCTTCCCCTATGGCCGGCGCGGCGAGGCGGCGCTGACGGCCCGCCTCGTGCCGCTGATGGGCGAGCTGATCGCGGCGCACCAGCCGGACCTCGTGGTGATCGCCTGCAACACCGCCTCGACGCTCGTGCTGCCGCATCTGCGCGCCGCCTTCGGGGTGCCGTTCGTCGGCACCGTGCCGGCCATCAAGCCGGCCTGCGCGGCGTCGCAGTCGCGCCTGGTCTCGGTGCTCGGCACCGAGGCGACCGTGAAGCGGGAATACACCCGGGCGCTGATCCGCGACTTCGGCCAGGGTTGCGCCGTGACGCTGGTCGGCTCGGCCCATCTCGCGTCGATCGCCGAGGCGGCGCTGCGCGCCGAACCGGTCGACGCGGCGGCGATCGGGCGCGAGATCGCCCCCTGCTTCGTCGAAGAGGATGGCCGCCGCACCGACACGATCGTGCTCGCCTGCACGCATTACCCGCTGCTGCGCGACGAGCTGGTGGCGGCGAGCCCGTGGCCGGTCGCCTTCGTCGATCCCGCCCCGGCGATCGCCCGGCGGGTGGCCGACCTCTTGGGCGGCGAGCGCCCTGCCCCCGACGCCTCCCCGCTCGTGGGCGGCCGCGCCGCCGAGGACGCGATCGTCTTCACGTCCGGCCGCCCGCCGGCCCCGCCGCTGGCCGCCGCGCTCGCGCGGTTCGGCCTCGCGCTGCCGGAGGCCCCGGCCGCGGCGCAGGCGGCACGTCGCGCCTCCCCGGCCCTCGGCGCCACCGGCTGAGCCCCCGGCGGACCGCCGCCGGCTCCGGCGGAACCGACCGTTTGACATTTCCGCCGCATCCCCTAAAACCCGCTCCGTCACGCGGGCCGTTTCGGCCCGCGCGGCGTTTCGCGACCCGTGGCCGACGCCTGCGCAAGGCGGCCGGCCTGTCGGTCCCGGCCCCTCGTTTCGGGGACATGCCGGGGCAAAGGAGGGCGCGATCCTCACGGTTCCGTCACCGACAGGACCATCATCGACAAGGCGGGCGCAACCCCGCCAGCGAGGACGCGATGACCAAGCGCATCGAAGCGAAGTACAAGATCGACCGGCGGATGGGCCAGAACATCTGGGGCCGCCCGAAGAGCCCGGTGAACCGCCGCGAGTACGGCCCCGGCCAGCACGGCCAGCGCCGCAAGGGCAAGCTGTCCGACTACGGCGTGCAGCTGCGCGCCAAGCAGAAGCTGAAGGGCTACTACGCCAACATCTCCGAGAAGCAGTTCCGCGGCATCTACGAGGAGGCCGTGCGCATGAAGGGCGATTCGGGCGCCAACCTGATCGGCCTCCTGGAGCGCCGCCTCGACGCCGTCGTGTACCGTGCCAAGTTCGTCGCCACGCCCTTCGCGGCCCGCCAGTTCATCAACCACGGCCACATCAAGGTGAACGGTCGCCGGGTCAACATCCCGAGCTATCGCTGCAAGGTCGGCGACGTGATCGAGGTGAAGGACAAGTCGAAGCAGCTCGCCGTCGTGCTGGAAGCGACCCAGCTCGCCGAGCGTGACGTGCCGGACTACATCGACGCCGATCACGGTAAGATGACGGCCAAGCTCGCCCGCATCCCGGTGCTGAGCGACGTCCCCTACGCGGCCCAGATGGAGCCGAACCTGGTCGTCGAGTATTACTCGCGCTGATTTTTCGCCGCGCGCGACCCCGAGATCGACAGCCGGTCGCCCGCGGGCGACCGGCTTTTTTCGTGCCGTTCGGTTCGGCCGAGGATCGCGCCGCGCCGCTACTACGCCGGCACGGAGACGACCTCGCCACCCGACATGAGGCCACCGGCCGCAGCCTGGTTCAACGCTTCTTCCACACGACGTCGAGGCTCAACGGGCCCCCGCCGGCGCAGGCGAAGTAAAGAAAGATGAAGCAGAACAAGACCGCGGCCTCGCCGCCGTTGCCCTGCGGGAAGACGCCGCGCGGCGCGTGGCCGAGGAAATACGCGAAGGCGAGCTCGCCGGAGAGAATAAAGGCGACGGTGCGGGTGTAGAAGCCGACCAGCAAAAGCGCGCCGAGGACGAGCTCGAGCGCCCCGGCGATCCAGTAGAGCGACCACAACTCGACGGTGCGGCCCGCGATCGGCCAGCCGAAGAACTTGCTGAGGGGATGTTGGAGCAGCAGGAGCGCCGTCATGATTCGGACGATGCTCAGTACGATGGGTGAAAAACGCTCGGCGACAGACTGGATGTTCACGGGGGTGGTTCTCCTTTGCCGCGCCCGTCTACGCGACTCGGGTTCGCGATGCCGTTCACAATGCCCTGATCGGCGCCCGAACCGACCGGAGCCCGCCACCGGCGAGCGCCGCCCGTGCCGCGCCCGCGAGATCGTTCCGGACGAGATCGTTCCGGATCCGAGCACTTGCGGCTACAACACCGGACGCGCGTTTCGTTCAGTCCCGAGGCCCACCATGCGCTCGCTCGTCTCCGCCGCCGCCGAAAGCTGGGTGCCCTGGGCGCTCGCCGCCGCCGTCTTCGCCGCCCTGACGGCGATCTTCGCCAAGCTCGGGGTCGAGGCGGTCGGCTCCGACTTCGCGACCTTCGTGCGCACGCTCGTCGTGGTCGTCGTGCTGGCCGCGCTGCTGACGGCGACCGGCCAGTGGCAGGCGCCCGGCACGGTGCCGGGGCGGACCTGGCTGTTCCTCGGCCTGTCCGGCCTCGCCACCGGAGCGTCGTGGCTGTGCTACTTCCGCGCCTTGAAGCTCGGCGACGCCGCGCGCGTCGCCCCGCTCGACAAGCTCAGCGTCGTGCTGGTGGCGATCTTCGGTGCCGCCGTGCTGGGCGAGCGGTTGTCGGCGGCCAACTGGGCCGGCGTCGCCCTGATCGCCGCCGGGGCGCTCCTGGTCGCCTATCGGGGCTGATCGCCGGACGGGTGATGCCCGGCCGCCGGATCCCGCCGCAGCACGAAGACGTAAGGCTCCGGAAGCCCGCGCAGATCCATCACGCCGAGCAGCGTGTCGGCGTCGACCTGCCGGAACACGTCGATGATCGGCTGGCGGTCGTAGATCATGGCGGCGCCGACCTGGCCCCTGAAGGTGACGAGCCGCAGGCGGGCCGCCGGACGCGCGGTCGCGAACAGCGGCAGCGCGAGCCGGAAGGCGCCGCGAAGGACGGCCGATCCGGCGAGGCGCGGCCAGCGGACCAGCAGGCCGACCGGCAGCCGGCCCGGATCGAGCGCCACCAGCGACCCGTCACGCCGTCTGAACAGCAATGGGTAAACTGTCTCGCTGTCGACGAATTCCTTGCCGTACCAGCCGAGCGCCTCGAGCAGCCCGTCGAATCGGTGGCCGGTCGGCAGGCCGCGACCGCGCCAGCGGCCCGTCATCGCCTCGCGCGGGACGGAGGGCAGCGCATCGAACAGCGCCATGGCGTCGGCCGCGGTGGCGCCGGCCTCCAGCCGGGCGAGCCGTGCGACGGCATCGCCCGTGGGCTCGGACACGAGGTCGGACATGGGGGCGGACGATTCGGCTGTCACGCGCCGCCGGCCGGCGGGCCGCCCGCATCGGCCGCGGTTTTCGACCCGGCCTCGGCGGCGGCCGTAGCCGCCGTGTGGGCCGCCTTCTCGGCCTTCCTGTCCTCGCGCCAGCGATTGAACTCGAAGATGCCGAACCAGAACCAGTTCGGCGGCCACCACAGCACCGGCCCCTTCTTGTCGTGCCAGAGAAAGCCGCGGCCCTTGAAGTAGTACATGCGACACCTCCGCCGGAGAGACGCCGAGCCTAGCCCGACGCGGGCCGCCGGACATCCGGGAAGGTCGGGAGGTCGTGTGCCGCGCAGGCGCCGGCAGCGGACCGGCGGCGGCCGGTCGCGCGGGCTCGCGCGCGACCGCAACCACTCCGCCCAAACCGTCAGAATTTCACCAGAATGTCCTCGTGACGGACGATGAACTGGCAGGCCAGGCGCCACGGCGGCGGCAGATCCTTCACCTCGGCGTCGTGGATCTGCTTGTCGGTGATCTTGCCGGCCAGCTTGAGGACGGTCTTCTCCTTCTCGGTCAGGGCGATGCCGAGCGGCGTCTTGTCCGACAGCACCGTGACCTGACAGGCGCACGAGCCGCACTCGCCGTTCTCGCATTCGAAGTGGATCGGAACCTTGTGCTCCTTGGCCACCGAGAGGAGCGTGCGCGTGTCGCCGGCGGTGGCGTACACGGTCACGTCCTTCGGCATGGCAGGCGAGGTAAAGGTGACGTCGGCCACGGGTGATCTCTCCCAGAATCGAAGTGTTCCAATATGAACGCCCATGGCAACCGGCGTGCCACCCGCCGCATCGCGCGCCCGGCTGAAAACACTCGATTTTCCGGAGTCGACCGGCGCGCGCCCCTGTGGTGTTGCAGACAAAGCTGTCGGACCTGTCGGCAAGCCGCCAACCGGTCGCGCCGGAACCGGCGTGCCGCGCCGCCCCGGCCCCTCCGGTCCTCGCCTCGGCCGAGCGACGGTTCCGGCCATGGGCCTACAACCTGCGCACTAATGGGATGCTCCCCAGGGGTGTGCCTTTCACGCTTCGTTAACCGAAACGACCTCAAGCATGGGGCAAGGATCGGACACCGGAGATTGCAATGGCACACTCGATCGAGGAGCGCATTCGCGAGCGCGCGTATCACCTCTGGAACAACCACGGCCGCGTCGATGGCCGCGACGACCATTACTGGCTGCAGGCCGAACGCGAGATTCTGGCCGAGCTGTCCGGCGCCACGCCGGCCGACGACGCGGCCCCCATCGCCGCCGACGCGGCCGGGTGCGACAGCGCGGTGACGAGCCAGGCGGTGACGAGCGAGGCGGTGGCGAGCCCGGCGGTGGCGAGCGAGGCGATCGGCGCCGATGCGCCGGCCGTGGCAGCGCAGGACGCGCCGGCGGCCCCGAAGGCCAAGACGGTGACGAAGCGCACCAAAGCGGGCGCGGACGCCAAGACGGCCGAACCGCTGCCGAAAAGCCCCAAGGCGCCCAAGAAGGCGTCGCGCCTCGCCGCCAAGGCGAAGGCGGCAGCGGCCAAGCGCGCCGGAACGGCCGACGCAAAGGCGAAGGCGCCGGCGGCCGCACCGGCCCCGGCTCCGCTCCCCGGACTGGCGCCGACCACCCCGTCGACGATCGTTCCGATGCCGGGAAAGCCGGCCGCCGCCGAGACGAAGCCGGTGGGCAAGCCGAAGCTACGGGCGAGGGGCTGAGCGACACCGAACGACGTCGACCGCCCGGCGGAGGTCGCAACGCGACGAGCCTGCGCGGCGTTCCCGGCACCGGACCGCGCTCCGGCCTCGTGCCCGGACGAGGCGCATCGGACAAGGCGCATCGGACAAGGCGCGTCGGACGAGGCGTGTCGGGCCGCCGGCCCGCGGTGCCTCTGTGCGGGTGCCCCGCAGGTCTCAGGCCATCCGGCGACGCGGAACGGGCGGACGGGCTAGACCGTGCCCCCTGCCCCGCCGTCCGGCGGCGCGCTCGCCGACGCCGGCCCGACCGCCGGTCGCCGCGGGAACAGGAGGCGCTGATACAGCAGCCCGATGCCGACCAGAACCAGGCCGAGGCCGATGAAGGACAGGGCGCGGAAGATGCCGGTGAGCCCGGCCATGTCGTAGAGAAACACCTTGGCGACCGTCAGTGTCACGACGGCCGCGGAGGCGAGCCGGGCCGGCTGCGAGCGCAGCAGGATGCCGGCGAGCAGCAGGGCCACGCCGAAGCCGAGCCAGGCGGCCGAGTAGGTGTACTGCTCGAGATCCCCGGTCGCCCCGACGGTCAGCACGGCGCCGTGATAGACGCGGCGGATCTCGAGGCTCAGCCACATCAGCGCGAGACCGACCGCGGCGGTCGCGGCGACCGCCCGGTAGGCCATCGGCCGGGTGTGGCGGGCGACCAGCGCAAGCGTCGCGGCGAGCACGGCCGGCACGCCGTAGCCGAGCAGGATCAGGTTCACGAGCGGCCCGCCGACCGCGTCGCCGGTGACCAGCGGGTTCGCCACGACGACCAGCCCGCCGACGATGCCGCCGAGCGCCAGCACCGCCATCACCAGGGCGCCGCCGTCGTGCACGATCGACCGCGTGCGAAGCCGCAGCCGTTCGAGCCCGATCGCCAGCGCCAGCCAGGCCGCGACCTGCAGCCCGACCTCGGCGAGCGGCCGCCGCGGCACGGCGTAGACGTCACCGCCCTGGACGAGGTGTCGGATCTCCAGCGTGACCAGCAGCACCGTGAAGAGGATCGCCAGCACGTCGACGGTGCGGGCCGCCACGTCGTCGACGCGCTTGCGCAGCAGATGCCCGGCCGTCCAGAAGGCGATCGCCGGCACGCCGTAGCCCCACAGGAGCCAGTTGAGGATCGGCGTGTCGCCGACCGCGGCACCGACGATGCGCGGCTCCCAGCCGATGCGGGCGAGCACCACGAGCGACATCGCGGCGGCGAGGAGCCGCAGCGCAGGCAGCGGCCGGTGGCGCTCGACGAGCGCGATGCCCGGCACCGTCAGGGCGAGCGCGATGGTGAGAAAGCCCTTCTCCAGCGCCATGGTCAGGGCCAGCGCCAGCGCCGCGATGGTGCCGACCGCGAAGATCGCCTGCCCCGCCGCGAGGCCGGGCCGCGACGGACGACGCACCAGCGTCTCGGTCGCGACTGCGAACAGCGCGGCGAGCAGCAGCGCGAGGCCGGCGAACGGGATCGACCGGTCGAAGCCGGCGATGCGCCAGTAGAGCGCGATCAGGATCGCGAGCGGCGTCGCGATCGCGCCCCACGCCCACACCTGCGGGATCACGGGCCGCGCGGCCCGGCCTTGCGCGAAGAAGCCGGAGACGCCGAACAGCGCGGCGAAGCCGAAGCCGGCGAGGAGATGCAGCGTGAAAGACGCGCGCACCGGCTCCGGCACGGCCCCCGCCACGGGTCCGGCCGGCGCGATCAGGCTGTCGAGCCGCGTCTCGGTCGCCCATTCGGCCATCACCAGCACGGCGAGCCCGGCCGCGACCGGCACGGCGCCGAGCCCCGCCGTGCTTCGCCAAGCGATGCCGATCGTGGCGACGACGAGCAGCACGAAGCCGCTCAGCGCGACGGAGTCGTGGCCGCTGACCATCGTCAGAAGCCCGGCCGGCACCAGCCAGGCGGCGAGCGAAAGCGACGAGATCTCGTCGACCGTGTCGGGCTCGGCGGTCGGCCCGAACAGCAGGCCGGCGACGATCAGGGCGGCGGCGAGCACGAAGCCCGCGACCATGTAGACGGTGTGCGGCACGGCGGTCGCGACCGCCGCCTCGGCGATGCCGGGCAGCGTCCAGGCGCTCGCGAAGCAGACGGCGGTCAGCGCGAGCCAGCGCCACAGCCGCGCCCGCGCCAGCGCATAGGCGGCCGCCGTGACGACGATCAGATAGAGGTAGAGGGCCCAGAAGCTCGGCTCCTCGGAAGAGACGAGGAGCGGCGTCACATAGGCGCCGACCAGCCCGAGCCCGGCGAGCGCCGGGCCGTGCAGCAGCGCCGCCGCGAGCGTCGCCAGCGCGACGACGCCGAGCAGCAGAAAGGCGACGGGCGGCGCCAGGAAGCCGTAGAGCGCATAGGCCGCGTAGACGGTCGCATAGGCGACCGTGGTGCCGGCCGCGGTGAGAATGCTCGGCACATGCGCGGTCGGGACCGCGACGGCGCCGACGCGGATCTCGTTGCGGCGCGTCCACTCACCGGCGGCGACCAGCGCGGCGGCGAGGAGCGCGCCGAGCGCCACCCGCACGCCCGGGCCGAGCAGGCCCTGCTCGATCGAGTAGCGGACCAGGAAGATGCCGCCGAGCGCCAGCGCGACGCCGCCGATCCACACGACCCATTGGGTGCCGAAACGCTCCTCGAAGCCGCGCTCGGGCTCCGGCACGGACCCCGGCTCGGGGGCGGACACCGGCGCGCGCGGCGGCGCGGCGGCGTCGGGCCGCACCGGCGGCACCGAGGACGGCGGGATCGCGGAGGGCGGGACGGGGCTCGACGGTGCCGGACGCGGCGCAGACCCGGGCGTGGCGATGGCCGGTCCGTCGTCGGGGGCCTTCGTCCCCGTCGCTTCGGGCGGCATCGCCGCCGGCGCGGCCGCGGGCTCCGCGGCAGGCGCGCTCGCCTCGGGCCGCTCGCTGTCGCGGCGCACCGGCCGGACCGGCGGCTCGTTCCGCAGTTCCTCCCGCAGGGCGATCACCTGTTGCTCGAGCCCGGACAGCCGCGCGTTCAGCGCGGCGACGCGGCGCGTCTCGCTCCAGGCCAGGATGATCGCCGCGACGGCGGCCAGCAGCGCGAGCATCTCCATGTCGGCCTCTCTGCGTCTGCACACGGCAGGGGTCTAGGTAGACGGAACAACCTACGCCGAAAGCGTTGGCCGCGGGTGAAGCGCGACGGAGCGGCGGCGCGGTCCGGCCGGCGGCGCCCTCGCCGGGCCGCATTCGCCGGCGCAGGATCGCGCATGTCGCGCGCCGATTTCCATCTGCTGACGACCTGGGACGTTCCGGCCCCGCCGGAGCGGGTGTGGATCGAGCTGATGCGGCCGCAGGACTGGCCGGCGTGGTGGCCCGCCGTGACCCGGGCCGACGTGCTCGATCCGGGCGACGCCGCGGGCGTCGGCTCGCGCATCCGCTTCGAATGGAAGACGGCCCTGCCCTACCGCATGGCCTTCGACATCCTCACCACCCGGGTCGAGCCGCTGGCGCTGATCGAGGGGCGTGCCTCCGGCACGCTCGACGGCACCGGCCGCTGGCGGCTCGCCGCGACCCGCGGCGGCACCCGCGTCACCTACGACTGGACCGTGACGGTCGCGGCGCCGGGCCTGCGTCTCGTCGCCCCGCTCGCCCGACGAGCCTTCACCTGGAACCACGACGCGGTGATGCGGCAAGGCCACCAGGGGCTCGTCACCCGCCTGCGCCGCGGCTGAGCCCGTGGCCGCGCACGCGACCGAACGACGTTCGCCCATGCTGCCGCCTCACCCGCCCGCCGGGCGGGACGGGCGCAGGCAATCCGGACCGATCATGCACGGTGCATCGGCCGCGACGACCGGCGGCGCCGTGGCGTGCCGACGGGACGCGGCGAGCTCGGTCGAGACGAGCCCGCCGAGCACCAGGGCGAGACCGGCGGCGGCGTAAGCGAGGCGTTCGAGCGGCGGCATCGGCGCGGTCCGTTGCGGAGGTGTGGTGTTGTCGCGCCGGGGCCGCGTCGCGTTCGACCCGCCCCGGCCGCGACGGCGCGCGTCGCCTCCGGTGGTTACCGCCGTCTTGCCGGTCGGCCGGCGGAGCCCGGCGGCCCGTCCGCCGGGCGGGGACGGTGCGGTCGCGGATGTCCGACGAATGCCGATTGTTGACGTGGCGCATGGCGCTGCCGCGGCACCGGCGCAGGCTCGTCGCGCCGGGCCGATGAGCCGCCCGACCGTCGCGTCCGAGGACATCTGCCTTCGCGGCCGTCTCTGATCGAAGCCGTCCGTTCCGAGGAGGCTCGCATGACCGTCCGTTCGCTGCCGCCGCTGCCGGCCGGTCCCGGCCGGACACTGGCGATCACCCTCGCCCTCGTGTTCCTCGCCTGCCTGATGCTCGGCGTGATGCTGCCGATGCGCGGCGCCCATGGCGTCGCTGGGCCTGTCGCTGCGCCGGCGGACACCGGCGCGCCAGGGTGAGGCGCAATCAGAATCCGGGAAACAGCGTCCGCAACATCCTCCGGCGCGGTCGTGCCGCGACGGGCGCCTCGGCGCCGTGATGTACCGTGAAGCACCCGCGCATCCGGATGATCGTCCAGATCAGCGGGTTCCAGCCGAGCCAGCTCCGCTCCACCTCGCCGGCCAGCAGGTCGGGCCGGACCTCGGGTGGCGCCCCGAACACCTCCGGCATGGCACGCGACAGATTGGGATCGGCGAGGATGCTCCACTTGGAATGGCCGCCCATCAGGGGCGAGCGCAGCCCGTAGACGACGCGGCCGACGCGCGACTCCCGGATCGCGAAGGAGCACATCGCGCAGGGCTCGACCGTCGTGTAGAGCGTGCAGCCGGCGAGGCTGCGCCGGCCGAGCGCGCGGCGCGCCTGCGCCATCGCGACGATCTCGGCGTGACGGGTGACGTCCTGGTCCTGCCGGACCGCGTTGGTGGCCTCGGCGATCACCTCGTCGTCGCGGCAGATCACACAGGCGAACGGCAACTCGCGCCGGCCGCCGCCGCGGCCGAGCGCGATCGCCCGGGTCATCATCTGCTCGTCGCGTGCCGCGATCCGTCCCGCGTCCATTCCCGCCCTCTCCCGGACGGGATTGTGCGGAACGCCGCGCCCGCAAACAAGCCGGCCGAAGGTCGGTGGCGGCCGCGGCGGACCCGACGCCGATTACCGGTACCCGGCCGCCTCGAACACGGCGCGGCAGTCCGGGCTCAGCCGGCTGACCCGAGCCGCCAGACAGGCCGTGATCGCCTTGATGTTCGGGATCTCGCCGGCACACAGCCGGAACACGTCCGGCCGGCAGGCCCGCTGCTGGGCCGGCGTCCCGCGATACTCGCCCTGGGCGTTCGCCGTCGCGGCGCAGACCCCGCCGAGCACCAATCCCAGCGTCAGAACTCGCAGTCCTCGTGCCATCGGCCTCCTCCCGTCGCGAGGGTGCGACCGCCGGGCTCGCCGGCGGTCCGATCGCGATTGGTGCCCGAGAGGCGCGGAGAGGTTCGACGGCCCGTGTGGCGCGCACACGGCTAAACCATTGCGACTACCCTTACCGCGTGCACCGCAGCACCTCCTCCCGTCACTGGACAGATGCGACGTTAGTCTATAGGTAGTCTCCCTGATCAGGGCTGGACGACGGCGGACGCCGACGCGTCGTGTCGCACGTGCCGCATCGAACCGGCCCGATCCCGGGATGCTCCAACGGCCGCGCTCCGGCGTACTGGATCAGGAGCCGTCCGGACCGAAGGGACCAGAGGACACGCCGCATGACCATGGAAGTCGAGACCATCGCCCGCCGCGCCACCACGCATGACTGGTGTCCCGAGGCCGACACCCGCGACAGCATCCCGGCACGGCGCAACGCACTCGCCGGCCTGTGGGCCGGGCGCCTGATGCGGATGCCCGACGAGACGCTGGCGATCTACGCCGCCGAGGTGCACGCCTCCGGCACGATGAGCGGCAGCGAGGCGATCGTGCAGAAGCTCTGGTACGATCTCAACCGCGCCGGGGTGCCGATCTCGCGCGACGCCGTCGTGAGCAAGATCGGCGAACTGCACCGTGATGCCATGGGACAGCTCAGCGCGACCGACTGACCGTCGATCGCGGCGGTGGCGAGCCCGCCGCCACGCGAACCTCGTCTCGTCGGCCGATCCTCTCGTGATCACGTCGGATTTCGATATTGTCTGCTCGGTCACGTCCGGTCATGATCAGAATGTCTTGTGCTCGGCAAACACGGGACGTGTCGTGACGATCGATCGCCGCACCCTGCTCGGATCGCTCCTGGCGTCGGCCGCCACGGCCGGCGCCGCCTCGCCGGCGGGCGCGACCGACCGCAGCCGCGCCAATGCGTGGACCCACACCTTCGCGCGGCCGGAAGGCGAGCCGATCCGGCTCGCGGCGCATGCCGGCAAGCCGATCCTCGTCGTCAACACCGCGTCGCTGTGCGGTTACACGCCGCAATATGCCGGGCTCGAGGTGCTGTGGAAGCGCTTCGGCGGCGCCGGCCTGCTCGTCGTCGGCGTGCCCTCGGACGACTTCGGCGGCCAGGAGCCGGGCGATCCGGCGAGCATCGACCACACGACGCATCGTTACGGCGTGACCTTCCCGATCGCCGCGAAGACGCGGGTGCGCGGCGCCGAGGCGCATCCCTTCTACCGCTGGGCCGCGCTCGAGCGGCCGCTCGACACGCCGCGCTGGAACTTCCACAAATACCTGATCGATCGCGACGGCCGCATCGCCGCGGCGTTCGGCGCGCCGGTCGAGCCGACCGACCCGCGGATCGTCACCGCGCTGACCACGATGCTGGCCTGATCGCACGCCGCCCGATCGTGCACTCACGTGATCAGATGACGTGAGATATCACGTCGCCGCGCGGCGGATCCGCGAGGGCTCGCTCTGCGACCGGCGGCTGTGCGTTCGGGAGATGTGCGTTCGGGAGGCGTGCGTTCGGTGGCCGGGCGGCGCGCGATCGCGATGCTGCGGCGCGGTGACCGGCCCCCGACCATCGCAACAAGAAATTCACCGATCGAACGGCGATCGTCTTGACAAAACCCGGCTTCGGCGCGACGATTTGCTCGTCAGCTTCGAGATGGTTCTGGTCGATCCACTGATCCGAGGAGCCGGTCGAAGCCGATGATGAGCCAGGCGGCTGACGCGCTGTTACCCAGCTCGTGAGCACCGGCGCAGAGAGCGGGAGGTGAAATGCCACCGGGCTCGCAAAGCCGCGTTGAACACTGATGGTCTTCGTTGGGATCTCGGTGGAGCGGCTACCCCCACAACGGATCAGGTCGGAAGCGGTCCCCTCGGGCTGCATCAGTGAGGCAAAGCCCACCTAGACCGCTTCCGACTATCGCCTACCCTCGTCGAACATCTCGGATGCCGATCGAACGCTCCTGCCCCGCAGCGAGCGTTTTTTTGTCGTGATCAGATCGTCCGCACCCGCATGCGTTTCGCCCAGGTTCACCCGAACGCCGCGTCTTCGCACGCGGCCGGATGCGCCGGCGACGTGATCAGATCGGCCGGCGACGTGATCAGACCGTCGACGAGCGCGTCGGGTGCGGCTCTCTCTCTCTCGTCCTCGCACACTCTCTCGTCCTCCGCGCCGGCGAGACCCTCGCGGAAATGCTCCGTCCTTTCGGGAGTGGCGCGCCGATCCCGGGCTCGTCCGGGATCCCTGCCTCTGACTCCGTGAGCCACCGACACCGGGAGCATGGTTCCTGGGCTCGCGAACCTGCCGGTCGCGCGTCCGAGGCGGCGAGCCGTGCAGAGCCTCGCCATCGATGCGCGGCACGAGGGGCGCACGACGGGCGTCGCGGCCACCACCTCGTCCGACCGCCCCTGGATCCCGGGTCACGGCGCGGCGCGCCGCGCCCGGGACACGCGGCCTCCGGGCTGTATCGGCCAGGTCGGAACCTCGAGCACGGATCCGGGCCGCTGCGTGCGGTTGCGCCGCCCGGGCGGCCGCCATTGTGGCGCGTTCTTCACGCGGCTCGCGCTGCGGCACGGTCGTCCGACTGTCGCCGCCGTGCTCGACAGGAGGGCGCGTTCCATCCTATTCGTGTCGTGCATCGATCACGCCGCGGGCACGCCTCGTGCATCACGATACGCGATCCCGGACGCGATACCGGACACGATTCGAACCGCCCGCGGGCGCCACCGGCCACAGAGGGTCCGAGCCGCCATGAAATCGATTCTCGTCCCCACCGAGCCCAACGATGCGATGTGGTCGACCCTGTCGACAGCGCTGACGGCCGCCAAGACCTTCGGCAGCCGGCTCGAGGGCTTCGCGGTGCGGGTCTCGGTGCCGACCGTCGTCGCCATGGACGTCGCCCCCTCGGCCTCGCTCGCCTTCTTCGAGGAGGAGAACGCCGAGGCCGCCCGCCAGTCGCGCGACCTGTTCGCCAAGTTCATGGCCGACCACGCCGTGCCGGCGGCGGCGCCGGCCGGCCAGCCGCGGGCGCCGCAGACGGCGCCGAGCTGGGCCTGGCTCGACGATGCGCCGGAGGGCGACAATTTCGTCGGCCATTACGGCCGCATCTTCGACCTGATCGTGATGGGCCGGCCGAGCACCGACCCGCAGGGTCCGCACATGAGCACGTTCGAGGCCGGGCTGTTCGAGAGCGGGCGGCCGATCCTGCTGGCGCCGCCCAAGCCGTCGGCGACGGTCGGCCGCCACGTGCTGATCGCCTGGAACTGCTCGACCGAGCAGGCCCGCGCCACCGCCTTCGCGATGCCGTTCCTGGGCCGCGCCGACCAGGTGACCATCCTCACCGTCGAAGGTGCCGTGGTGCCGGGGCCGTCGGCCGAGCAGCTCGCCGCCAATCTCGCGCTGCACGGCATCAAGGCGTCGCTCGCCTCGATCAAGGGCGGCGACAACCGCACCGCCGGGCCGATCATCCTCGACCACGCCCAGCGGGCCGGCTGCGACCTCATCGTCAAGGGCGCCTACACTCAGAGCCGCCTGCGCCAGATGATCTTCGGCGGCACCACCCGGCATATCCTCACCTATGCCGACATCCCGGTGCTGACCGCCCACTGAGCGCGGCGTCCGAACCAGACGCGCCGACGGGCTCACCGCCAGCGGCGATGCAGCCACAGCCACTGCTCGGGATGCTCGCGCACCCATGCCTCGATCAGGTCGGTGACCTGCTGCATGGCGCCCTCGACGTCGATCTTGCCCTCGCCGTCGCGCGGCAGATCGAGCGGGCCGACCAGCTCGAAACCGAAGCGCTCGTCCGGTAGCCGGATGGCGCGCGCGCCGTAGACCGGGCAGTCGAACAGCCGGGCGAAGCGCGCCAGCATCGGGTTCACCTTGCAGGTCCGGTCGAAGAAGGTGACGTCGATGCCGCGCGCATAGTGCTGGTCGACCAGCATGCCGGTGAAGCGGCCCTGGCGCAGCGACTCGCGGATGCGCAGCGGCGTGTCGGGGCCGGCCGCGATCACGGTCATGCCACCGGCCTCGCGGGCCCGGACCATCTCGGCGACGAAGGGACCGATGCGCGGCGCCCGGAACACCACCGAGATCGCCCGGTCGATCGTCCGGGCCCCGAGCGGGACGATCTCCCAGTTGGCGAGATGGCCGGTGAAGAACAGCACCGGCCCGGTGGTCTCGCGCAATCGCATCAAGGCGGCATGCGAGGCGGCGTCGAGCTCGATCCGCCCGCCCGGCCGCGGGTCGCGCCAGTCGTAGTCCCACAGCCGGTGCAGATGGGCGTACTCGACGAACAGGCGGCCGAAATTGTCCCACATGCCGGCGAGCGTCTTTTCACGCTCGGCTTCGGTCATCTGCGGAAACACCATGGCGAGCTGCTCGTCGGCGACCCGGTGGCCCTTCAGGCGCGGGCCGATCCTGCGCATCAGCCAGCCGGCGGCGGCCGCCGTGCGGCGAAGATCGAGGCGACCGACGAGCCGCAGGACAGCGACCCCGAGCCGGCCGACGCCGGTGTCGACGCGGGCGAGCAGGCTCTTGTGCTCGCGCATCGGCAGGCCGGGGCGCGCCGCGGCGAGCCGCTCGGAGAGCGCGGCGACGAAAGGCAGATAGTCGGCCGAGCGATCCTCGACGGACAGGAGGCCGGTGCGGTGGGCGGCCGAGAGCTTCACGGCGCCGCTGCGCCGATAGAGCACGCAGGCCCAGTAGGACGCGGCCGAGCCCGGAATGCGCTCCTGGTAGATCTTGGTGGCGACGACGTCGGCGAAGGCGAGCCGCCCCGGCCGGCCACGATCGTCCCAGGCGAGCCCCTCGGGCTCCAGGCGAAACGTCTTCTCGGACGTGAAGGGATGCGCGCGGTAGGCGTAGGTCCGGTCGGTCATGCGGATCGGGGAATGGGACGCCGCCTCTTCTACGGCGCCCGCCCCGCCTCCGCCAGCGCGTCGGCGAGCAGCCGCCGGCAGGCCTCGAGCTCGCCCAGCACGGCGCCGAGCCTTTCGCGGTCGGCGGCCGAGAGGCCGGGGGGCGGCAGCGCCGCGGCGCGGACGACCGCCGGGGTGTCCGACACCTCCTCGGGCTCCGGCGTGATCGGGCGAAGCGTCTCGCGCAGGCTCGCCGCCGCGCCGGGTGGCGGAACGGGTGGCGCGACGTGCGGGGCGGCCGACGGCTGGGCGAACGGTGGCGCAAATGCCGAGGCGGGCGGCACCGGCGCCCCTTCGCCGCGCGCCAGCGGCACGTGATTGGTGCGTTGCAGGGGCCGGCTCGCCGGACCCGGCGGCGGGCCGAAGGACGGCTCGCGCCGGCCGTAGGGATCGGTGTCGAGATCCGGCTCCGGCGTCTCGGTGTCGTCGCGCGACGCCGCCGATTCGGCCGACTCGTCCGCCTCGGCCGGGTCGAGCGCCACGGCCACGGCGTCCTCGTGCTCGCTGCCCTCGGCGTCCGTCCCGTCCAGCTCCGGCACGCGCTCGGGCTGCGGCGCGCCCTCCTGCCAGACGGTCTGGACGAAGCGCCCGCCCTGCTCGCGCAGGATGCGCTGGACACCGCGGATCGTGTAGCCCTCGCCGTAGAGCAGATGGCGAATGCCGCGCAGGAGATCGACGTCGTCGGGACGATAATAGCGCCGCCCGCCGCCCCGCTTCATCGGGCGGACCTGCGGGAAGCGGCTCTCCCAGAACCGCAGCACGTGCTGCGGCAGCGCGAGCTCCTCGGCGACCTCGCTGATGGTGCGGAACGCTTCCGGCGCCTTGTTCACGCCAGCCCCCCCACCCCGGCCGCGGTCACGGCTCCGCCGCGCCGTCGGCGTTGATGCGCTGCTTGAGGATCGCGGACGGCTTGAACACCATCACGCGACGCGGCGAGATCGGCACTTCCTTGCCGGTCTTCGGGTTGCGTCCGATCCGCTGCCCCTTCTTGCGCACCACGAAGGAGCCGAAGGAGGAGAGCTTCACGGTCTCGCCCCGCTCCAGGCAGTCGGTGATCTCCTTGAGAACCAGTTCGACCAGAGCGGCCGATTCGGTGCGAGAAAGTCCCAACCTTTGATAAACGGCCTCGCAGAGGTCCGCCCGCGTTACAGTCTTTGCGCTCATCGTGGCCCCAGCGCCTACCCATAGACTTTTATATGTTACTGAATTTACAACGATATGAGCTTCGGCCGCCGGGGTCAACACGCCCGTGCGGCGGCGCATGAGATTTGAATGGGATTTTGTTCGGGCCGCATCGAAAGGCGCATCGAGAACCGGCGTCGGACCCGCGGCGACGATCGCGGCCGCAGCCGTGTCGCACCTGCCGGACCGGTCGCCCGGCCGCCCCGCCGCCTACCAGCGGATCAGTGCGGCGCCCCAGGTGAAGCCGCCGCCCATCGCCTCGATCATCACGAGGTCGCCTTGCTTGATGCGGCCGTCGTGGACGGCGGTGTCGAGCGCCAGCGGGATCGACGCCGCCGAGGTGTTGCCGTGCTGCGCGACGGTCGAGATCACCTTCTCGCTCGGCACGCCGAGCTTGTGGGCGCAGCCGTCGATGATGCGCTGGTTGGCCTGGTGCGGCACGAACCAGTCGACCTCCTGGGCGGTCGTTCCGGTGGCGGCGAGGACGTCCGTGATGGCGCCCGTCATCATGCCGACGGCGTGCCGGAACACCTCCTTGCCTTCCATCCGCAGGAAGCCGGCCGTGCCGGTCGTGGAGGGACCGCCGTCGACGTAGAGCTTGTCCTTGTGGCGGCCGTCGGAGCGCAGCTTGGCGCCCAGCACGCCGCGGTCGGCCTTGCCGCCGGCCAGCTCCTGCGCCTCCAGGACGACGGCACCGGCGCCGTCGCCGAAGATCACGCAGGTGGTGCGATCCTTCCAGTCGAGGATGCGCGAGAAGGTCTCCGAGCCGATCACCAGGGCGCGCTTGAAGTCGCCGGCGCGCAGCATCGAATCGGCCGTGGCGACGGCGAAGACGAACCCCGAGCAGACCGCCTGCATGTCGAAGGCGGCGCCGCCCGTGATGCCGAGCCGCGCCTGCACGGCGACGGCGCTGGCCGGGAACGTGTTGTCGGGCGTCGCGGTGGCGAGCACGATCAGGTCGATGTCCTGCGGATCCATCCCGGCGGCCGCGAGCGCCCGCTCGGCCGCCTTCACGGCGAGGTCGGAGGTGTGCTCGCCGGCGGCGGCGATGTGGCGCTGGCGGATGCCGGTGCGCTGGACGATCCAGTCGTCGCTGGTGTCGACCATGCCGGCGAGATCGTGATTGGTGAGCATCCGGGCCGGAAGATAACTGCCGCAGCCGCGGACGACCGAACGGATGACTGTCACGACGCTACCTCTCCGGCGACCGCGGCGGGCGCCGTCTGCCCGAGGGTTCGGCCGATCTTCGCGAGGAGCTCGTAGCGGGCCATGTCGTAGCCGAGATCGACGGCCGCCGCGAACCCTTCCGCGTCGGTGCCGCCGTGGCTCTTGATCACCACGCCGTTGAGTCCGAGGAAGACACCGCCGTTGACCTTGCGCGGGTCCATCTTGTCCTTGAGGGTCTTGAAGGCCTGCCGCGCGAACAGGTAGCCGATCCTGGCGGCCAGCGTGCGGCTCATCGCGCTTCGCAGATACGCGGCGAGCTGTTTAGCCGTCCCTTCGGCGGTCTTCAAGGCGATGTTGCCGGTGAAGCCTTCGGTCACCACCACGTCCACCGTGCCGGCGCCGATGTCGTCGCCCTCGACGAAGCCCTTGAAGTCGATCTGTCCGTAGGCGCCGTTGCGCAGGAGCTGGGCGGCGGCGCGGATCTCCTCCAGGCCCTTGACCTCCTCGACGCCCACGTTGAGGAGACCGACACTCGGCCGCTCGAGGTCGAACACCACGCTCGCCATCGCGCCGCCCATCACGGCGAGCTGGGCGAGATGCGCCGCGTCCGCCCCGATCGAGGCGCCGACGTCGAGCACGATCGATTCGCCGCGCAGCGTCGGCCACAGGCAGGCGAGCGCCGGCCGCGACACGCCCGGCATCATGCGCAGGTGGAACTTGGCCATCGCCATCAGGGCGCCGGTGTTGCCGGCCGACACCACGACGTCGGCGTCGCCCTTCTTCACGGCGTCGATGGCGAGCCACATGGACGAGCGCCAGCGGCCGTGGCGCAACGCTTGGCTCGGCTTCTCGTCCATCTTGATCGCGACGTCGGTGTGGATCAGCCGCGAGGCGGCCTTCAGGGCCGGCCGCGCGTCGAGCAGCGGACCGACCACCGCGTCGTCGCCGTAGAGGATGAAGCTGGTGTCGGGATGCCGGGTCAGGGCGATGTCGGCGCCGGCGATCGCCACCGCGGCCCCGTGGTCCCCTCCCATGGCGTCCAGCGCGATGCGAACCTTCTCGGACATGAATCGACGTTGCCGGCGGTGCGCAACCGCACCGGTGACCGGCCGACACGGACCAGTCGCTGGGTTGAAGAGGCGGCGACAATACCGCGTTCGCTTCGCCTGACAATGGCTGAAATCACCGATACGGAGTTGCCGTTCGGCTCATCCACCGCCATCGCTGCCGCCGCCCGCCCCGCCCCTCTCCTTGAGGGCGGCGAGCGCCGCGAAGGGTCCGGGATCACGCGGCCCGGTCTCGACGGTGTCGAAGGTCGCGCCCGGCTTGCGCGGATAGGGATCGATGCCGAGCAGGACGAACTCGGTGGCGATCGCCCCGAGGTCGACGGTGCCGTCGACCAGGCGCTCGGGCGGATCCTCGGCCTCCGGATCGCGCGGTGGCCCGGGCTCCTCCTCCGGCGCGTCCGGGGTGAACAGGAGATCGACCTCCTCCTCGATCGCGCTCTCCATCGGCTCCAGGGTGACGACGCAGATCTGCCCCGCCGTCGCCGAGACGGAGCCGCCGACATGCAGGCCGGGCCCGCGCCGGGTCACCTCGAAGCGCGCCTCGAGCCGCGGCAGGCCGGTGAGCCCGCCGCGCCGGGCGATCGCCTCGCGCACCGCCGGGTCGGCCGTCAGCGACACGACGAGACCGTGCTCCGGCACGTCGTCGAGGCGCACCGGCGCGCTCCAGGGACGATCGGGATTCGGCATGGCGACACTCCTTCACGCGACGAGGCCGGTCCGTGCGAGCGGTCCGGGATGGTTCGGGGCGGCGCAGGCGGCGGTGACCGCGCCCGGCGCGCGGCCTCGTCTTACGCCGGGGCGGCGGCCCCGTCACCCGGCTGCACGGCGCGCGCCCGGCCCGGTCCCCGCCACGTCCGTCGCCCCGTGACAGATATGGGCAGGATGCGGCCGGCGCGCCACGATCGCGCCATAGAGGGCGACAATGGTGCGGCCGAACACTGGGGACAGGGCGGCCAGGGATCTCGGGGCGGTCCCGGCCGGCGTCGGCGGGCGGGTCGCGACCAGACGGGTCGTGACCGGGCGGGCCGGCCGGCCGCCGCCGATCGGGGGTACGACGTGCGTCAGACGAACTGCGACAGTCCGGAGTGCAAGGGTCGCCGGACCCGGCGCGCGGCCATCGCGAGCGCCGCCGTGCTGGCGCTCGGGCTGCTGCTCGGCGGCTGCATCACCCAGACCTATCAGCGCGGCTACATCGTGCCGGAGGGCGCGCTGGAGCAGATTCCGCTCGGCGCCTCGCAGGAGCAGGTGCTGATCGTGCTCGGCACGCCCTCGACCGTCGCCACCGTCTCGGGCGAGGTCTTCTACTACATCTCGCAGCGCGCCGAGCAGACCTCCTTCCTGCCCCAGAACGAGGTCGACCGCCGCGTCGTCGCCGTCTATTTCGACAAGAGCCGCAAGGTCGAGCGCCTCGCCAATTACGGCATCAAGGACGGCCGCGTGTTCGACTTCGTCAGCCGCACCACGCCGACCGCCGGCCAGGAGCTCAATTACCTGAGCTACGCCCTCAAGGCGATGAAGTGGTGGTGAGCCGGGGCTGACGGCGGCGTCGGATCACACGGACGGCGGGCGGGCGAGCGACGCCTGCCCACCCGCGACCCGCCTGATCGGCGCGATCACCCTGCTCTCCGGCGCCACCACCTTGCGGCCCAGCGGCCCGTCCGACCTCACACGGCCGGCCGAACCACGTCCTCGTGCGCCAGCTCCCAGCGATCGGGCGAGCGCCAGAGGCGCGAGCGCAGCAGCTCGCGCTCGAAGATGAACTCCTTGGGCAGGCGGTCGAAGAACTTGTCGAACTGCTCCTCGTGGGCGTGCGCCTCCTTGGCGCCCTCCTCGCGGCCGACCGCCATCAGCGCGTAGAAGGTGTCGGCCGGGTAGTCGAGACCCGTCCATTCCAGATCCTCGTGCCGCGGCATCCAGCCGATCGGGCTCTCGACCGCGTAGCCGCGGCCGTGCAGGCGGTCGACGATCCACTTCAGGACGCGCATGTTCTCGCCGAAGCCGGGCCACAGGAACTTGCCGTTCTCGTCCTTGCGGAACCAGTTGACCCGGAAGATGCGCGGCGGGTTCGGCACCTTGCGGCCGACATTGAGCCAGTGGCCGAAATAGTCGGCCATGTTGTATCCGCAGAACGGCAGCATCGCCATCGGATCGCGCCGCATCGCCGCCTGGCCGATCGCCGCGGCGGTGCCCTCCGAGCCCATGGTGGCGGCCAGATAGACGCCGTGGCTCCAGTTGAACGCCTGGAACACCAGCGGCATCTCCTTGCTCATCCGGCCGCCGAAGACGAAGCCGCTGATCGGCACGCCGGCCGGATCCTCCCAGGCCGGATCGATCGACGGGCACTGGCCGGCCGGCGCCGTGAAGCGCGCGTTCGGATGCGCGGCGGGGCGGCCGCAGCCCGGCGTCCAGTCCTCTCCCTTCCAGTCGATCAGATGGGCCGGGGGCTCGTCGGTCATACCCTCCCACCAGACGTCGCCGTCGTCGGTCAGCGCGCAATTGGTGAAGATCGTGTTCTTCTCGATCGTCTTCATCGCGTTCGGGTTGGACTTGGTGTTGGTGCCCGGCGCGACGCCGAAGAAGCCCGATTCCGGATTGATGGCCCGCAGCGTGCCGTCCGGGCCCTTCTTGATCCAGGCGATGTCGTCACCCACCGTCAGAACCTTCCAGCCGTCGAAGGCCGCCGGCGGCACCAGCATGGCGAGGTTGGTCTTGCCGCAGGCGCTCGGGAACGCGGCGCCCAGATAGGTCTTCTCGCCGCTCGGCGCCTCGATGCCCATGATCAGCATGTGCTCGGCGAGCCAGCCCTCGTCACGCGCCATCACCGAGGCGATGCGCAGCGCCAGACACTTCTTCCCGAGCAGCGCGTTGCCGCCGTAACCCGAGCCGTAGGACCAGATCTCGTAGCTCTCCGGGAAGTGCACGATGTACTTGCGATTGATGTCGCCGTCGCACGGCCACGGCACGTCCCGCTGGCCGGGGGCGAGCGGCGCGCCGACCGAGTGCATGCACGGGATGAAGGTGCCGTCGGAGCCGAGCGCGTCGAGCACCGGCCGGCCCACGCGCGTCATGATCCGCATGTTGACCACCACATAGGGACTGTCGGTGATCTCGACGCCGATCTTGGCGATCGGCGAGCCGATCGGCCCCATGCTGAACGGGATGACGTACATCGTGCGGCCGGCCATGCAGCCGTCGAACAGCCCGCGCAGGGTCGCCCGCATCTCGGCCGGCGGCCTCCAGTTGTTGGTCGGCCCGGCGTCGTCACGATTGATCGAGCAGATGAAGGTGCGGTCCTCGACCCGGCCGACGTCGGACGGGTGCGACCGGGCCAGGAACGAGTTCGGACGCTTGGCGGGGTCGAGACGGATGAAGGTGCCGGCCGCGACCATCAGGTCGCACAACCGGTCGTATTCCTCCTGCGTGCCGTCGACCCAGACGACCTGATCGGGCGTGCACAAGGCCGCCATCTCGTCGACCCAGGTGCGCAGCTTGGAATTGGCTGTCGGGCTGGTCACGACGGCATCCATCAGTATCTCCCTGCGTGCTCCCGGCAGATCGTCCCGCCGGTCGAGCAACCGACGGCATCGTGTCGCCACGGAACGGCCGTTTCCTTGATTTTTGTCTAGGACTGGACGATTTCGATTACTACGATACATCGCATTCTGAATGACACGACAGATACATATGACACGTTACTTATCGTATACATTCATTCACCCAAAACAGAAACAGTACATTTTCCGTGCCTCGCCAGACGATCCGCGTCGGCGCGCATGAATTTGTCCGCGTCGCAACCGTAGGCTTGCTTACTGTATGCTTGTCGACCGACTGCGTGAGATCGCGGCGACTGCCGGGTCGGGCCTTGCCGGCCGGTGCCGCCGCGCTGTACTCAGGAGCCGTCCGATGATCATTCAAGAAGACGACAAGGGCCTCGGCTTCCTGCTCGGCGACGCCGCACGGTTGCTCCGTAAGGTGATCGATCGCCGCCTGCAGCCGTTCGGCCTGACGCGCGCCCAATGGGCCGTGCTCGCGATGCTGGTCCGGCGGGACGGCCTGTCGCAGTCGGAGCTCGCCGACGCGCTGGAGATCGAGAAGTCGACGGTCGGGCGGCTGATCGACCACGTCGCGGCGAGCGGCCTGGTCGAGCGCCGGCCGATGGCGAGTGACCGGCGGCTCTGGCGGGTGCATCTGACCGAGCGGGCGCGACCGCTGATCGCGCAGGTGACCGAGGTGATCCTCGCGACCCGGACCGAGATGTTGAACGGCCTCACGCCCGACCAGCAACACCGGCTGAGCGACGGGCTCGCCGCCGTCAAGGCGAATCTCTCGGCCGCGCTCGAGACGGAGCCGCAGAACCGACCCGCGCCGCTGAGCGAGATCCTCTAGACGCCGGCCCGTTCGGACGCCGCGTCCCGGAGGTCGGCGTACTGGGCACGGCCGTACCCCATCGACCAGTTCTCCGGCAGCACCTCCACCAGATTGATGAACACGTCCTCGGGCCGAAGTCCGGGGCTCTGGCCGAGGCGCTCGACGATGCGGCGGAACAGAGCGCGCTTCTGGGCGAGCGAGCGCGTGTTGCTGACGGTGAGCTGGATCAGCACCAGGTCGTCGCTGCGGGGAACGCCCAGGTAGTGGGCGCCATAGACGAAGTCGTCGTCGTCGTGCTCGCTGATCACCATGAAGCGATCGTCCTCCGGCACGTCGAAGGTTTCGCGCATCGCCTCGTAGAGGCCCTCCAGGATGGCGCGGCGATAGGCGGCGGTCTTGCCCCGGCGCAGGGACACGCGGGTGAGCGGCATCGGTGATCTCCCTCCGGTTGATGCGGATGCATCCGAACGCTAGCGCCGCCCTTTTCATTTCTGTACTGCATGATACGCTGTTTCTATGATTTCCGAACGCAATGGTTCCGCGCGCGTGATCCCATGACCCTCGATGTCGACGCGGTCCGGGCCTTCGTGCTGGCGGCGGAGCTGAAGAGCTTCACCCGCGCCGCCGAGGCGCTGGACACCACCCAGTCCGCCGTCAGCCTGAAGATCCGCCGGCTGGAGGCACGGCTCGGCCGTCGCCTGCTGGAGCGCACGCCACGGCTGGTGCGGCTGTCGGCTGACGGGCAGGCCTTCCTGGAGCCGGCCCGCGGCCTGGTCGCGGCCCATGCGGGCGCGATCGCCGCCTTCGTGCCGGTGCACCGGCGCCTCGTCGTCGGCATCAGCCATCACGTGATCGGCCCGACGCTGCCGGCCCTGCTCCGGCGGATGAGCGCGGCGGCGCCGGACCTCGTGCTCGAGCTGCGGGTCGCCTCCTCGGGCGAGGCGCTGGTCGCGCTCGACGCCGGCGCCCTCGACGCCGCCGTGGTGCTGCAGCACGACGACGGCCGCCGCGGCGGCGAGGTTCTGCTCACCGACGCCTATGGCTGGATGGGATCGCCGGACTTCGTGCACCGCGCCGGCGAGCCGCTGCGGCTCGCCGCCCAGGCGGAGCCGTGCAGCGTCCGCGTCGCCGCGATCCACGCGCTCGAGGCGGCCGGCCTTCCCTGGACCGAGGTGTTCGTCGGCGGCGGCGTGGCGACGATCGGCGCGGCGGTCGCGGCCGGGCTCGCGGTGGCGGCACTGGCCCGCCGCGTCGCGCCGCCCGGCACGGTCGATCTCGGCGGACGACTCGGTCTGCCGGCGCTGCCGGACCGCGACGTGGTGCTGCACGCCACCGCCGCCGACCGCGAGGCCCGCGCCGCCCTGAAGCTGCTCGCGGCGGCGTTCCGGGCGACCACGTGAGCGCCGACGGCGCCGCGGCACCGCCGCCGCAGCAGGCGACGCCACGAAAAAAGCCCCGCGGACGTCTCCGCGGGGCTTCGTCGTTCGCGGCCGTGAAGCCGCGGCTCAGTGGGCGAGGATCGCCAGCAGCAGCAGCGCCACGATGTTGGTGATCTTGATCATCGGGTTCACGGCGGGGCCCGCCGTGTCCTTGTAGGGATCGCCGACCGTGTCGCCGGTCACCGAGGCCTTGTGGGCCTCCGAGCCCTTGCCGCCGTAGTGGCCGTCCTCGATGTACTTCTTGGCGTTGTCCCAGGCGCCGCCGCCCGAGGTCATCGAGATGGCGACGAACAGGCCGGTGACGATGACGCCGAGCAGCATGGCGCCGACCGCCGAGAAGGCGGCCGACTTGCCGGCGGCGCCGCCGCCGGCGATCACGTAGATGGCGAAGTAGACGACGATCGGCGACAGCACCGGCAAGAGCGACGGGATCACCATCTCCTTGATGGCGGCCTTGGTCAGCAGGTCGACGGCGCGGCCGTAATCCGGCTTCTCGGTGCCCTGCATGATGCCGGGCCGCTCGTGGAACTGGCGACGCACCTCCTCGACGATCGACGAGGCGGCACGGCCGACCGCCATCATGCCCATGGCGCCGAACAGGTACGGCAGCAGGCCGCCGAACAGCAGGCCGACCACCACGTAGGGGTTGGTCAGCGCGAAGTCGAGCTTGACGCCGGCGAAGTACGCGTGCGCCGAGGCGTTGGCGATGAAGTACTTCAGATCCTCGTTGTAGGCCGCGAACAGCACCAGGGCGCCGAGGCCGGCGGAGCCGATCGCGTAGCCCTTGGTGACCGCCTTCGTCGTGTTGCCGACCGCGTCGAGCGCATCGGTCGACTTGCGCACCTCCTTGGGCAGACCCGCCATCTCGGCGATGCCGCCGGCGTTGTCGGTGACCGGGCCGAAGGCGTCGAGGGCGACCACGAAGCCGGCCAGCGCCAGCATGGTGGTGACACCGACCGCGATGCCGAACAGGCCGGCCAGACCGTAGGTGATCAGGATGCCGGCGATGATCACGATGGTCGGCAGCGCCGTCGACTCGAGCGACACGGCGAGGCCCTGGATGATGTTGGTGCCGTGGCCCGTGACCGACGCCTTGGCGATGGTCTGCACCGGGCGGAAGTCGGTGCCCGTGTAGTATTCGGTGATCCACACGATCAGGCCGGTCACGGCGAGGCCGACGACGCCGCACACATAGAGGGCCCAGCCCGAGTAGCCGACACCGGCCAGCGGGCCGAAGCCGATCAGCGCGTAGACGACGCCGGCGATGCCGATCAGCGACAGGAGCGCGGTGGCGACGAAGCCGCGATAGAGCGCGCCCATGATCGACTCGTTCGCCGGCAGCTTCACGAAGAAGGTGCCGATGATCGAGGTGATGATGCACAGGCCGCCGATGCCGAGCGGCAGCGTCATCATCGGCATCAGGAGGTCGGTGCCGCGGAAGAAGATCGCCGCCAGAACCATGGTGGCGACCGTGGTCACCGCATAGGTCTCGAACAGGTCGGCCGCCATGCCGGCGCAGTCGCCGACATTGTCGCCGACGTTGTCGGCGATCGTCGCCGGGTTGCGCGGATCGTCCTCCGGGATCCCGGCCTCGACCTTGCCCACCATGTCGCCGCCGACGTCGGCACCCTTGGTGAAGATGCCGCCGCCGAGACGGGCGAAGATGGAGATCAGCGAGGCGCCGAAGCCGAGCGCCACGAGCGCGTCGATCACGACGCGCGAGTCGGCCGACATCTTCAGGGTGCCGACCAGGAAGCCGAAATAGACCGTGACGCCGAGCAGCGCCAGGCCGGCGACCAGCAGCCCCGTGATGGCGCCGGCCTTGAAGGCCATGTCGAGACCGCCGGCGAGCGAGGCGATCGCCGCCTGGGCGGTGCGGACATTGGCGCGCACCGAGACGTTCATGCCGATGAAGCCGGCGGCGCCCGACAGCACCGCGCCGATGGCGAAGCCGACGGCCACCAGCCAGCCGAGGAAGACGCCGAGCAGAAGGAAAATAACGACGCCGACAATGCCGATGTAAGTGTACTGGCGCTTGAGATAGGCCTGCGCGCCCTCGCGCACGGCGGCTGAAATCTCCTGCATCCGCGCGGATCCGGCGTCCGACGCCATGACCGAGCGCACGGCCCATACGGCGTAGACGATCGATAACGCCCCGCACAGGACGATGACCCACAAAGCTGTCATTGAAGACCCTCGATTGTGTCGCTGGCAGAAGTGCCCCGGGCGGGGCGCATGTCACGGCCGGATCCCCACCAGGCCGGCCGTCAGCAATTCCGCGCGGCGGACATTGCCAAAAAGCCTATTGCGACGCAATCGAAACCACGGCGTCTCGGGCGAAGGTCGAAGGCCGGCCCTCACGCCTCCGGGATGTTCCGGAGGCGCGCGGCGAGCGCCACCCAGCCGAGCAGCGCGACCGCCACCAGGACGCCGCCGAGCACCACCTCGGCGACCAGCGGCCAGCCGTCCCGGGCCAGCATCTGGCCCGACGCGAAGGATCCGAGCGCCATCGTGCCGAATATGAGAAAATCGTTGACGGCCTGGACCTTGTTGCGCTCGGACGCGGTGTGGCAGGCGGTCACCAGCGCGGTCGCTCCGACGAAGGCGAAGTTCCAGCCGACCCCGAGCAGGATCAGCGCCCCCCAGAAATGGGCGAGCGACGTGCCGGCCCAGCCGACCACGGCGGAGGCCGCCGTCAGGGCGAGGCCGGCGCCGATCACCCGGCCGGTGCCGTAGCGCACGATCAGCGAGCCGGTGACGAAACTCGGCGCGTACATGGCCATCACGTGCCACTGCAGCCCGAGCGCCGCGTCGGTGACCGAATGGTTGCACGCGATCATGGCGACCGGCGCGGCCGTCATCATCAGGTTCATGGTGGCGTAGCTGGCCAGCGCGCAGATCACCGCCGTGATCAGCCGCGGCTGGCGGAAGATCACGGCGAGCGGCCGCGGCGGCGCCGCCGCCCGCACCGCGCCGGAGCGCTGGTCCGGGAAGCGCACCAGGAGGAGCACCAGGGCCGCCACGACGGCGACGGCCGCCTGGGCCAGATAGCTCGCCGCGAACACGTATTGGGGCAGCAGATCCTTGGTCGCGATGATCAGCTGCGGACCGAACACGCCGGCCATCACGCCGCCGGCCAGCACCCAGGACACCGCCTTCGGCTTGAAGGCGTCGCTCGCCGTGTCGGCGGCGGCGAACCGATAGGTGAGATGAGCCGCGGCGTAGAGCCCGCCGCACAGCGTCCCGGCGCAGAACAAGGGAAAGCTCGCGAGTATCACCCCGGCCGCACAGATCAGGCCGGCGAGCAGGCCGATCAGCGTGCCGAGCTCGAAGGTGACGAGGCGGCCGTAGCGCTTGGCGATCGCGCCGACCGGCAGCGTCCCCATCCACTGCCCGACCACGAAGGTCGACACCGGCACGGTGGCGAGTGCCGGATCCGGCGCCAGCATGGTGCCGACCAGGCCGGCGGTACCGAACACCACGGCCGTGTTGCCGCCGGCGAGCGCCTGCGCGACGGCGAGCACGAGGGCGTTGCGGCGGGCCAGCCGGTCGTCGATCCCGGCAGGCGCTTCGGCGAGGGCGGTCATGACGGACTCCGAAGGCAGGGCGCCGGAGAGTTCCCGCCTTCCGCCCGGACAGCAAGAATTTTCTCTGCGCAGGAGCCCTTCGGCGACGGCACGCCCGGGGGGCGTCGGAATCGACGCGCAAAACTGCGTATAGAACGCAGATGCGCTTGATATTTGCGCGCGATGCGCAATTATTGACCCGTTGCCTTGCGCCCCTCCCCGTCCCGGCCGCACCCTTTCATCAACGCGCCGGGCCCCGTTCGTCAATTCTGCGCGTTTCGATCACAGAGAGGTCTTCTCGTGAACCAGATTCCGATCAAGCGCGCCGTCGAGCGCGTCCCCGGCGGCATGATGGTCGTCCCGCTGATGCTCGGCGCGATCATCGCGACGCTCGCTCCCGGCACGCCGAAGTTCTTCGGCTCCTTCACGGGCGCCCTGTTCACCGGCGCTCTCACCATCCTGGCGGTCTTCTACGTGTGCATGGGCGCCAGCATCGACTTCAAGGCGACGCCCTACATCGTCAAGAAGGGCGGCACCCTGTTCGCCGTGAAGATCGGCATGGGCGTGCTCGCCGGCGTCGTGCTCGGGCGGCTGCTCGGCGAGGCGCCGATCGACGGTGGCCTGTTCGCCGGCCTCTCGACGCTCGCCGTGGTGGCGGCGTTCAACGACACCAACGGCGGGCTCTACATGGCCCTGATGGGCCAGTACGGGAAGCCGCGCGACGTCGGCGCCTACACGATCATGTCGCTCGAGTCGGGGCCGTTCCTGACCATGGTGACGCTCGGCGTCGCCGGCCTGTCGGCGTTCCCCTGGCAGACCCTGGTCGGCGGCATCCTGCCGCTCGTCGTCGGCATGATCCTCGGCAATCTCGACCGCGAGCTGCGCGACTTCCTCGCCCGCGCCGTGCCGGTGATGATCCCGTTCTTCGCTTTCGCGCTCGGCGCCGGGCTCGATCTGACCAAGGTCTGGCAAGCCGGGCTGCTCGGCGTCGGCCTCGGCGTCGCCGTCGTGGTGCTGACCGGCATCCCGCTGTTCTTCGCCGACCGGCTGACCGGCGGAACCGGTGTCGCGGGCGTGGCCGCCGCCTCGACGGCCGGCAATGCCGCGGCCGTGCCGGCCATCATCGCGGCGTCGAACCCGGTCTACACCGAGGCCGCCAAGCACGCGACCATCCTGGTCGCCGCGGCCGTGGTGGTGACGGCCATCCTGGTGCCGCTGGTGACGGCCTGGACGGCCCGCCTGGTGGGCGCGCCCGCCGACCTCCCCGACGAGCCGGTCGAAGCCGAGGCCGTCCCGTCCGAGGCGAAGGGAGCGTGAGATGGCGGCCGTCGCCCCGCGCCACGCGCCGCGTGCCTGGCTCATCGTCGCCGACGACCTCACCGGCGCCGCCGACACCGGCATCGCCTTCGCCCGACGCGGTCTCGCCACCGTGGTGACCTGGCGTGACGGGGACACTTGGGGCGACGCCACCGCCGGGCACGGCATCGGCGACGTGCCGGTGATCGCCGTCGACACCGACAGCCGCCGGCTGCCGGCGGCGGCCGCCGCGGCCCGCCAGTCGGCCGCGCTCGCCGCGCACCGGACGCAGGGCCGCATCGTCTACAAGAAGATCGACTCGACGCTGCGCGGGCAGCCCGCCGCCGAGACGGCGGCGCTGCTCGCCGATCTGCGCCGCCACGATCATCGCACCATCGCGTTCGTGGCGCCGGCCTTCCCGGCGACCGGCCGCACCACCGAGGCCGGGCGGGTGCTGGTGAACGGGCAGCGGCTCGAGGACACGCCGATCTTCGCCCGCGACCACAGCTACGACACGGGCGCACTGCCCGAGGTGCTGAAGACCGCCGGCCTCGAATCCGGCGTCGTGCCGCTCGATCAGCTGCGCCGCGGCGCCGGCGTGGTGCGCGGCATCGTCGAGAACGCCATGGCGGAGGGCTGCGACGCGGTCGTCTGCGACGCCGCGACGCCCGAGGATCTGCTGGTCGCCGCCGAGGCCGTGCTGCCGCTCGCCGACAGGATGCTGTTCGTCGGCACCGGCGGGCTCGCCTCGGCGCTCGCCCGGCGGGTCGCTCCCGCCGAGCCGCCGCCGCCCGCCCTGCCCCCGGTGACCGGCCCGGTGCTGGTGCTGGTCGGCAGCGTCGCCGAGGCGTCACGGGCCGCCGCCGACGCGCTCGCCGCCTCCGGCCGGGTCACCCCTGTTCAAGTACCCGAGGCGGTGCTGCGCGCCGCGCCCGGCGCCGACACGGCCGGCCGCGAGCTGACCGCCAAGATCGGCGCCGCGCTCGGCGACGGCCATGTCCTGGTCGTTACCGAGTTCGGCCCCGGCAGCGACCTCGCCGCCGGCGGCGCCGTCGCGGCGCGGCTCGCCGACCTGGTCGGCCCGGCCACCGCCCATCTCGGCGGTCTTGTCGCCACCGGCGGCGACACGGTCTGCGCCCTGCTCGGCCGCATCGGCGTCACCGGCATCCGCCTCGTCGACGAGGTCGAGCCCGGCGTGCCGCTCGGCGTCACGGTCGGCGCGCTCGCGCTGCCGATCGCCACCAAGGCGGGCGGCTTCGGCACCGACGCCACCCTGCTCCACTGCCTCGACCGCCTCACCACCACCTCCCCCGCCTCCGAGAAAGCCTGATCGATGCCCGGACCCGTCATTGCCGTCACCATGGGCGACCCTTCCGGGATCGGTCCGGAGATCGTCGTCAAGGCGCTGGCCCACGCCGACGTCTACGCGATGTGCCGGCCCGTGGTGATCGGCGACGCCGTCCGGCTCGCCGAGGCGGCCGAGATCGTCGGCCGGTCGCCGACGATCCACGTGATCGACAAGCCCGCCGATGCGATCGGCACGGTCGGCACCATCGACTGCATCGACCTGAAGGCGGTGCCGCCCGGCCATCCGTTCGGCCAGATGCTCGCCGCCTCGGGCGAGGCGGCCTATCGCTACATCGCCAAGGCGGCCGAGCTGTGCCGGACCGGCGAGACCGACGCGATCTGCACGGCGCCACTCAACAAGGAGGCCCTGCACGCCGCCGGCCACTCGTTCCCGGGCCACACCGAGCTGCTTGCGCATCTCACCGGCACGCCCGAGGTGTCGATGATGCTGGTCGGCCCGAAGCTGCGGGTGATCCACGTCACCACCCATATCGGCCTCACCGACGCGGTGGCGAAGATCGAGCCCGGCCTGGTCGAGCGGGTGATCGCCCGCGGCCGCGCGACGCTCGTCGCCGCCGGCATGGCGAATCCGCGAATCGGCGTCTGCGCCATCAACCCGCACGCCGGCGAGAACGGCCTGTTCGGGCACGGCGAGGAGGAGGCGAAGATCATCCCGGCGATCGAGGCCTGCCGGGCCCGCGGCTGGTCGGTCGAGGGGCCGCTGCCGGGCGACACGCTGTTCTTTCGCGCCTATCGGGGCGATTTCGACCTCGTCGTCGCCATGTATCACGACCAGGGCCACATCCCGATCAAGGTGATGGGGCTCGAGGCGGGGGTGAACATCACGGTCGGCTTGCCTGTGATCCGCACTTCGGTGGATCATGGTACCGCATTCGACATCGCCGGCCGCGGCATCGCGGACGAGGGCAGCATGATCGAGGCGCTGCGGCAGGCCGCCGAGCTGGCGGTCCGCCGTTAGCGGACGGGGCGGGGCATGCGCGTCACGCTCGGCCCGATGTGCATTTGTGGATGTCGCTTTCGCGGCCCGTCGGGACTTTAATGACACGGAGGAGCCGTCTGGTCCGGACACGGGCCATCCGCCCTCCGTGGCCGGACTGCAGGGACGGACTCGCGCCCCCGAATTTTCGGACACGTCGGAGAGACAGTTCAAAGGTGTCATGCGGCGACGACGCGAACGCGAGCAGCAGATCCTCGACCTGATCCGGTCCGGCGAGGAGAATGTCGAGGAGCTGGCGCGCCGACTCGACGTGTCGCTGTCGACCATCCGGCGCGACCTGCAGCGGCTCTCCGGCACTGGCGCCGTCACCCGCACCTATGGCGGCGCCATCCTGTCGCGGCCGGCGCCCGAGACGACGCTGTCGAGCCGCGAGCACATCAACCTGCAGGCCAAGCAGGCGATCGCCGCGGCGGCCGCCGCGCTCGTCGAGGACGGCGAGCGCGTGCTGCTCGACGTCGGCTCGACCGTCGAGGCGCTCGGGCTGCGGCTGAAGGAGCGCACCCTCTCGATCGTCACCAACAATCTGGCGCTGGTGCCGGTGTTCTCCCAGTCGGAGACCATCACGCTGACCGTGCTGGGCGGGACCGTGCGATCGATCAGCATGGGCACGTTCGGGCCGCTCGCCGAGCTCGCGGTGCGCCGGCTCACCGCCGACAAGCTGTTCCTCGGCGCCGACGGCGTGGTGGCGGGCCGCGGCCTGTGCGAGGCGACGCAGGAGCAGGTCGCCCTCAAGGAGGCGATGGTCGCCCAGGCGAGCGCCGTGTTCCTGCTCGCCGACGCCTCCAAGCTCGGCAACGCCCACCAGCCCGCCTGGCTGCCGCTGATGCGGCCGTGGACGCTGGTCACCGACGCCGGGGCGACCGAAGCGCAGCTCGCGCCGTTCCGCGCCCTGCCCGGCGTCACGGTGGTGATCGCGCCCGTCGCCGCGCCGAGCCGCCGTCCCGCCGCGGAAGACCTCGAGGACGCGCTGGACTGAGACTCATTTCGGCGAATCCCTTCGCCGTCATTCCGGGGCGCGGCGAAGCCGCGAACCCGGAATCCAACGGCAAGCTCGGGATCGCGGACTGGATTCCGGGTTCGGCCCGGAGCCTGTGCTCGGGCGGCGCGACGCGCCGACCCGAGTGCGCCGCCCCGGACCGATCCCGACTTGATCGATCGAATGCGGATGCTTCGGTGCCGCCCCTCCCCGCTCAATGCGGCGGCTGCGGCTCGATCAGCCGGCGGCGGCGACGCTTGCGCATGGCGACGATGTTGAACGCCTCGACGGCGCCCGCGAAGGCCATCGCGAAGTAGATGTAGCCGCGCGGGATGTGCACCTCGAAGCCGTCGGCGACCAGCGCGACGCCGATCAGCACCAGGAAGGCGAGCGCCAGCATCTTGGTGGTCGGATGCGCGGCGACGAAGCGCGCCACCGGGCCGGACGCGATGAACATCACGGTCACGGCGATCAGCACGGCCGCGACCATGATGCGGATGTCCTGCGCCATGCCGATCGCCGTGACGATCGAGTCGATCGAGAAGACGAGATCGATGACGATGATCTGCAGGATCACCAGACCGAACGCCGCCTTGATCACCGGGCCGGCGCCGGGCTCGTCCTCCTCCTCGGCCGCCTCGATCTCGGCGTGCATCTCGTGCGTCGCCTTGGCGATCAGGAACAGGCCGCCGACGATCAGGATGATGTCGTGCCAGGAGAACGACCGGCCGAGCGCCGAGAACAGCGGCGCCGAGAGGCTCATCAGCCAGGTCAGGGTGAACAGCAGCAGGATGCGGAACACCAGCGCCAGCCCGAGCCCGAGTTTTCGCGCCTTGTCGGCGATCGTGGGATCGAGGCGCGAGACCAGGATCGAGATGAAGACGACGTTGTCGATGCCGAGGACGATCTCGAGCGCGCTCAGGGTGACGAGGGCGGCCCAGGCGTGCGGGTCGGTCAGAAGATCGAGCATGGTCGGCGCGGCTCTCTCGGATCGGCCGGCGGCGCGTGCGGACCGGCGGCGGGGGTGTGCGGCAAGATGCGCAGGTGCTCGGGGTTATCCGGGGAGGTTCGGCCGGGCGCAAGGGTTCCGCCCCGCGGCGTCAAGCCGCGTCAGCCTGCCGCAGCCGTCCCCGACGATCCTGGTTAGCCCGCCCGGGCGAGAGGCCAGTGCGCCAGCACGGCGTCGCCGATCATCCACGCGCCGATGGCGAGGAACACGACGCCGATCGCCTTGGAGAAGCGGGTCGTCACGGCGATCTTCTCGGCCCCCATCACGAGGCCGAGCAGCGCCATCCAGACCACGTTCATCACCCCGACCGCGAACATCACCAGCATCATGGCCCAGCAGCAGCCGAGGCAGAACAGGCCCTGGCGGACGCCGAGCCGGAACACGGCGGCCGTGGCGCTCGACCAGCGCAGCAGGAAGAACGGGAACGGCCGCTGGCAGCGCGTCACGCAGGCGAACTTCAGCGGCGAGAACTGGTAGACGCCGGCGCCGATGAACACCGCGCCGGAGAACAGCGGGCTCGCCGAGGCCATGGCCGGGTCGAGCAACGCGGCGCTCGTGAGCGCCGCCTGGAGGGCGGCGGCGACCAGCGCGAAGAGAAGCCACACCCCGGCATAGCCGGCGATCAGGGCGACCGGCGAGGCGACCGGCTCGCCGCGGCGCTCCGCCTGGGCGGCGATCTCGGCATAGGCGAGGATCATCGGGCCGGCGGTCGGCAGCATCATGGCGAGCGCCATGGCGGCCCACATGCCGGCGAGCGTCGCGATCCCGGCGAGTCCGAAGCCGGCCTGGTGGCCGAAGCTCGGGCTGCAGATCGCGTCGGCCAGCGCCTTGGCGAAGCCGTCGAGCGGCACGCCGCCGGTCACGAGGTCGAACAGGCCCATGCCGGGGCCCATCGCGGCGGCCGAGCCGACCATGCCGCCGCCGGGCGTGCCGGCGCTGGCCATGCCGGCCACCATCAGGCCGAGATAGACCCAGCCGAGCCCGGCCAGCACGACCAGGCAGGCGAGCGCGACGACGATCGGTCGCGCCAGGAGCGGCACGCCGGACGGCCGGCCGCTCGGCGGGTCGGCGAGACGGGAGGGATCGGCCGTGTCGGTCATGCTCGGGCTCGTTCGGCCGACCGGTCGGCGGAGGGCCGACGGACCGGCGACTGGGGGGCACCACACATCGTCCATAGCGCATCCGTTCGACGGGCGCATGCGGGCGGCTGCGGACTCGTCCGCTCCCGGCGCAGGGCACCGGACGGACGCTCGCGGTCACGGAACCGACGCCGCGAAGGCCCGGGCGACGAGGCTCTGATACCGCTCGCGGTGGCGCAGCAGGTGGAAGCTCCGCACCGGCAACGTGAAGGGCGCCTGCACGAGCTGGCCGGACCGCAGGCCGGGCGCCGCGACCAGGGCGGAGATCACCGTGACGCCACCGCCGGCCTCGACGGCCGCCCGCACCGCCTCGTTCGACGGCAGCTCCAGCACCACCCGCAGCCGCCCCGGATCCTCTCCGGCCGCCCGCAGCGCATCCTCGAACTCCGAGCGGGTGCCCGAGCCCGGCTCGCGCAGCACGAACTCCGCCTCCAGGAGATCGCTCGGCGCGACCGCGCCGCGGTCGGCGAACGGATGGCCGGGCGGCACCACGAGGATCAGCCGGTCGCCCGGAAACGCCCGCTCGGCGAGCGTCGGCAGATCGACGGCGCCCTCGACCAGGCCGAGATCGGCGTCCCCCTCGGCCACCGCCTTCGCGACCTGCGCCGTGTTGCCGACGATCAGCCGCACGGCGATCTGCGGGTGGACGCGGCGGAACGCCACCAGCCGCTCCGGCAGCCAGTAGCCGGCGATGGTCTGGCTCGCCGCGACCGTGAGGCTGCCGCGGGCGAGCCCGGCGGTCTCGGCGAGCGCCAGCTCGGCCGCAGCGGCGCGCGCCAGCACGGCCTTCGCCTCGGGCAGGAAGGCGCGGCCGGCGTCGGTGAGCGCGATGCGGCGGCCGACCCGGTGGAACAGCACGGTCGCGTGGCGCGCCTCGAGCGCGGCGATCGCGGCGCTGACGGCCGACTGGACGAGGCCGAGCGCCTCGGCGGCGCGCGTCATGTGCTGGCGCTCGGCGACGGCGACGAAGATGCGGAGCTGCTCCAGCGTCACCGCCGCCCCCCAAAGGAAGCGGCGACCCGTGTGACACGCCGCCTCAGCCGAAGATCTCGACCAGGCCGAGGCTGAACAGCGCGATGAACAGCGTGGCGGCGGCGCCGAGCGCCAGCGGCCGCAAGCCCTTGGCGGCGAGCTTCCGCACGTCCGTCTCCAGGCCCATGGCGGCGAGCGCCACGGTCAGCAGCACCGTGGTGGCGAGCACGATCCAGCTCCGCGTCACCGGATCGATCACGATCACGCTGTTCACCCCGCACAGGCCCAAGAAACCGAACACGAACCACGGCACCGGCGGTTTTGCCCGCGCCGTCCCGGCGCCCGCCCCACCCGCCTCCGTCGTCCCGCCACGGCGCGCGATCCAGAGGCCGAGCAGCAGCACCACGGGCGCCAGCATCATGACCCGCGACAGCTTGGCGATGGTGCCGACATGGCCGGCCTCGCCGCCCGCCTGGAAGGCCGCCGCCAGCACCTGGGCGATCTCGTGGATCGAGGCGCCGGCCCACAGGCCGTAGGCGCGCGGCCCGAGATGCAGCACCTCCGGCAGCAGCGGGTACAGCACCATCGCGAGCGAGCCGAACAGCGTCACGCAGGCGACCGCATAGGCGACGTCCTCGTCCGGGGCGCGGGCGGCCGTGTTGGCCGCCACCACGGCCGAGGCGCCGCAGATCGAGGTGCCGGCGGCGACCAGCCGGGCGAGCCCGGGCTCGACCCCGAGCCGTCGCCCGAGCCACAGCGTGAACAGGAAGGTGGCGGCGAGCGTCGCGGCCAGGATGGCGACGCTCGACCAGCCGAGCTCGACGATGTCGGCCACGGTGAGCTGCAGCCCGAGCAGCACGATCGCGGCCCGCAGCACCGGGCGCATGGCGAAGCCGAGCCCCGGCTGCGCCGCGGCCGGCGTGCCGACGAGGTTGCGGACCGCGATGCCGACGACGATCGCCAGGATCATCGGGCTGAGCACCGCGACGCCCGGCACCTGCCGCAGCGCCAGGGCGAGCGCCGCCACCGCACCGGCCAAGGCGAGACCGGGCCACAGCGCGCGGAGCGGGGATTTTCGGGGCGGCGCCGGGCATTCGGCTTCCTGGTCGATGGCGGGTGCGGTCTGGACAACGGGCGGCATCGGGCTCTCCTGGATGGATCGGCACCAGAAAAGCCGAATGCAACTTGATCAATCCAACGACTTATTCTGTTCGAAACGATCTGTAAATCAGATCGATAGCTCCCGCGACGCTGCCGCCGCTTCGCAGCGGCCCGCCGGATCGACTAAGACGGGCGCGGGTCGCGGCGCGATCGCGGCCGGCGTGCGAAAGGGCTTTCGGAGATGACGGGCGGCAACGGCGCGATGACGAAGACCTCCGACGTCGTGGTGGTCGGCGGCGGACCGGCCGGGCTGATGGCGGCCGTGGCGATCGCCTCGACCGGCGCCGGCACGATTCTGGTCGCCGGCAAGCCGGTCGTTCGCGACAACCGGACGACCGCCCTGCTCGCCGGATCGGTCGACGCCCTGACGGCGCTCGGCGTCTGGGAGGGCTGCCGCGCGCAGGCGGCGCCGCTGCGGGCGATGCGGATCGTCGACGACACCGGCCGCCTGTGGCGCGCTCCCGAGGTGCGGTTCGACGCCCACGAGATCGGCCTCGACGCGTTCGGGTGGAACATCGCCAACCGCGACCTCGTCGCCGCCCTGGAGGCGCGCGCCGCCGCCTTCGCCAACCTCACCATCATCCGAGACGACGCGACCGCCGTGACGATCGGCGACGACACCGTGACCGTCGCGGTGGCGGACGGACGGATCGTCACGGCGCGCCTCGCGGTCGGAGCGGACGGGCGCAAATCGCCGGTGCGCGACGCGGCCGGGATCGCCACACGGGGCTGGCGCTATCCTCAGACGGCGCTCACCTTCAATCTCAGCGCATCCCGCGATCACCGCGATATCTCGACAGAATTCCACTCGCCTGCGGGACCGTTCACGCTCGTGCCGCTGCCCGGCCGGCGGGTCAGCGTGGTGTGCGTCGTGACGCCGGCCGAGGCCGAGCGCCTGCAGGCGCTCGACGGCCCGGCGCTCGACGCCGAGATGGAGCGGCGGTCGCATTCGATCCTCGGCACGGTCGCGGTCGAGCCCGGCCGCGGCGCCTTCCCGCTCGCCGCCGAGACGGCGACGGCGCTCGGCGCCCACCGGGTCGTGCTGGTCGGGGAGGCCGGCCATGTGGTGCCACCGATCGGCGCCCAGGGCCTCAATCTCGGCGTTCGCGATGCGGCCACGATCGCCGAGCTGGTCGCCGACGCCCGCCGCGACGGCCGCGATCCGGGCGACATCGAGGTGACGGCCGGGTACGACCGGCGCCGGCGCGGCGACGTCACCAGCCGGACGCTCGCCGTCGACCTTCTCAACCGCAGCCTGCTGAGCGACCTCCTCCCCGTGCAGGGGGTGCGCGGCGCCGGCCTGTGGATGCTCTCCCGGCTCGGGCCCCTGCGCCGCCTCGTCATGCGCGAGGGCGTCGCCCCCCGCCTCGCCGAGCCGAAGCTCCTGCGGGGCGAGACGCTGGGGTGATGCGCGACCCTCGCCCGCCCCGTCATGCCCGGACTCGTCCCGGCCATCCACGATCTTCCGAGCTGCCTCGCCGTGAGGACGTGGATGCCCGCGACGAGCGCGGGCATGACGGCGGAGTGCGAGGTTTCGGCCCCTACCCCAAAAAATTCAGCGGCAGCCGGTGGGTCTTGATCAGCCACAGCACGGTCGTGACGGTGAACACCGAGACGACGATGCCGACCATGATCAGGCTCGACGCCTCGGCCACCCAGGTGTCGTACTGACGCGCCAGCACGAAGATCGACAGCGCGGTCGGCAGCGCGGCGAGCAGCACGGCGGTCGCGACCCAGGTCTCGCCGAACGGCCCGAGCAGCGACAGGAGCGTCAGCGCCACCACCGGGTGGACGAGGAGCTTCACGGCGATGGCGATCGGCATCTCGGCCGAGAGCCGGTCGACCGGGCGCATCGCCACCGTGACGCCGAGCGCGAACAGGGCGCAGGGCGCCGCCGCGTTCTGAAGAAATTGCAGGAGCCGGTCGAGCGCCACGGGCGGGCGGACCTCGAGCGCCGCCGAGGCGACGCCGAGCACGCTCGCCACGATGAACGGGTGGAGCGCGATCCGTCGCACCACGAGCCGAAGCGTCGCGAACGCCCCGGCTCCACCGCCGCGGGCGAGCGCCATCAGGAACGGGGCGAGCGAGAAGACGAGCAGCGTGTCGAAGCAGAACACCAGCGCGACGGGCGCCGCCGCCTCGGTGCCGAGCGCCGACACGGCGAGCCCCGGCCCCATATAGCCGACGTTCCCGAACGAACCGGCGAGCCCGATGATGGTCGCCTCGGCGAGCCGCCCGCGCCGCAGCGCCAAGGCGATGCCGAAACTGATCAGGAACGCGGTGAAGGTGGCGAGCGTCGTCGCCACGATGAACCAGACCTGGCCGAGCTCGCCGGCCGGGGTCTGCGAGAGGACTCGATAGAACAGCGCCGGCAGTGCCACCCAGATGACGAAGAAGTCCATCCAGGCGAGGCCGGAATCGGGGATGCGGGCGAACCGGCCGCAGGCCATGCCGAGAAAGATCAGGCCGAAGAACGGCAGCGCGAGATTGAGGACGTCGATCATGCGGCGGTCACGGGCGGGCGGCGGTGAACGAACGAGCCTTCGGGTCGGCGCGCGGTGATCGTCCCGACGAAGGTCGCAGGATGCCGGTCGCGCCGCCCGGCTTGGCGGCGGCCGCTCGTTCCACTAGGCTCGTCGGGCGAGAACGCGATCCTACTTAGAGCATTTCCCGACGGCCAGCGCAGCGCCACGCCGCGCAGGCAGCCCATGCAGAACGTCGCGGCGTTTCCCGATTCCGGTGTGCGCGCGCGCCGTCGAACGGTCCCGACAACGGCGGAACAGGGTCGATGAAGCTTCCACGCAATTTCTACAAGCCGCTCGCCATCGGCGCGCCCGCGCCCTGCCGCGAGCTCCCGGTCCGGCTCGAGCGGATGATCCATTTCGTGCCGCCCCACATCGAGAAGCTGCGCGCGAAAGTCCGCGAGCTGACCGGCCAGGTCGACGTCGTGCTCGGCAATCTCGAGGACGCCATCCCGGCCGACTGCAAGGAGGAGGCCCGCCGCGGCTTCATCGAGATGGCGCGGCAGACCGACTTCGGCGCGACCGGCCTGTGGGTGCGCATCAACGCGCTGAACTCGCCCTGGGTGCTCGACGACCTGTTGGAGATCGTCGAGGCGGTCGGCTACAAGCTCGACGTGGTGATGATCCCCAAGGTCGAGGGGCCGTGGGACATCCACTATCTCGACCAGTTGCTGGCGCAGCTGGAGGCGCGCTACGGCCTGCGCAAGCCGATCTTCATCCACGCCATCCTGGAGACGCCGGAGGGCGTGAACAACGTCGAAGCGATCGCGACCGCCTCGCCGCGCATGCACGGCATGAGCCTCGGCCCGGCCGACCTCGCCGCCTCGCGCGCCATGAAGACGACTCGGGTCGGCGGCGGCCATCCCGAGTACAAGGTGCTGGCCGACGCGACGGCGGCGGGCGGCCCGCGCACCGGCTTCCAGCAGGATCTGTGGCACTACACGCTCGCCCGCATGGTCGACGCCTGCGCGGCGGCCGGCATCAAGGCGTTCTACGGCCCGTTCGGCGACTTCTCCGACCCGGAGGCGTGCGAGGCGCAGTTCCGCAACGCCTTCCTGCTCGGCTGCGCCGGCGCCTGGTCGCTGCATCCGAGCCAGATCGACATCGCGAAAAGGGTGTTCTCGCCCGATCCGGCCGAGGTGACGCTCGCCAACAAGATCCTCGAGGCGATGCCGGACGGCAGCGGCGCCGTGATGATCGACGGCAAGATGCAGGACGACGCGACCTGGAAGCAGGCCAAGGTGGTGCACGACCTCGCCCGCCTGGTCGCCGCCAAGGATCCCGAGATGGCCGCCCGCTACGGGCTGTGACGGCGCGGTTCCGGGTGCCGCGCACCGGCCGGCGGCCCCGCCGGTCGGCGCCGGTGGCCCCGGGGTGGGCTTCCGGGACGAAGTCCAGGGCTGCGACCCGGGAAGGGCCGAGACCCTGTTCCGCGGCTCGTCAATGCGCTATTTTCCGGATCATGAGGAAGGCGCGCGTCGGCAAGTACACGATCGGCCAGGTTGTACGGCACCGGATCTATCCGTTCCGGGGCGTGATCTTCGACGTCGACCCGGTCTTCGCCAACACCGAGGAGTGGTACGAGGCGATTCCCGAGGAGGTCCGGCCCTCCAAGGACCAGCCGTTCTACCACCTCTTCGCCGAGAACGCCGAGACCGAGTACATCGCCTACGTGTCGGAGCAGAACCTCCTGCCCGACGACTCCGGCGAGCCGGTCCGCCACCCGCAGGTCTCCGAGGTGTTCGAACGCGACGAGGACGGCTCCTACCGCCGCCGGTTCGAAGTGCTGAACTGAATCGTCGAACCGATCCGCGCCACGATCATCGTCCCTCATTCCGGGGCGCTCGGCCGAACGCCGCGCCTCGAAGGATGGGGTCGAGGCGCTGCGGTCCAGGTGGCCACATGGTTCGAGACGGCCGCTTCGCGGCCTCCTCACCATGAGGGTCTCCTCACCACGACGATTGCGGCGGCTCTCGGATCGTCGACGGCCACCAACAAAAAAAGCGCGCCCATCGGCGCGCTTTTTCGTGTTCGTCGAACCGAAGTCTCAGCGGCCGGGCTGGGCGCCGGCGGCCGGGGCGCCACCCTGGCCTTCGAGCTTCTTGCGTGCCTCCTCGGCCCGCTTCTGGAGCTCGTCCTGCAGCTTCTTCTGCTGCTCCTCGAACACCTTCGGGTCGGTGGGCGGGCCTTCGTTGGCCTTCTTGAAGTCGGTCAGCGGCAGCGGGAACGAGATCGCCGCGCCGGCCAGGTTGATGGCCTGGATGGTCAGCATCTGGCCACCCTTGAGCTTGGTGATCATGTCGGGCGTCGCCTCGTAGTCGGCCATGCAGCCGTTGGCGAAGCAGGTGAAGAACGGGCCGGTCATCGGCTGCTGCTGGTCGATGATCACCCGGGTGCCGTACTGGAGCTGCAGCGGCGACGGCAGGGTGATGCGGAACAGCTTCTTGGGCTCGCCCTCCGGCTCGATCAGGGCGGCGGCGATCACCGGCTGGCCGGCCTCGGTGCGGGCGTCCTTGCCGGTGAAACAGACCTGCTTGGCGTTGGCGTCCTGGCCCTTGCCGCAGAACTTCGCCCACGGCGAATAGATGAGCTGCGGCCCCTGCTGCTGGCCCTGTTGGCCCTGCTGGGCCTGCTGCGGCGCCGCCGGAGCGGCCGGCGCCTGGGCGGGCGCGGCCGGTTTCTGCTGGGCGGCCGCCGGCGGTCGGGCGGGCTGCGCCGGCTGGGCGGGGCGCGCCGGCTGGGCCGGCGCCGGGCGCGCCGGCTGGGCGGGCTGGGCGGGCTGGGCGGGCTGCTGGGCGTGCGCGGCCGGAACGGCCAGCGCCGAGATCGACACGAACGCCGCCATTGCCTTCGAAAGCGATCGCCGCACCGGACGAGCCGGTGCAATTGGGCTCAGACGGGTCATGAAAATCCTCTTTGAGTTGCCGTGTCGCTGCGGCGGCCTGGTCGTCGATGCACCGGCGGGCGACGCGTCCCCTGGCGAGGGCTGTAACACCGTCTAAATGCGGCAGTAAAGTGGCCCGGTCGACGACCTTAACGCGCGCGCGGCAAGGGTTTTCGGTTTTCGCCGCGAGCGCGGGGAACGGCCCGGCGCGGGGGTGCCTCGATGACGCCCGACGGTAGCAGATCCCGGACCCGCGTCCACGCTCGCGTCCGTGCTAGCCTCCCACTGATGCGACGAAGACGAATCGCCTGCCGCCCGTCCGCCGCCGGCCCGGCCCGCCGTCACCCGACGGACCGGCGTCTCGGATCGGTCGCGATCGCGGCCGTCCGGCTCGCGGCGCTCGTGCCCAGCCCCCTCCTGCTCGCCGCCTGCCTGCTCGCCGCCTGCCTGCCGACCGGCCCGGTCGCCGCCGGCGAGCCCACCCGCGCCGAGCCGACCCACGCCATCGCCATGCACGGCGCCCCGGCCCTGCCGCCGGACTTTTCGCATTTCGCCTATGTGAATCCCGACGCGCCGAAGGGCGGCCGGCTGACCATGGGGCTGCTCGGCACCTTCGACAGCCTCAACCCGTTCATCGTCCGCGGCATCCCCGTGCAGGCGGTGCGCGGCCACGTCTACGAGAGCCTGCTCACCCGCGGCTACGACGAGCCGTTCACGCTCTACGGCCTGCTGGCGAGCCGGGTCGAGACCGACCCGGACCGCAGCGTCGTCACCTTCACGATCGACCCGGACGCGACATTCTCCGACGGCGTGCCCGTGACGGCCGACGACGTGATCTTCTCCTGGGCGCTGCTGCGCGACCACGGCCGGCCGAACTACCGCACCTATTACGCCAAGGTGGCGAAGGCCGAGGCGCTCGGTCCCCGGAAGGTGCGCTTCGACCTGGCCGGCGCGAACGATCGCGAGCTGCCGCTGATCCTCGGTCTGATGCCGGTGCTGCCGCGCCACGCGACCGACCCGGCGCATTTCGAGGAGACGACGCTGAAGCCCCCGCTCGGCAGCGGCCCCTACGTGGTCGAGAGCGTCGACGCCGGCAAGAGCGTCACGCTCACCCGAAACCCGCGCTGGTGGGGCCGCGACCGCGCCGTCAATCGCGGCCTGTGGAATTTCGACACGATCCGGTTCGACTGGTACCGCGACGACAACGCCTGGTTCGAGGCGTTCCGCAAGGGCCTCTACGACATCCGGGTCGAGACCGATCCGGGCCGCTGGGAGACCGCCTACGGCTTCCCGGCGGCGCGCGACGGCCGCGTGGTCAAGGAGGAGTTCCCGACCGGGCTGCCGCGCGGCATGGCGGCCTTCGTGTTCAACACCCGCCGGCCGGTGTTCGCCGACCTCGCGGTGCGCGAGGCGATCGTCCGCTTGTTCGACTTCGAGTGGATCAACCACAACCTGTTCTTCGATCGCTATCGCCGCACCGGCAGCTTCTTCGAGGGCAGCGAGCTGTCGCATCGCGGTCGCCCGGCCGACGCGACCGAGCGCGCCCTGCTCGCGCCCTTTCCCGACGCGGTGCGGCCCGACGTGATGGCGGGCACCGATGCGCCGCCCGTGTCGGACGGCTCGGGACGCGACCGCGCGGCCCTGAAGGCCGCCCTCGATCGCCTCGCCGAAGCCGGCTATGCGCTCGACGGCGGCGTGCTGCGCCACCGCGCGACCGGCCAGCCGCTGACCTTCGAGATCCTGGTCACCACCAAGGATCACGAGCGCCTGGCGCTGGCCTTCGCCCGCTCGCTGGAGCGGGCCGGCATCGTGCCCGCGATCCGGGTGGTCGACGCCGTGCAGTTCGAGCAGCGCCGCATCCAGTTCGACTTCGACATGATCCCCAACCGCTGGGACCAGTCGCTGTCGCCCGGCAACGAGCAGGCCTTCTACTGGGGATCGGCCTCAGCCGGCGAGCCCGGCAGCCGCAACTACATGGGGGTGCGCTCGCCGGCCGTCGACGCGACGATCGCGGCGCTGCTGCGCGCCCGCTCGCGCGAGGACTTCGTCTCGGCCGTGCGGGCGCTGGACCGGGTGCTGATCTCCGGCCACTACGTCGTCCCTTTGTATCACCTGCCGACCCAATGGGTCGCCCGATGGAGCGATGTCCGGCCCCCCGCCGCGACCTCGCTGTATGGCTGGCTGCCGGAAACATGGTGGCGCGCGGGCGGCCGCTAGCTAATCTCGTCGTCGGATCGCTCGGACGATTCGCGGGGCCGCGGACACGGCCGCGGGCTCGTGATCAGATCTTCTGGGACGCGACGATGATTCTCGGCGACACCTCTCCGGACGAGCTTCTGCAGGCGCAGCACGCCGGCCGGGTCACCTTCGACGACCTGATCGCCCGCGCCATCGCCCGCGCCCCCGACGCCGTCGCGCTCGTCGACGCCCCGCACCGCCCGACGGCCTGCGGCGGCCGGCCGCTGAGCCTGACCTGGGTCGAGGTCGACCGCATCGTGTCGAACATCGCGCAGCGGCTGCGCGCTCTCGGCCTGCCGACCGACGCCGTGGTGGCGCTGCAGGGGCCCGGCACGGCCGAGCAGATCCTCGCGCTCCTCGGAATCGTGCGGGCCGGCATGATCGCGGCGCCGCTGCCGCTCTTGTGGCGGCGCGCCGAGCTGCGCGAGGCGCTCTCCCGGGTCGGCGCCAAGGCGATCGTCGCCGCCGGCCGGGTCGGCGAGATGCGGCTCGTCGACCTCGCCATGACGGCGGCGGCGGACTGCTTCACGGTGCGCTGCGTCGCCGGCTTCGGACCGGATCTGCCGGACGGCATGGTGCCGCTCGATCCGCTGCTGACCGAGCCCTCCCGGGGTTCGGTGCCGCCGGTCGACCGGCCCGTGAACCCGGCCGCGCATGTGGCGGTCGTCACCTTCGACACGGATCTGGGCGGTCCCGTCGCGGTCGGCCGCAACCAGGTCGAGCTTTTGGCCGCCGGGCTCTCGATCGCCCTCGAATGCCGGATGGAGCACGCCACCACGGTGGTCTCGACCCTGCAGCCGTCGTCGCTCGCCGGGCTCTCGACCGGCCTGGTGCCGTGGCTGTTGCTCGGCGGCACGCTCGCGCTGCACCCGCCGTTCGACGCCGGCGTGCTCGGCGATCAGCTCGACGCGCTCGACGCCCGCGTGCTCGCCGTGCCCGGCCCGCTCGCCCAGCGCCTCGCCGAGGCCGGCGTGCTCGGCCGCGCCGCGAAGCTCGCGAGCGTCATCGCCGTGTGGCGGACGCCGGAGCGACTCGCCGCGGCGGCCGACTGGACGATCCGGGATTGCGCGCTGGTCGATCTCCAGGTGTTCGGCGAGACCGGGCTGATCGCCGCCCGCCGCGGCACCGACGGCCGCCCTGCCGCGATCACGGCCGGCGCCGTGACGGCGCCCCGCACCACGCCGGGCGCGACCTTGGTCGCCGAGATCGCCCGCTCCGACCTCGGCACGCTGAAGATCCGCGGCTCCATGGTGCCGCGCTACCCGTTTCCCCCGGGGGCCGAGCGCGGCACCGCGCCGTTCCTGCAGGTCGGCCCGGACCTCTATGTCGACACCCGCCAGCCCTGCCGTGTCGAGAAGGCGACCAACGTCCTCACCGTCACGGCGCCCCCGTCCGGCTTCGTCTCGATCGGCGGCTACCGGGTGGCGCTCGCCGAGATCGAGCGCGTCACCGACGAGATCGCGCCCGGCACGACGCTGCTGGCCCTGCCCGACATTCTGATGGGCCAGCGCCTGTTCGGCCATGCCGGTCACGGCGAGGAGACCCGCGCCGCGTTGATCGAGCGCGGCGTCTCGCCGCTCGTCGTCGCCGCCTTTCGGGACCGCCGCGCCGCCGCGGAGTCGGCGGCGGCGTGATCACGTCGGCGGCCTCTCGTGCGGCCGCCGAGACGCCGCGCTCAGTCACGGAAGCGTTGACGCGACGTTAACGGCGTTCGCATAGGCTGCGCGGTGCCCCGCTCGAGGAGTGCCGATGTCGCTGCAAGGCCCCGTGATCGTGATCGCCGAGGACGCCGATCCGGTTCTCGTGCGCGCGCTCGAATCCGCCGGCGCCGCGCCGGTGGTCACGGCGCCGTGGGCGAAGGCCGCCACGGCGATCGCCAAGCAGGTGCCAGCCGGCCTGGTGATGCCGCAGGCCGCCGACGCGCCGACCGCAAAAGTGCTCGACAAGGTCGGGCAAGCGCTCGCCGAGCACGCGGTGTTCACGCCGGTGCTGGCCGCCCCCGTCGAGGGCCTTCGTGATCATCTCCGCGACGCGCTGCCGATCGCCGCCGACGCCTCGTGCGAGCGCATCGTGGCGCGGCTCGCCTCGGCGCAGCGGGTGCGCACTCTGCACGCCACCGTCGTGCGCCGCGCGACGCTCGTCGCCGCGCCGGACGTCGCCGCGCCGGACGTCGACCCCGACACACCCGACGGGCCCGACACCGATCCGCTCGACGACGCCACCGTGCTGGTGTGCGGCCGTGGCCGCACCTATCCGGGGCTCGGCACCGCGGTCGGCGAGCGGCTCGGACTGATCGGCGCGCTCGGCATCGAGACCGCCGCCCGCTACCTCAACGCCCGCGACGTCGACGGCATCGTGATCGGCGACGGCTTCGGCCCGCGCACGCTCGAAGCCTTCCTCACCGCGCTCGCCGAGGATCCGCGCTTCCGCGACCTCCCGGTCGCGCTCTTGCCCGAGTGTCCTGCGACCTTCGACGCGGTGCGGCTGCCCAACATGGAAAACCTCGCGGGCGAGCCGGCCGCGGTCGTCGACGCGCTGGTGCCGCTGGTGCGGCTGCACGCGCTCGAAGCACGCCTGAAGCGCCAGCTCGCTTCGCTCGACGCACAGGGGCTCGTCGATCCGACCACCGGCCTGTTCACCATCGCGGGCTTCCTGCGCGATCTCGCCCGCGCCGTCGACGAGGCCAAGACGCGCGGCCAGGCACTGTCCATCGCCCGCTTCTCGTTCCCGCCGACGCTCGACCAGCGCGCGAGCCTCGACGCCGCGCGGCTCACCGTGCGGGTCGTCCGGAACGTCGACTTCGCCTGCCGGGCGAGCGACGGCTCGATCCTGGTGACGTTCCAGGCGACGCCGCTGGAGAAGGCCCACGCGGTCGCGCGCCGCATCGCCAGCGTGCTGCGCCACACCATGCTGGCGCCCGCCGACGACCCGACCGGCCGCATCGACGCCTCCGTGACGCTCGCCATGCTCAAGCCGACCGACACGGTCGAGACCCTGCTCGCCCGCGTCTCCGAACCGGCCCCCGTGGCGGCGGAGTGACGCTCGGACGCGCTGCGGCGCGGCTCACCAGACCGGCACGCCGATCCGCCGCAGCACCAGACCGAACAACCACGCCCACGCGACGCCGAACAGGGCTCCGGCCGCCACCGCGATGACGACGCCGACCGGACCGGTCGGTGGGCTCGCCCACAACATCCAGGCGGTCCACACGACCGCGACCAGCACGGCGGCGGTGCGGCGCGACACGCGGGACCGGGGCTTCCGACGGTCCGGCGCGACGGGGGATGGCGCGACGGAGTTCTGCATGGCGGTTCCTCCTGATGCGCCGATCCTGCGCCGAGCGGGGCCGACGGTTCGGTGATCCGGATCACACGGAGCCGGACGGATCGGGCTTGTCGGGCGGCGGCGCGGCCCTATTCTCGCGGGCGACCCGCGCCTTTTTCTTCGGTGGAGCCCCGATGACCGACACCGCCCCCGACGTTCCCGGGCTGACCAGAATGCCGATCGACGTCGTCTCCGACGTGGTCTGCCCGTGGTGCTTCATCGGCAAGCGGCGCTTGGAGCGCGCCCTCGGCGCGGTTCCCGACATCCCGGTGACGGTGCGCTGGCGCGCCTACTTCCTGAATCCGTGGGTGCCGCGCGGGGGGATTTCCCGGCGCGCCTATCTCGAGAAAAAGTTCGGCTCGGTCGAGCGCTACATGGCGAACGCGCCCCGCATGGTCGCCGCCGCCGAGGCCGAAGGCCTCGTTTACGCGATCGACAAGATGACCTGGCAGCCCAACACCATCGACTGCCACCGCCTGATCCACTGGGCGGGCGAGCGGCAGCCGGACCTCGCCGGCGCCATGAAGCAGCGGCTGATGGCGCTGTACTTCTCCGAAGCGGCCAATCTCTCGGAGCGTGACGTTCTGGCTCAGGCCGCCGCCGACGTCGGCCTCGACCCCGACGTGATCACGTCCCGACTCGCGACCGACCAGGACGAGGCCATCGTCACCGAGGAGGCCGAGGCCGCACAGCGCGCCGGCGTCGATGGCGTTCCGTGCTTCGTCTTCGGCGGCGTGCTCGCCGTGTCCGGCGCGCAGTCGTCCGAGTACCTTTCGGAGGCGATCGGCCGGGCGTTCGATGCCTTTCAGCAGAAGGTGGCCGCGGGCGAGATCGCGGAGCCGGAGCGGCGCCCGTATTGAGGCCTGCGGATCCCGGCCTGCGGAACCCGGCCCGCGGCGTGCCGCGGCGCCGCGGCGACAGGCGGTTGGCCTCACGCCAGGTTCCGCTCGTCCCGCGAAGGCGGGAACCCCAAGGCGACACGGCACGCCGCCCGGGAATTGCGGCTGACGCCCGAATGAGCGGAGGGTGAGGCGGTTTCGATGGAAACCGCCCCGGTCACGTCCCCTCTGTCACTTCGTCTTGGCGCAGACGAGCTTCGCCTCGGACGGCACGGCGTCGCCCGTCCAGGTCGCGGCGACCAGCGTGCGCTCGCCCGGGTTCGGCACGGCGGTGAGGAGCACCTCGTCGGCCTCGCAGCTCGCCTGGCACGGCGCCTGGCCCTGGCAGGCCTTGCTGACGACGCGCAGCATCGAAGCCGCGGTCGCAGCCGCCGCCATCCCGGCCGGACCCGCGGCGCCGGCCTCGCCCTTGTCGCCTTTGTCGCCCTTGTCGCCCTTCGGACCGGCCGGCCCCACCGGCCCCTGCTGTCCGGTCGGCCCCGCCGGGCCGGCGGCCCCGACCGCGCCCGGTGCGCCGGCGTCGCCCTTGTCGCCCTTGTCACCCTTGGGGCCGGCCTGGCCGCAATTGGCGATGACGATCTCGCGGGTGTCGGGTTCGGACTTCACCGTCACGGTGCAGTCGCCCGGATGATAGGCGGCCCGCCAGGTGAACCGCCGATCCTTGCCGGAGACGACCTCGAACTTGCCGTCGAACGTGACCTTCTCGTTCGGGCGCGTCACCCGGCCGATCACGACGATCTCGCCCGCCTCGATGCGGGCTCCGGAAATCTCGATCGCGGCTTCGGCCGACCCGACGGCGAGCAGAGTCGCCATCACCCCCAAGGTGAGCGTTCGCATGTCCTGACGTGACCTTCCTGCTGGCTGGCTGGCGAACGGGCCCGATGCGGCCCGGTAAGACGGAGCTTACCCCGGACGGAGCGCGAACGTCAGTCGCCGTCTGCTCCGCACCCGAGATCCGACCGGGCCGGGCGGCCCGGTGTCGTCGTCGGACGGACGAGTCGTCCGTCGTTCGGTCTATGGACGATTCGTCTTTCGGTGACGCGGGGCGAGCCCCCCGCGTCGTCTGGCGGGCCGCCGGTCACCCGGCGGCGGACGATCTCAGGAGGACGCGCCCGACTTGCCGGCGGCGGCGCCCTTGGTGGCGTCGGTGACGGCCTTGATCGCCGTCTCGCTCAGATCCTTCACCTGCTCGGTCATCGCCTGCATCTGGGTCTGCAGGAACTCGGTCTGAAGCTTGAGGATCTCCTGCGGATCCTTGGCGGACATCAGGTTCTGGGCGAAGTCGAAGGCCGTCGCCACGTTGCGCTCGGCGTAGCTCAGCACCTTGTTGCTCAGCTCGGAGCCGCCCAGCATCGGCACGCCGGGCATCCCGCGCTGGAAGAACTGCAGGTAGCCGTTAATGGCAGAGCGGACTTGTTCCATGCTCTGCTCGGTCATCTTCCGGAGGTCAGCGGGCATTTCGAAGGGCGACCCGGTCTTCATGACGATCTCCTGGATACACGCTGCCAGCGAAGCGGCGGGCGCGGTGCCTATGAACAAATGTGAGCGAACCCGCGCATGATAGGCATGCGAAACGCGGCTGGTCAAAAGTTATTGCAGCGCACCAAAACACGCGTGTGACACCGGCTGGGCTAGCCGGCTTCGCTTTTGCCCACTCCGTCGTCAGTCCCACTGCTCCTTCGGCTGGCGCAACAGGGCGACCAGCACCGCCAGCGCCCGGTCGAAATCGGCCATGTCCATGCGCTCGTCAGGGTTATGGCTGCCGTTGCGGTTGCGGATGAACAGCATGCCGGACGGGATGCCGGCCTGGGCGAAGGTCGCGGCGTCGTGGCCGGCGCCGCTCGCCATCTCGATCGCGTCGACGCCCGCCGCCGCGGCGGCGGCCCGCAGGCGACCGAGCAGCGCCGGCGCCATCACGGCCGGGGTGCTGCCGGAGAGCGGCCCGAGATCGAGCCGCACGTCGCGCCGCGTCGCGATGTCGAGGCCGATCTCGACCAGGCGCCGGCGGACCTCCTCGAGCGTCGCCTCGCTCCGGCTGCGCACGTCGATGCACAGCCGCGCCTCGCCGGCGACCGCCGAGAAGGAGTGCCGGGCCGGATCGGTGCCGATGATGCCGAACGTCACGGCGAGGTCGTGCCCGTCGCGCTCCATCCGCTCCCACAGGCTCTGCATCGCCGTCACCAGCTCGGCGGCGGCGACCACGGCGTCGCGGCGCAGCGTCCGCGGGGTCGCGCCGGAATGCGCATAGGCGCCGTGGAAGGCCGCCTCGCGGAACCGGAAGCTGCCGCGGATGCCGGTGACGAGCCCGACCGGCCGTGCTGCCGCCACCAGCACGGGCCCCTGCTCGATATGCGGCTCGAGATACGCGATGGCGCGCGCCCGGTCGATGCGGGTGGCGCCGCGCCGCACCGCCTCCGGATCGAAGCCGAGGTCGCGCATGTGGTCGGCGAGCGAGCGGCCGGTGTCGCTGCGCGTGACGGTGTCGAGCACGTCGGGCGGCAGCACGCCGAGCGCCGTCTTCGAGCCGATGTAGCTGTGCGGGAACCAGCAGCTCTCCTCGGCCCGCAGGCAGAGGACACAGAGATCGTGGGCCGGCACGACGCCGAGCCGGGCCAGCGCCGCGGCCGCGGCGAGGCCGAGGATCACGCCGGCGGCGCCGTCGAAATTCCCCCCGTGCGGCACCGAGTCGAGATGCGAGCCGACATGGATCGTGCGGCTGCGATCGACGCCCGGGAAGGTCAGGAACTGATTGCCGGCCGCGTCGAACGCGGCCTCGCCGCCGAGATCGGCCGCGGCGTCCGCCATCACGGCGAAGGCGGCGCACTCGCCCTCGCCGTAGGCGATGCGGGTGACGCCCGGCGGATCGGCGGTCTTTTCGGCGAGCGCGTCGAACAGCCGGGCGGCGAGCGCCGCGCCGTCGGCGAGAGCCTCGGCGAGGCGATCATCGGCCGTGACCTGCATGGTCGCCCCTCGTCGCCGCGCCACGCCGCTATCAGCCGCGGCCGGCGGCCTTCATCAGCTTCGGCACCACGGCGCGGGCCGCGTTGAGCACCATGGCGGCATCGTTCTGATACGGGATCCAGGTGCAGCCCTTGGCGACCCAGCCCTCGGCCATCTCGGGCGTCTGGGCCGACAGCCCGTAGGGCACGCCGTTCGCCTTGCAGATCGAGAAGACCTTCTCGTAGGCGGCGTGAAGAATCGGGTTCTGCATCTCGGCCGGGATGCCGAGATCCTGCGAGAGGTCGTCGGGGCCGATCATCACGCAGTCGACCGCGCCGGTCTTCAGGATGGCGTCGAGATTGGCGATCGCCTTCTGCGACTCCACCATCACGACCAGCATGGTCTCGCTGTTGAGATGGGCGAGCATCTCTCTGGGATCGCCGGCGAAGTAATCGGTGTGCGGTCCACGCAGGTTCATCGGCCGGTTGCCGATCGGCCAGTAGCGGGTCGCCTTGACGATCTCCATGAACTGCTCGGCGGTCTCCACCGAGGGCAGCAGCAGGCCCTGTGCGCCGGCGTCGAGCGGCCGCGTCAGGTCGTGCGGCTTGAGCGTGCCGGGCGGCCGGACGATCGGCGTGATTCCGCACTCGCGCGCATACATGGCGAGCGTGCCCACCGTCTCCATGGTGAAGTCGGTGTGCTCCATCTCGATGATGACGAAGTCGAAGCCCGAGGAGGCGAGGATCTTCACGACGCGCGGGTGCGGGCACAGCGTGATCCAGGTGCCGAAGGCGGGCTTGCCCTCGCGTTGCAGGGCCTTGACCGTGTTGCTCTTGATCATGGGACGGGACTTTCCGGAACGGGGTGACGCGATCGATCAGACCCGCGCGGGGGCGCGACGGCGCGCCCACATGTCGGGGTCGACCAGATGCGCGGGGCGGCGGCCGGCGAGCACGTCGACGACCTGGCGGGCGGTCTCCACGGCGGTGCGCTCCAGCGCCTCCTCGGTGGCGCCGCCGATGTGGGGCGACAGCAGGATGCCGTCGCAGCCCGTGTAGGGATGACCGGCCGGCAGCGGCTCGGTCTCGAACACGTCCATGGCAGCGCCGCGCAGATGGCCGCTCTCGACCGCCTCGATCAGCGCGTCGGCGACGACCAGGGCGCCGCGCGCCGTGTTGACCAGAGCCGCGCCCTTCTTCATCGCGAACAGCCGCTCGCGGTCGAACATGCCGCGCGTCTGGGCGGTCAGCCGCTGGTGCAGCGAGACGATGTCGGCCTGCGCCAGCGCCGCCGCGAGATCGCCGACCGGCACGGCGCCGGCCGCGTGGATCGCCGCGTCCTCGGCGCTCGGCGAGTAGACCAGCACCCGCATGCCGAAGGCGAGCCGCGCGATCTCGGCGGTGCGCCGGCCGATCTTGCCGAAGCCGAAGATCAGCAGCGTCTTGCCGGAGAGCTCGTGGAAATCGCGGGCGTAGCGATAGTCGAAGTCGCCGGCGCGCACCGCGCGGTCGCATTCGCGCACGCGCTTCATGATCGCCATCATCTGGGAGATCGCATGCTCGGCGACCGACTGCACGTTGGCGGTCGGCGTGTAGACGATCGGCAGGCCGATATTCCGCGCATAGGCGACGTCGACCGGATCGTAGCCGGTGCCGTGATTGCCGAGCACGCGCAGCCGCGGGGCAGCCGCCATGGCGGCGCCGTCGAAGCCGGCGTTGCGGGTGATGGCCGCGACCGCCTCGGTCACCTCGCGGGCGACCACGTCCATGGTCGCGGCGCTCGCCTGGCGGACCGTCAACCCGGCCTCCTCCAGAATCCTGATCCCGCCCGGATGGATCGGCTGGACCAGCAGGCAGAGACCGCTCACGCCGCGCTCTCCCGCGCGGGCGCCGTCGTCGCCCGCGCGTCGAAGGCGGCCTTGGCCTCCAGGGCGGTGACGAACGCCGCGCCGTTGTTGGGCACCCAGGCGAGGAACTGCTTGAACCGCTCGATCCACTCGGGCTTCCCGACCGAGCCGGTGTGGAACAGCGAGTGGACGATCTGCTGCTCGCCGCTGCGCTGCGCGCGCTCACGGATCACGTCGAAGACGCGCTGCAGGTTCGACAGCTCCGACTGCTCCACGTGGAGGAGATTCGCGTAGGCGGCGCCCCCGCCGTCGGCACCGATCGGGATCTCGAACACCTGCGAGCGCGCCTGGCCTTCGGCCGGCAGGCGCGGGTTCACGGGCAGATAGTGGCCGGTGGTCTGCGCATGCACCCAGATCGCCTCGCGGTCCGGATGGTTGCCGCCCGGCGAGCAGGAGCAGTCGATGAACACGCCGGTCTGCGGCAGCAGCTCGTTCATGAACGGGGTGTAGGCGTAGTGGCCGCCCCGATAGGCGACCGGCTTGATCCCGGCGTTCTCCAGCCGTCGCTTGCAGTCGAGATAGACCGCCGTGACGTGATCGCGTTCCGCGTAGCGGGTGCCCTGCCCCTTGATCTCCTCGTGCAGATGGATCGACAATTCGGCGCCGGCGGCGACCGCCTCGCGATACACGTCGAGCATGGCACCGTCGTAGTAGCCGGTGCGGCAGTAGGTTCCGGAGTGCGGCGACAGGATGAACTTGCCGCCGGTCATGTCTTTCAGCATGCGGCAGAGGCCGCGGGTTTCGCCGACGCTCTGCTCGACCTTGGGCGGATCGACGCGGAAGTCCCGGCCGGGATCGAAGGGCGCATAGACCAGCCAGTTCACGTCGATGAGGGGGACGAGGAGAACGTCGGGCTGCGCGCTTGCTGATGCCATGATCGGATTCCGGAACCTCTGAACAGGGGTGCGTCCGCCGGTCGCGCCGACGCCGTCACGAAAAATATGCGACGGCTCGGATTGCGTCTTCAAATCGAATGATCTAAACGATTATTCGATGAACCGGAATAATGTCACCATCCGGCAACTGCGCGCCTTCGTCCTGGTGGCGGACAAGGGCAGCTTCGTCGCGGCCGCGGAAACGCTCGCGCTGTCGCAACCCGCGCTCAGCCATTCGATCCAGCAGCTCGAGGAGCAGATCGGCAGCGCGCTGTTCCATCGCACGACGCGCAGCGTGAAGCTCACCGGGCTGGGCATGGGGTTCCTGCCGACCGCCCGCCATCTGCTGCGCCAGATCGACACGTCGATCGCCGACATCCAGGAGGCCGCCGCCCGCAAGCGCGGCCGTGTCGTCGTCGCCTGCCTGCCCTCGATCGCCTTCCGCTTGATGCCGGCCGTCATCGCCGGCGAAGCGTCGCGGCTCGGGCTGCGGGTCGTCGTCAAGGACGTCAACCTCACCGCGATCACGACGGCCGTGCTGGACGGCCAGGCCGATCTCGGCATCGGCAGCTTCGAGACGGCGGCGCCCTCGCTCGACGGCGTGGTGATCGGCCGCGACCGCTTCTACGGCGCCTTCCCGAAGACCCATCCGCTCGCCCAGAAGCCCGAGGTGACGTGGGCCGACCTGCAGGGCCATCCGTTCATCGCGATGACGCTCGAGCACGGCATCCGCAACCTGATCGACAATGCGATCGCGCCCTACAATGTGCGCCTGTCGATCGCCTCGGAGGTGTCGAATCTCGTCACCATCTACGGCCTGCTCGAGCAGGGCGTCGGCATCACGGCGCTGCCCGGGCTGGCCTTGCCGCCGGGCGAGCATCCGCTGCTGGTCTATCGGCCGCTCAGGGATCCGGTGCTCGAGCGCACCATCCGGGTGGTCTGGCGCCACGGCATCGGCCTGTCGCCGGCGGCCCGCACCATCGTCAAGGCGATCACCGAATTGATCTCCGACGGCAAGGTGCTCGATCAGGACGGCGGCATGACGGTCGCGGCACCCTTGTCGTTCGCCGACGATCCCGGCGCATCCAGGATCCGCGGCACGGGGCGGCCGCCGGCCGCCGGCCGCGGCACGGTGCGTGACGCCGGCGGGGCGCCGCGGCGCGCCGCGGGGGCGATCACAGAGGTATGATCCGACGGGCATGATTTTCGCATGGTTCCGGTCGTAGTGTCGCCGTTCGGCCCACGGCCGAGTCGACGACCGACCGTTCATCCGGAGACCCCCGCTCCATGCCGCTCTCGCTCGTGACCTCGCCCCATTGCTGCTCGGGGAGCCGCAGCGCCGACGATGCGCCCGCCGCAGCGACCGACACCCGGCCGATCGCCCTCCCGTCCACGGAGCGCCCGTTCAGCATCACGGCGGGCCTCGCCCCGGTGCTGCAGCGGACCTTCACGGCCCGCTGCACGGCCAATCCGGATTGCGTGATCGCCGACCGCTGCGCAGCGACGCCGGCGATGCAGAAGGCCTGTGCGGCGGCGTTCCAGACCTGGGTCCGGCGCGGCCTCGCCGCCGAGCATGCGGCCCGCGTGCCGGCCGGCGCCGTCGGGACGCCCTGAACGGCCCGCCGCGCCGGGCCGCGTCCCGCGCCCTTCGGATTGATCGCCGCCGCCCGCGGTCGTAGGGTCCGGCCGCCGCCGCCCGACGGCGCCTCCCCTCACGTCGCGCCGACGAGCGGCCGCGACGGCCCGCAACGACCACGAGAGACATCAGACATCATGGCGTCGATCACGCTCCGGCGTCCGGACGATTGGCACGTTCATTTCCGCGACGGCGCGGTGCTGCGCACCGTCGTGCCGTTCACGGCGCGCCGCTTCGGCCGCGCCATCGTGATGCCGAACCTCACCCCGCCCGTCACCACGGCCGCCATGGCGGCGGCCTATCGCGAGCGCGTGGTGGCGGCGATTCCGGCGGGCGTCGCGTTCACGCCGCTGATGACCTGCTATCTCACCGACGCGACCGACCCGGCCGATCTGATCGCCGGCTTCCGCGACGGCGTGTTCACGGCCGCGAAGCTCTATCCGGCGCACGCCACCACCAATTCCAGCCACGGCGTCACCGACGTCGCGCGCATTCATCCGGTCCTGGCCGCGATGGAGAAGGCCGGCATGCCGCTTCTGGTGCACGGCGAGGTCAACGACCAGGCGGTCGACATCTTCGATCGCGAGGCGGTGTTCATCGCGCGCGTGCTCGACCCGACCCGCAAGCGCTTCCCCGCCCTCAAGGTCGTGATGGAGCACGTCACCACCAAGGAGGCGGTCGACTACGTGCGTTCCGGTGGACCGCTGATCGGCGCGACCGTCACGCCGCAGCATCTGATGATCAACCGCAACGCCATCTTTCGCGGGGGAATCAGGCCGCACTACTATTGCCTGCCGGTCGCCAAGCGCGAGGTGCACCGGCTCGCGGTGCGGGCGGCGGCGACGAGCGGCGACCCGTCCTTCTTCCTCGGCACCGACACGGCGCCGCATCTGCGTCACCTGAAGGAGGCGGAGTGCGGCTGCGCCGGCCTGTTCAACGCGCCGGCCGCGATCGAGTGCTACGCCACCGTGTTCGCGCAGGAGAACGCCCTCGACAAGCTCGAGGCCTTCGCCTCGCTCAACGGCCCGGCCTTCTACGGCCTGCCGGCGAACGAGGCGCGCATCACCCTCACCGACACCCCGCCGGCGGCGCCCGCCGAGGTGCCGGTGCCGGGCGAAGGCAGCCTCCGCGCCTTCGGCGCCGACGAGGGGCTCGGCTGGAGCGTGGTGGACGAGGCGGCTTGAACGGGCCTGGGCGGCCGTGACGACAGGCCGGCCTGGCCAGCAGCGCACTCGGGTCCGAGACCTCCAGCGACACGGGGGTCGGCCGGAACTCGATCGACGCAGAGCAACTCGGACGCGGTGAAAACGTTTTCACCGCTCGGCGCCTCGGAGCCGACTCGTCGCCAGGCCCGCGACCCACACGATGAAAACGTTTACATCAACCTCTGTCGCGGCTGGCACATCTCATCTGGTTCGGGCGTGAGACGCATTTTGCCGGGGCGTGTCGCGGCTCGCAAGGCAACGTGTCTCGGCTCCCACGGCGATCGCTTATGCTGCGCGGGCGGCCTGCAGCCCGCCCCGCGCGCGCCCTCGGTCGATCGTTTGGTGAAAACGTTTTCACCGATGTTGCACGGCAGGCGGACCGGCGCGGCGCGGCCACCCGAGCGCTATCAGCGCCCGCGCCGGCGCGGCTCGGGCTTCTGCTCGGCGGCGGGCTTCGGATCCGTCGGCTTGGCGTCGGTCGGCTTGCCGTCGGTCGTGGGGCCGTCCGGGACGACCTCCCAGGTGCCGACGCCGACCCGGTCCTTGGCCTCGATGACGCCGTCGCCGCGCACGCAGCGGTAGCTCGCCGCGAAATTGAGCGTGCCGTTGGCCAGGAAGGTGCGGCTGTCGGAGGCGACGCAGTTGCGGCCCGGGATCGAGCCCTCCGACTGCACGACGCTGCCGCGGCGGACGCCGGTCGCCCGCCCCTGGTCGATCTCGATGCGGACCAGCTCCTTGTCGAAGCGCCACAGGCTGACGAACCGCGCCTTCGGCTCGTCGCGGAACCACGCCGTCACCTTCAGGGTCGCCTTGGCCGGCGGCACCGCGACGGCCCACTGCGACTCGAGCGTCATGTCGTGGCGGTCGAGCACCGCGTCGAGCGACTGAAGCACCGCCGCGCCCGCCGCCCCCTGCCCGACCAGATCCCTGCGGATGGCGTCGATCCCGGCGAGCCAAGAGGTCCGGAACGTGGCGTCGTAGGCGTAGCGGGCGCGCAGCCGCCACGGCTCGCGCAGCGTCTCCCGTGTCGCCGCTGCGTCGGCGGCGCGCGCCATCGCCTGCGCGGCGGCGCCGTCCCCGGTCGCGGCCGTGTCGAGCCACCCGGCCAGCGCGTCGACCGCCGCGGTGCGGGCGCGGATCTGCGCGTGAATGCCGGACAGCGTCTTGAGCTGCCCCGGTGTCGGCCGCCGGCCTGTGGCGAGGAAGACGTCGCGGAAAATGTCCTCCACGGGCACGTCCCCGGGCAGGCGGTGCCACTCGTCCTCCGCCTCGTCCCAGACCAGGGCGACGTCGAAGACCTTCTCGGCCGGGGCGACCTTGGGCCGATACAGTTCGGGCGGCGACGACGGCACGTAGACGGAGGCGTCCGCCAGCGTCTCGCCGTGCTGAGCGATCAGGGCGCGATACCGAGGATCGACCTTGCCGCCACGGGCCTCGCCGCCGAGCCGGTCGCGCTCGCGCGCCGCGGCGACGCGCTCGCCGAGCGCACCGGCGGCGGCCGCGACCGCCCCCACGGCCTGGCGATAGGCGGCGAGCGCCGTGCGCACGTCGGCGCCGGCGCCACTGCCGACCGTCGCAGCGAGCGCGTCCACATCGGCGAGACGGACCGTGGTCGCGAGGCCGGCGAGCTCGTGACCGAGATCGCGCCAGGACGACGCCAAGGCGGCGAGCGCCGTGAAGCGCGCGAGCGCCTCGCGATGCCGTTCGAGCGGCCCGCGGGCGCGCGCGAAGCCGGGATCGCGGCCGGCCGCGCCGTTCCGTCCGGCGAGCGCGTCGAGGGCCGTCTCCAGCGGCTGCAGGGTTTGGCGGGCGTGCGCCGCGGCGGCCGTGACGGTGGCGAAGTCGGCCGCGATGGTGGCGTCCGGGGACGCGGGCGCGACGGGCGCAGGGGCGATGGGCGCAGAGGGGGCGGGCGCAGGGGCGGCGGCGCCGGTGTCGACCGGAGCCGTCTGGGCGAGGGCCGACGCGGCGAGCCCGACTTGCAGCGCGAGCCCGACTTGCAGCGCGAGCCCGACTTGCAGCGCGAGCCCGGCCAGCAGGCCGGCCCCCCGGGCGCGCCGCCCGACGCGCTTCCGGATCACCCGGTCGTCGCCACGCTTCACGCTCAGTCTCTCCCGTCCTCCCGCTGCGACCGGCCCGCGGCCGGACCGAAGCCCGGCCAGAACGGCGGCCAAACGAAGGGGCAAGCCTCGATCACCTCGCGGCCGATGTCCAGCCAGACCCCGACGACGTCGTGCTGGAGATCGAGCGCCTGGTTCACGAGGTCCGAGACGATGCGCTCGGCGAGCAGGAAGCCGTTGTCGCCGTGCGGCTGCGACGCCAGCGTCGAGGCCGCCAGCGTGGAGACGGCGAGCGGCGCGGCGAGCGGCGCCGTGTTGCGCAGCGTCCGCGCGACCACCACCAGGGTGTAGTCGCGCGCGTCGAGCGGCAGCATGCCGGGCCCGAAGGCCCAGGCGCAGACACGGTCGCCGACCCGACCGAGGCTGCGCAGCTGGCCCTGCAGCCGCACCCCGTGGTCGTAGCCGAACCGCTCGGCCGCGGCGGCGAGCCGCCGGGCAACGCGCTCGTTGTGCTGCGCCAGCCGGCCGGCATCGACCATGGTGCGAGAAAACAGGCGATCGGGGCTCAGCCCGATCGCGGCGAGATCCGGCACCGAGCCCGGCATGCCCGCGCCCGGAACACGCGCGCCCGGCACGCCCGAGCCCGGAACGCCCGCGCCCGGCACGGCCGACTCCGGCACGGGCGGCCGACGCTCGCCGCCCGGCACACGCCGCATCTCGGCGCGCCCGGCCTGCTTGGTGACGCGGTCCACGGACCTGTTCCTTCCGGTTACGAGACACTCGCCTGCACCGCGCCGACCGGCCGTCGATCTCCGGCCGGTCGGCGGGCGCGGTTCACTCCGCCGCCTTGGCGAATCCGGGAACCGAGCAGGCGGACCGTCCGGTCCGGCACCAATGGATGTAGAGCTGAGCGAGCGCGCAGGAGACCAGGCGGGCGCGGTCGTTGTCGGCTCGGCTGGTCAGGATGATCGGCACCCGCGCCCCGACGACGAGGCCGGCCGACTCGGCCCGCCCCACGAAGGTCAGCTCCTTGGCCAGCATGTTGCCGGCCTCGAGATTGGGGACGATCAGCACCTCGGCGCGGCCGGCGACCAGCGACGTGATGCCCTTGGTCTTGGCCGCGCCGACGTCCATGGCGAGCGGCCCGTCGACGATGCCGCCCTTGATCTGGCCGCGCTCGGCCATCTTGGAGAGCGCCGCGGCGTCGAGCGTCGAGGGGATGTTGGGGTTGACGGTCTCGACCGCCGACAGCACGCCGACCCGCGGCGTCTCGATGCCGCAGGCGCGGGCGAGGTCGATGCCGTTCTGGACGATGTCGACCTTGGTAGTGAGGTCCGGCGCGATGTTGACGGCGCAGTCGGTGATGAACAGCAGGTGGTCGAGCGTCGGCACGTCGAGCACGAAGGCGTGGCTGAGCCGGCGCACGCCGCGCAGGCCGCCGTCGCGCTTGATCACCGCGTTGAGCAGCGCCTCCGCCTTGACGTTGCCCTTCATGATGGCGGCGGCCTTGCCGGTGTTGACGAGGCCGACCGCGCGCTTCGACGCCTCGCGGTCGTCCGCCACGTCGATCAGCTCGAAGCGGCCGATGTCGACGCCGAGATCCTTGGCCGCGGCGCGGATGCGGCCGCCGTCGCCGATCAGGATCGGGACGATCAGCCCCTCCTCGGCCGACAGCACGGCACCGCCGAGCGCGTGGCGGTCGTCCGGCCCGAGCACCGCGGTCGGCAGCGGCGGCAGGCGCTTGGCCACCGCGATCAGCGGGGCGAAGTGCTCGTGGTCGTCGAGGATGAGCTGCGGCAGCTCGTTGGCCTCGGTGACGATGGTCTCGAGCGGCACCTCGACCTCGGCGACGCCCTGCACGACCAGGCGGCCGTCCGCCTCGCGGATCGTCGTCTCGAACAGCGCGACGGGCTTCTCGCGCTTCTCGATGCACTTGACCTCGACGGTCAGCCGGGTGCCGACCCGCACCCGGTCGACGAAGTTGAAGCTCTGCGCCCGGTAGAGCGTGCCGGCGCCGGGCAGCAGCGTGCCGAGCACGGCCGAGACCAGCGAGCCGACCCAGATCGACGGGGCGACCGGCTCGCCGCCCATGGCGCTCTCCATCGCGGACGGCAGCGGCAGCGGATTGAGGTTCCCCGAGACATGCGCGAACAGCGTCAGATCCTGCATGGTGCAGGTTCGCTCCAGCGAAGCCGACGCCCCCGGCTGGAGCTCGTCCCACGTCGTATTGCGCACGCTCGTTCCTTTCATGACCGCTCTCTCCCTAGGATGGTTGTCCGGCGGTCTTGAAGCGCACGCGCTCGCCGCCCGTCGTCAGTCTACCCGTCGCCGTTGTGGAAATCTTGCTCCAAGTCAAAGTCATCGGCCCGCCGTTGGGCGCCAAATGCCACGGTCCGACGCGACCGGTCGTCACCCCGCTGCCCCCCGACAGGATGCCCCGAGACAGGATCTGGACCCGTGAAAGCCGCCGACATCATGACCAGGACCGTCCTCACGGTCGCCCCCGACGCGCCCGCGCGCGTCATCGCCAAGCTGTTGCACCGCAACGGAATCAGCGCCGTTCCGGTGGTCGACGAGGCGGGTGCCCTGATCGGCATGGTGAGCGAGGGCGACCTCATCCCCCGCGACCAGCGCGACCGCGAGGCGCGCCGCGACTGGTGGCTGCACATGCTCTCGGAGGGCGAGGCGCTCAGCGCCGAGTTCATCGCCGACCTCGAGGACGACAAGCGCACCGCCCGCGACGTGATGACGGCGCCGGTCGTCACCGTGCCGGAGGACGCCGACATCGTCGAGGTCGCCGGCGTGCTGGCACAGAACCGTATCAAACGGGCGCCCGTGACGGCGAACGGCCGCATGGTCGGCATCGTCAGCCGCGCCGATCTCGTTCGGGCGATCGCCGGCAACAATCACGGCACGGCGCCGCCCGCCTCCGAGCGCACGCCCGACAGTCTCACCGCCGCCGAAGAGCACCTCACCGCCTTGCAGGTCCGCATGCAGCAGAAGCTCGGGGCCCAACAGCCCGTCAACTCGCCCGACAAGTCGCCCCCCCATCGGCCCACCACCACGGCCGCGCCCGGACCGAAGGCCGCCGAGGAGCTCTCGGCTGCCGGCTTCCGCGGGCTCGTCGAGCGCCACGAGAAGGACGAGGACGCGTTGCGCGCCGACATCCACCGGCAGGCCGAGGAGAAGCGCCATCACGAGGTGAACGAGATGCTCGCCGCCGAGCTCTCCGAGGCGATGTGGAACCGGATGATGCACGAGGCGAAGATTGCCGCCGAGAAGGGCGAGACCGAGCACATGCTGCTGCGCTTCCCCTGCGACTTGTGCACCGACCACGGCCGCGCCGTGAACGTGCCCGACCCCGAATGGCCGGCGACGCTGCGCGGCCTGCCGGCCCGCGTCTTCCTGCGCTGGCAGGAGGAGCTGCGCCCCAAGGGCTTCGGCCTGACCGCCCGGGTCGTCGACTTTCCCGGCGGCATCCCGGGCGACATCGGCCTGTTCCTGAGCTGGGGGAAATAGACGGGTCAAGGCGTCGTTCCGAATCCGAACGCCTCACGCTGATCGAGCGCCGCGACGGCGGAGCCCCCCGGGGGGCTCCGAAGTCGCGACCGAAGCGACGTCGGACCGGTGGCGGCCGGGTCGTCCGCCGTCGCCCGCGCGGACGACGACGATCGCGCGGCTGTGCCGCCCGGCCCTACTCGATCGCCTTGACGGTCTCGATGCGCTCCGGGTCGTAGCCGTGCGCCGCGAAGGCCTCGACGATCTCGCGGCCATGGGCGCGGTCGCGCGCCTCCACGGTGACGTCGACCTTGGCGCCCTTGGCCGGCACGTCGAGGAACAGGCGGTGGTGGACCACCTCGAGAATGTTGGCGCCGTGCTCGCCGAGCAGCGTCGCGATCGCGCCGAGCACCCCCGGGCGGTCCGGAATCGTCAGCCGGATCGAGACGATGCGGGACTGGCGCTCGAGCTCGCGCACCATGATCGAGGCGAGGATGCGCGGGTCGATGTTGCCGCCGCACAGCACGAGCCCGACTCGCTTGCCGCGGAACCGCTCGGGCCGCGCCAGCATGGCGGCGAGCCCGGCCGCGCCGGCCCCCTCGGCCATGGTCTTCTGCAGGGTGAGATAGGCGTTGACGGCCTGCTCGAGCTGCGCCTCGTCGACCAGCACGATGTCGGAGACGAGCGCCTCGATGATCGGCCGGGTGAGGCGGCCGACATTCTTCACCGCGATGCCCTCGGCCAGCGTCGGCCCGCCGACCGGCCGCGTCTCGCCGCTGATCGCGTTGCGCATCGCCGGATAGAGCGTCGCCTCGACCCCGACGACCTCGATGTCCGGCTTCATGCCGCGCGCCGCCACGGCGTTGCCGGAGATCAGCCCGCCGCCGCCGATCGGGATCACCAGCGTGTCGAGATCCGGCACCGCCTCGAGCATCTCGAGCGCGATCGTCCCCTGCCCGGCGACGATGTCGGGGTCGTCGTAGGGGTGGACGAGGGTGAGCCCCTGCTCGGCGATGATCGCCTCGGCGCGGCGCTGCGAGTCGGCCAGCGTCTCGCCGTCCAGCACCACGGTGGCGCCGAACGCCTTGGTCGAGGCGACCTTCACGAAGGGCGTCGTCTCCGGCATCACGATGGTGGCCGGCACGCCGAGCCGCTGGGCGTGATACGCGACCGCCTGGGCGTGGTTGCCGGCCGACATAGCGATCACGCCGCGCTCGCGCGCCGCGTCGTCGAGCCGCGCGAGCTTCACATAGGCGCCGCGATCCTTGAACGAGTTGGTGACCTGCAGGTTCTCGTACTTCACGAACACCTCGGCGCCGGTCAGGGCCGAGAGCCGCGGCGCCGGCAGCATCGGGGTGGCGATCACCTGCCCGTTCAAGAGCGTTCGAGCGGCTTCCACGTCGGCGAGCGTGACGGTGGCGGTGGCGGTCACGGTGGCGGTCATGGCTGCGTCCTCACGATCCGGCGATCGGCTGCGGCGGCGCCGCGCGCCCCACTTGCGGCGCTCGTCGGGCACGGCCATCTGGAGGAGCGCCGACCCTGCACGGCGCGGAAATCGTTCCCGACCAGGATCCTGACGAGGAGCCCCATGGCGTACTCCGAGCTGACCCGTTCCGAGCCGCCGCTGCTCGACCCGTTCCGGGATCCCGAACGATTCGAGGGCGTGCTTACGCGCCGCGTCATCGCGTTCATGATCGACGTCGTCATCCTGTTCGTTCCGGTGGCCGTGGCCACGATCGCCGTGTTCCTCCTCGGGATCGTGACGCTCGGCCTGGGGTGGGCGCTGTTCTGGCTGGCCGGTCCGGCGACCGTGATCTGGGCGCTTCTATACTACGGAACCACGCTGGGCGGACCCGAAACGGCCACCTGGGGCATGCGCATGGTCGACCTGCAGATGCGGCAGGGCGACGGGGCGCCGTCGACCTTCCTGCTCGGGGCCGTGCATGCCGTGGTGTTCTGGGTGTCGATCTCGGTCCTCTCGCCGCTCGTCCTGCTGGTGTGTTTTTTCAATCACCGCCGGCGGCTTCTCCATGATATCCTGCTCGGTACGGTGGTGATCAACAACGGGCCACGGGCCGCACGCCTGCGGGCGGCCGGGCTCGGTTACTGAGCGGGTCCGGGTCACACCCGACGAAATCCGGGTCACACCCGACGAAATTGGTGTCGAACCGGGCTGGCGACCGAGCGGGACTGGTTACTGAAGGCGATGATGGTCTGCGGGGTGGGCTTCGGCGCCCGGGTTGCAGAGGCGAGCGCCGGTCGAGAATCGTCGGATCCGGGTCGAGCGGAGCGGCCGGCATCGGCTCGCCTGCCTGCCGGCGCCCTGCCTGCCGGCGCGAGGTTCGCCGCGTGACCCAGCATTCTCGCGACACGCCGCAATTCTACCTCACGGCGCCGTCGCCCTGCCCGTATCTGCCGGGCCGCGAGGAACGCAAGGTCTTCACCCACCTGGTCGGCGAGCGCGCCAGCGACCTCAACAACCTGCTCACCCACGGCGGCTTCCGCCGCAGCCAGTCGATCGCCTACCGGCCGGCCTGCGAGGGCTGCCGCGGCTGCGTCTCCGTGCGCGTGCTGGTCGACGACTTCCGACCGACCCGCAACCTGCGACGGGTGCTGGAGCGCAACCGCGATCTCGCCGGCGAGATGCGGGTCGCGGTGCCGACCTCGGAGCAGTACGGCGTCTTCCGCGCCTATCTGGACGCCCGCCACCAGGACGGCGGCATGGCCGACATGACGGTGCTCGACTACGCCATGATGATCGAGGACAGCCATGTCGACACCCGCCTCGTCGAGTATCGGCGGCGCGGCGGCGACATCGGCTTCGGCCGCCGCGGCGAGCTTCTGGCGGTCAGCCTCACCGACGTCCTCAAGGACGGGCTGTCGATGGTCTACTCGTTCTTCGAGCCGGAGGAGAGCAGCCGCTCGCTCGGCACGCTGATGATCCTCGACCACATCGCCCGTGCCCGCGCCATGGGCCTCGCCTACGTGTATCTCGGCTACTGGGTGAACGGCTCGCGCAAGATGGACTACAAGGCCCGCTTCCTGCCCCAGGAGCGCCTCGGCCCGGAAGGCTGGGACCGCATCGACGGGTGAGCGATGCCGTCGTTCCGGGGCGCGACCCGGTGGCCCGAGCCCGGAATCTGACGGAAAGCGCCGTGTCTGGCTGGATACCGGGTTCGGCACGGAGCCTGTGCTCGGGCGGCGCGAAGCACCGACCCGAGTGCGCCGCCCCGGAACGACCCTCCCCCCTGCACCGAACACACCGCCCGCTACCGCAGGCCGTAGCCGCTGCGCATGCCGCCGCCGCTCGGGCCGGTCTGTCCGGACGGGCCGTGCGAGTGGCCGCCCGGGCTCACATGGCTCGGGCCGGACGAAGGCGGTCGGCGGATCATCGAGCCGATCCCGATGCCGATCCCGATGCCGATCGCAGCCGGGGGCGGGCCGGCCGACGGCGGGGGCGGCGACGGGCCGGAGTCGCGGATCGCCGTGCGCTTCGGCGTCTTCTTGCTCGGCTTCTCGGTCTTCTCGGCCTTACGCCGCGTCGGCTGGACGACAGGGGCCGGCACCGGCGGGCAGACCGGCGCGACGGCGACCGGCGTCGCGATGGCGATCTGGCGGTTGCCGGCCCGCGACAGCAGGCGCTGCGCCGTCAGCATCAGGTCGGAGCCCGGATGCTGCGCCAGGAACAGTTCGTAGGACGCCGTCGTGTTCACGGTGACGGCCGTGTACCAGGCGATCATCACCTTGCGGCGCTCGACGATGTCGCGCACCCGCGTCTGGTACGGGGTCGCCGAGAACAGCTGCAGATAGGCCTGGTAGGCCTCGACCGTGTCCTCGGCGATCACCCGCTCGTAGGCGTCGGGCTGGCGCAGCGGCTTGAGCTCGGTGCGCCAAGATTCGACCGTGCGGAGGCTCACGCGCCCGCCGGTGGTCGCGACGGCCACCTTGGTGCCGGTCGCAGCGGTCGTGCCGCCCTTGGCCCGGGTGTCGGTGGCCGCGACCACCGGGGGCACGGCCGGGGGCGACGTCGCGACGCCGGGGAAGAACGTGAAGTCGGCGGTGAGCGACGAGCTCTCCCACGGCGTCTGCCGGCCCGACGTCTCCTGGTGCACCGCATAGCGCACCCGCTTGAACGCCTGCTCGATCGGCACGCCCGGCTCCTTGGCGACGCTCAAGAGCGCCCGCGTGTAGGGGCTGTTCGACCCCTCCCCGTCCTCGGCCTCGGAGCCCGGTGCGGTCGAGTAGGAGACGATCGAGCCGGCCGGCGCGTCGACGATGGCGAGCCCGCGGCCGACCACTTTGTTGATCTCGGAGAACGGGTTGTTGCGGCAGGCGTCGAGGATGACGATACGGGTGCGGCTCGGCACCGCGGCGAGCGCGTTCATCACGTCGGCGAGCCGCACGGTCTGCAGCGGCACGTCGGCCTCGCGGGCGATCCTCGCGTCGACCGGCACCAGAAAGTTCTCGCCGTCGACCTGGAGGCCGTGGCCCGCGTAGAACACCAGCGAGACGGCGTCCGGGCCCTTGCTCGCCACCTTGGCGGCGAAATCACCGACGGCCTTGCGCATCTCGGCCTGGCCGAGATCGGGCGCCGTCGTCACCTCGAACCCGGCCGAGGAGAGCAGCTCGGCCATCGCCTTGGCGTCGTTCGCCGGGTTGGGAAGCTCGGTGACGGCCTGATAGGCCGAGTTTCCGATCACCAGAGCCAATCTGGGCTCCGCCTGGGCGGCACCGAAGGCGCCGAGCGCCCCGAGTGTCGCGACGATCGTCAGCACACGCCACGCCATGACCGCACCTCCAGGGGTTCACGGTGTCTTGTCGGGGCAACGCGACTTTCGGTTCGAACCGTTCCAGGCAAAATCGACACCCGGGTTGATGGCCGTCAACAAATCCGCACTTTCGTGCCGCACCTGGAGACGGTCCCTCGTCCTGGAGTTCTTCGCGATGTGTCGCCCACGCCGCCGGCCGCTCCTGTTCCGGCGCGATGACCTGTCCGCCCTTTCGCGCGTGCCCGGTGCCACGCAAACCGCCATCCGTCGCGTTTGGCGCCGCGTCACGGGCGTGCTGACGGCCATCTGTGCGACCGTCCTGCTGCTCGGCCCACCGGATGACGCACGCGCCGCCGGGCCGCTGCGGCTCCACACCAATCAGGGCTATAACGAGGAGCTGAGAGCCGCGACACGGCTGCCGGTCGACGACCCGGTCGCCATGTTCGGCAGCGTGTTCGAGGCCCTTCCCGATCGCGTGGCCGTCTACCCGACCGAGAACTACTACTACTTCACCTTCCTGGCCGACGGCGCGCCGTGGAACGGCAACATCCGGCTCGATGCCAGCGACCGCGACAAGGGCAAGCTGCACTTCGCCTATTCGGAGGATCTCGCCGACTGGCGCGAGGAGACCGACGTGATTCACGTCGTGCTCGACCAGACCAACGACGTCACGGTGGAGAAGGTCGAGCGGTTCCTCTACCGCGTGACCTATCGGGGCAAGAGCGTGCTGTTCGCCCTCAACGACCTCTCCGGCGTGACGCCGCCGGACGGCACGCTGGCGCCGGACGAGAAGTTCGTCGGGCCGATCTTCGACGAGTCGGGGCTGCGCTTCTTCCTGGTGTTCAACCCGCGGCTGAAGCTCTTCCACTACGTGCTCGACGAGACCGTGCCGGTGCCGGAGCAGTTCGTGCCGGAGAAGTCCGGCCGCATCGTCGTCGGCAAGCGCACCGGCTACGGCTTCTTCGTCGACGACCGGCGCCCGCGGAAGATTCTGGTCGGCGTCGCCTTCGCCAACTCGCGGGTGAACAACTATTTCGACGGACCGTTCGATCAGCTCCCGGACAACTTCATCACGGACGACAGCTTCCGCGACATGATCCTGCAGGTCGCGCCCGCGCTGAAGGGCAAGATCGACCGCTTCGGCGGCTGGGGCGACGGCGCCCAGCGCTTCATGATCGCGCCCTATTACTACTATCAGAGCCCGAAGGAGCTCGCCGCGTTCGATCGCTGCGCCACCGACAAGCGGGTGCCGGAGGCGAACCATCCCGCCTGCTTCGTCGTCGACGAGGAGAGCCAGCAGCGCTTCGATCCGGTGCCCCGCGCCATCAAGGAGCTGCGCCGCAAGGGCCGGAAGAAGGGGTAACGGGTCGGCTCCGGCTCTCTCATCGAGAGCGCGGCGCCGGCACGCCGTGGTCATCCCGGGCCAGACAACAAAGCCGGCCCGCGAACGGGCCGGCCATCGTCGTCATGATCGTTCCGTCATGATCGTTCCGTCAGCATCGGTCCGTCAGCATCGGTCCGTCAGCGCCGCATGTCGCTCAGCACGGCCCCCAAACGCTGCGACCGCGCCAGTGGCAGCGCGGGCGGCTGCCCCACCGCCAATGGCTGCGGTTGGGGCCGTGGACATAGCCGCGGCTGCCCCAGCGCCAGTGGCTGCGGCGGGCATAGTGCCACTGCGCCTGAATGACCGCTTCCTGGACCTCGGCCGCCGACAGAAGGCCGGCAGCCCCGGTGGCAGGCGCCGCGGAGGCGGGCGCCATTCCGAACAGCCCGATACCGACGGCAGCAGCCGCGGCCAGGATCGTTCCACGCATGTCGATCTCCTCTCCGACCGTCGACGAAACGTCCGGCCGTGCAGGCCGGCGACGGTCCATGACTGGGACAGATTCGGTGTCGACGTCGGCTCCCCGACGCCGTCGATGCCGTCAAGGGTGGCGTACCCAGGTCGCGCCGATCCTCCGTCGCTTGGTCCCGTATGATCCCCGAGGCCCGGCAGCGGGCGCCGCCGATCGGGATAAGACCTTCCAAACACAGCAATATTATGGAGATGCCATTCATCCGGCGTTCATCCGACGGCCGCGGCCTACGGTTCCTCCCCAACGCGGCCGCGGCGATATTGTTCGCGTCCGGCCCGCGGGCTATTCGATCGCCCCATGACCAAGACCCTGATTCCCTCCGATCCGTCGGACGTGCACGACGTCGCGCTGCGCGAGGCCCTGGAGGAGCGCTATCTCGCCTATGCGCTCTCGACCATCATGCACCGTGCGCTCCCCGACGCGCGCGACGGCCTCAAGCCGGTGCATCGGCGCCTGCTCTACGCGATGCGCGAGCTGCGCCTCGATCCCGGCGCGGCGTTCAAGAAATGCGCCCGCGTGGTCGGCGACGTGATCGGCAAGTTCCACCCGCACGGCGACCAGGCCGTCTACGACGCGCTGGTGCGCCTCGCGCAGGACTTCTCGGTCCGCTTCCCGATGGTCGACGGCCAGGGCAATTTCGGCAACATCGACGGCGACAACGCCGCCGCCATGCGATACACCGAGGCGCGCCTCACCGAAGTCGCGCGGCTGATGCTCGACGGCCTCGACGAGGACGCGGTCGACTTCCGCCCGACCTATGACGGCTCCGAGCAGGAGCCCGTGGTGCTGCCCGGCGCGTTCCCCAATCTGCTCGCCAACGGCGCGCAAGGCATCGCGGTCGGCATGGCGACCGCCATCCCGCCCCACAACGCCGCCGAGCTGTGCGACGCCGCCCTGCATCTGATCGAGCATCCCGACGCCAAGCCGAAGGCGCTGATGAAACACGTCCCCGGTCCGGACTTCCCGACCGGCGGCCTGATCATCGACAGCCGCGCGACGATCGCCGAGGCCTACGAGACGGGCCGCGGCTCGTTCCGGGTGCGGGCGCGCTGGCACAAGGAGGACGGCGCGCGCGGCACCTGGCTGATCGTGATCACCGAGATCCCGTGGCTCGTCCAGAAGTCGCGCCTCGTCGAGCGCATCGCCGAGCTGCTGAACGAGAAGAAGCTGCCGCTGGTCGGCGACGTGCGCGACGAGTCGGCCGAGGACATAAGGCTCGTGATCGAGCCCCGCGCGAAAACGGTCGACGCCGAGCTCCTGATGGAGTCGCTGTTCAAGCTGACCGATCTCGAGTCGCGCATCCCGCTCAACATGAACGTGCTGGTCGGCGGCCGCATCCCCAAGGTGATCGGCCTGCACGAGGCGCTGCGCGAGTGGCTCGACCACCGCCGCGACGTGCTGGTGCGACGCTCCAACCACCGGCTCGGCGTCATCGCCCACCGGCTCGAGATTCTGGGCGGCTATCTGGTCGCCTATCTGAACCTCGACAAGGTGATCAAGATCATCCGCACCGAGGACGAGCCCAAGCCCGTCCTGATGAAGACGTTCAAGCTCACCGAGGTGCAGGCGGAAGCGATCCTCAACATGCGGCTGCGCAACCTGCGCAAGCTGGAGGAGATGGAGATCCGCTCCGAGGACAAGGCGCTGCGCGCCGAGCAGCGCGAGCTGCAGGGCCTGGTCGATTCCGAGCCCAAGCAGTGGGCCAAGATCGCCGAGCAGATCCGCGACGTGAGGACCAAGTTCGGCCCCAAGACGCCGCTCGGCAAGCGCCGCACCGGCTTCGCCGAGGCGCCCGCCCACGACGAGGCGGCGATCGAGGAGGCGATGGTGATCCGCGAGCCGATCACCGTCGTGGTCTCGGACAAGGGCTGGATCCGGGCTCTCAAGGGCACCGTGACGGACCTGTCCGGCGTCCAGTTCAAGGCCGACGACAAGCTCAAGTTCGCGTTCCCGGCGGAGACGACCTCGAAGCTTCTGGTGCTCGCCACCAACGGCCGCTTCTACACGCTCGAGGCCGGCAAGCTGCCGGGCGGGCGCGGCCACGGCGAGCCGGTGCGCCTCTACATCGACATGGAGCAGGAGGCCGACCTCGTCGCCGTCTTCCCGTTCGTCGGCGGCCGCAAGTTCCTGGTGGCGAGCCGCGGCGGCCACGGCTTCGTGGTCGCCGAGGACGAGTGCCTCGCCAACACGCGGCGCGGCAAGCAGGTGCTCAATGTCGAGATGCCGGACGAGGCGCGGCTGGTGACGACCGTCACGGGCGATCAGGTCGCGGTGATCGGCGAGAACCGCAAGCTCCTGATCTTCCCGCTCGACCAGGTGCCGGAGATGAACCGCGGCAAGGGCGTGCGGCTGCAGAGGTACAAGGACGGCGGCCTCTCCGACCTGAAGACCTTCACGGGCGCCGAAGGCCTGAGCTGGACCGACTCGGCGGGGCGCGTGTTCACTCAGACGCTCAAGGAGCTCGCCGAGTGGCGCGGCAACCGCGCCGACGCCGGCCGCCTGCCGCCCAAGGGCTTCCCGCGCAGCGGCAAGTTCGAGAACGCGATCTGATCGGACGGTCTCCGGCACGGCCCCTCACCGTCACCCTGAGAGCTTGTGACTCTGTCCGGTTTTCGGCGTTTTCGGCCCGGCTAAGTCGTTGATTCGACACAGGTCGAAAAGTGCAGAAATCGAACCGTTCACAGCCTCCGAGGTGGCTGCGCGAGCGCGGCCCTCGAAGGGCGACGGCATCGATCTCGGGCCTGCCCGAGATCGACACCATCGAAGCCCAAGTCGGCGACGCCGACTCGGGTGGCCGCATCCTTCGAGGCCCGGCGGCGCCGGGCGCCTCAGGATGACGGGTCAGGGCTCAGGGCCATGGGCATGAGCCCGAAGCTCCGTCGGCTCTCGACGGTCGCTCACCTCACGTCGTCATGGCCGGGCTCGCCAGGCCATCCACGCTCTTGATCCTGCACCGTTGCCAGATCGTGGATGCCCGCGACGAGCGCGGGCATGACGACGCGGCAGATCTGAAGGGGGAAGGCTGAAGCTTGGTATAAGCGACGGCGGCGTCGGCCGCTCGCGGCCCGGCGGCGGGGCCCGAAACGCGAAGACCCGCCACGGGGTGCCGTGGCGGGCCAGGAGCCCCTGAGGCAGGACGTCGTGCGGCCGCCTCCGGCGCGTTCGTCACGCGCCAGGGGCGCCGAATGGCCGGTCGCGCGCTACGCCCGGGCGATGCGCCATGCGTTCCGCAGAGCGTCCACGCGCGCGAGCGGGTAGCGGCGATAGATGCCGTAATGCATGACAAAACGTCGAACGAATGCGTTCATGGTGACCCTCTGACGTCTCGATCCCTTCTGCAACGGTCGGGAGCCGGTTTTGTTCCGGCGGCTCTCCTTTTCAGCCATCATATGGCCAAAGACCGCCTCGATTCCAGCGGTACCACAGTCTTGTTAAAATAATTTGACGCTGCGTTGCAGCGTTGCTTGCGCGCTTGCGAGAAAGACTCCGAAGTATTTGCGCCGGACGCGAATTATCTGACGCTCGACAGTCTAGACGGTGGCAGCGCAGCACGTCGGCGCGGCCGGAGGCGCGCTCGCCCGCACCACCGCGGCCAGGAAAGCCGTGCGGGCATCCGGCAGCGGCAGACCGCGCGGCTCGAAAACGTGACGGGCGAGGAAGAAGCCGGTCATCCGGAAGGCGTCGGCGAGACTTTCGGGGGGCGCCGCGTCATGGTCGGCGGCGAGGAACAGGGGCAGCGGCAGCATCCGGTCGTGCCACGGCGCACCGACGGCGCGCGACACCGCTCGGCCCGACTTCGGCGACACATAGGCGAGGTCGTCGGCCGTGCCGGAGACGGCGCAGCGGTCGAGATCGAGGCCGAAGCCGAGCTCGGCGAGGAGCTGCAGCTCGAACCGCACGACCAGCGCGCCGGCGAGCGCCGGCTCGGCGATATGGTCGAGGATCGCCTCCAAGGCGTCGTGGACGAGCGGATGCGGGTCGCGCTCCGGCAAGAGGCGGGTCAGCGCGGCGAGATGGACGATGCCGTAGAGCGCGTGCGGACGGGCCAAGAGCGCGCCGGCGCGCAGCCGCACCCCTTCGACCGAATAGGTGCCGAGATGCTCCTCGAGCCGCGCCCGCCAGATCGCGGCGACCCGGTTGCCGGGCTGCAGCACCGGCTGCAGGCGCGGCCCCGCGCCGCCCCGCACCAGCCCGAGATGGCGCCCGTGGTCGCGCGTCATCAGCTCGACGATGGCGCTCGTCTCGCCGTGCCGCCGCACCCCGAGCACGATGCCTTCCTCGGACCACTGCATGCGAGAGATGTAGACCGGGATTCGGTGGGGTGGAAGCGCTTCGGCCACGCCATCGAAACCGGTCATTCCGGGGCGCGACCCGAAGGTTCGCGAGCCCGGACTCCATACACCCAGCCCGGACGGCTCACGAAAGACCGGGGTTACGGGTTCCGGGCTCGGCGCTTTCGCGCCGCCCCGGACCGACAGAGGCTACCCCTTCGGGAACTCCAGCCCCATCTCGCGATAGCGCTCGGGGTCGTCGGACCAGTTTTCGCGGACCTTCACGAACAGGAACAGGTGGACCTTCTGCTCGAGCAGGCCGGCGAGCTCGGCGCGCGCGTCGGAGCCGATCGACTTGATGGTGTGGCCGCCCTTGCCCAGCACGATCTTCCGCTGGCTTTCGCGCTCGACGAAGATGGTCTGCTCGATGCGCACCGAGCCGTCGGGCTGCTCGGTCCACGAGTCGGTCTCGACGGTCGAACGGTAAGGCAGTTCCTGGTGCAGCTTGAGGAACAGCTTCTCCCGGGTGATCTCGGCCGCGAGGCTGCGCATCGGCGCGTCCGACATCTGGTCCTCCGGATAGAGCCACGGCCCCTCCGGCACCTGTGCCGCGAGCGTCTCGGCGACGCGCGCCACGCCGTCGCCGGTCGTCGCCGAGATCATGAAGGTCGCGGCGAAGGCGACCCGCTCGTTCAGCGCCTGCGCCAGCGCCAGCAGGGCGGGCTTCGCCACCAGGTCGACCTTGTTGAGCACCAGCACCTTGGGCTGGCGAACCTCGCGCAGCTTGTCGACGATGGCGCCGGTCTCGTCGTCGAGGCCGCGCTTGGCGTCGACCACCAGCAGGGCGAGGTCGGCGTCCTGGGCGCCCGACCAGGCGGTCGTCACCATGGCGCGCTCCAGCCGCCGGCGCGGCGCGAAGATGCCGGGCGTGTCGACGAAGATCAGCTGCGAGGCCCCGACGATAGTAATGCCGCGCACCAGCGTGCGGGTCGTCTGCACCTTCGGGCTGACGATCGTCACCTTGCTGCCGACCAGCGCATTCACCAGCGTCGACTTGCCCACATTGGGCGCGCCGATCACGGCGATGAAGCCGCACCGGGTGTTTTCGGGCGCCACGTCGGAGGCGGGTGAAGTGTCGGGGTCGGTCATCGGGGCTCGCGGTGGGAGGTCGGGAAACCGGCTCGGGAAACGGGATCAGGCGTCGGCGGGGGCGTTCGCGACGCCCTCGCGGCCCAGGAAGGCGGCGGCCGCGGCCTGCTCGGCGGCGCGCTTGGAGCGGCCGATGCCTTCGGCCGGCGGCAGGTCGGGCAGTTCGACCAGAACCTTGAACTCGGGGTCGTGGTGGGGGCCGGTGCGTTCGATCTCGCGATAGCTGGGCGTCGGCAGCCCGCGTCCCTGCGCCCACTCCTGCAGAATCGTCTTCGAATCGCGCAGCGGCCGGGTCGGCGTGCGCATCCGCTCGCCCCACAGCGCCTCGATCATGGCGGCGGCGGCCGGGTAGCCGCCGTCGACGAACACGGCGCCGATCACGGCTTCGCAGATGTCGGCAAGGATCGCGGTGTTGCGCCGCCCGCCGCCGTTCGCCTCCGAGACACCGAGCTTGATGGCCGGCCCGAGATCGAGCGTGCGGGCGACGTCGGCGCAGGTCTCGCGGCGGACCAGGTCGGCGAGCCGGCGCGACAGCTCGCCCTCCTCGGCCTTCGGGAAGCCGCGGAACAGCATGTCGGAGACGACGAGGCCGAGGACGTGATCGCCGAGGAACTCGAGGCGCTGATAGCTGCCGGCGCGGCTCTTGCCGGAGAGCGCCGAGATGTGGGTCAGCGCCGTCTCCAGCAGCTTCGGGTCGGAGAACGTGTAGCCGATGCGGGCCTCCAGCTCGCGCCGGCCCGGCTTGGTCCGTGTGCTCATCTCACCAGCGTCAGCAGTCGCCCCCAACGCACCGCGTAAGGCCACGCCCAGACGTGCCAGGCCGGCACGCCGTCGCCGACCGAGAAGAAGATCACCTGGGCCTTGCCGATGATGTTGTCGAGCGGCACGTAGCCGACCTGGCTCAGCACCCGGCTGTCGGTCGAGTTGTCGCGGTTGTCGCCCATCATGAAGAAGTTGCCGGGCGGCACCTCGTAGACCGGGGTGTTGTCGAGGAAGCCGTTGTCCTGCAGGTCGAGCGTCTCGTAGGAGACGCCGTTCGGCAGGGTCTCCTTCCAGCGCCGGACCCGCACGGTGCGGCCGCCCTCCTCGTCGACATAGTCGGAGACGCGCTCGCGCTTCACCGGCTGGCCGTTGATGTGCAGGAGGCCTCCGACCATCTGGATGCGGTCGCCGGGCAGCCCGATCACCCGCTTGATGTAGTCGGTCGAGTCGTCCTTGGGCAGGCGGAAGACGACGACGTCGCCGCGCTGTGGCTCCGAGCCCCAGATGCGGCCGTTGAACAGCGGCAGCGACAGCGGGAAGGAGTAGCGGCTGTAGCCGTAGGAATATTTGGAGACGAACAGGTAGTCGCCGATCAGCAGCGTCGCCATCATCGAGCCGGACGGGATGTTGAACGGCTGGAACAGGAAGGTCCGGATGACGAGCGCGATGATCAGCGCGTGAAAGATGACGCGCGCGGTCTCGAGCAGCCCGCCTTCCTTCTTCTTCTCCTGCGGCTTCTCCTGGCTGTCGTACACGCTCATCGGCCTCTCGTTGTTCGCCTGTCCGGATCACCTGCCCGGATCGCCGGCGCGGTTCGCCTGCACGCGGTGTCGTGCCGAAGCGGCGGGCCGGACCGATCGTCGCCCCGACGATCGGACCGGGACAGAGGTTCGGCGGTGAACCGTCGCGGCGGGCCCGCAGGACACACGCGGGCGAGACCAGCGGACGAGACGGCGACGACGCGATCGGCGCAGCGGCGTCCTGGTTCTAGCGGCTCGGCGAGACCGGCGCAATTGACGCGCGCGGGTCGTCCCCGGCGGACCGTGGTACCGCCGAGATCACCACGAAGGCCTGGGCGAGCGGATACTCGTCGGTCAGCGCGAGATCGATCCTCGCCTCGCAACCGGGCGGCGTCATGGCGGCGAGGCGTTCGGCGGCGGCACCGGTCAGCCGCAGCGTCGGCTTGCCGGAGGGCAGGTTGACCACCCCGAGGTCGCGGAAGAACACACCGCGGCGGAAGCCGGTGCCGAGCGCCTTGGCGCAGGCCTCCTTGGCGGCGAACCGCTTGGCGTAGGTCTCGGCCCGGTTCTTGCGGCGCTCGGCCAGCGCCCGCTCGACCGGGGTGAAGCAGCGTGCGACGAAGCGCTCGCCGTGCCGTTCGAGGGTCTTCTCGATGCGGCGGATGTCGCAGAGGTCGGTGCCGATGCCGATGATCATGCGCGGCGCCTCGGGCTCAGCGCCCGGCCGCCGCGCGCCCGGCCGCCTCGCGACCCCGCTGCATGGCCGCGCGCATGCGCCGGATCGCCGCGTCGAGGCCGTCGAACACCGCCTCGGCCACCAGCCAGTGCCCGATGTTGAGCTCGACCACCTCGGGCAGCGCCGAAATCGCCTCCGCCGTCACCGGGTCGAGGCCGTGCCCGGCATGCACCTCGAGGCCGCGCGCCGTCGCCTCGCGGGCGGCCCGCACGATCCGCTCGAACTCGGCCTGAGCGGCGAGGCGCTCACCGGCCGTCACGGCGTCGCACCAGGTGCCGGTGTGCAGCTCGACGACCGGCGCCCCGGCCGCCACGGCCGCGTCGAGCTGCCGCACATCGGGGGCGACGAACAGCGACACCCGGATCCCGGCGGCGCCGAGCGCGTCCACACGCGGGGTCAGATCGGGAAGCTGGGCGGCAACGTCGAGGCCGCCTTCGGTCGTGCGCTCCTCGCGCCGCTCCGGCACCAGGCAGGCGGCGTGTGGCTTCAGCCGCAGCGCGATCTCCACCATCTCGGACGTCGCCGCCATCTCCATGTTGAGCGGCACGGTCAGATGCGACTTGAGTCGCGCCATGTCGTCGTCGCGAATGTGGCGGCGATCCTCGCGCAGATGCGCCGTGATGCCGTCGGCGCCGGCCGCGACGGCGAGCTCGGCGGCGCGCAGCGGATCGGGATGGCGCCCGCCGCGCGCGTTCCGCAACGTGGCGACATGGTCGACATTGACGCCGAGGCGGATCTTGGGAGCGGTCACGGGCGGGCTCCGAGAGGCACGAGCGAGGCCGCCGGTGTGCCGCAGAACCGGGACGGGTTCAAGGGTGGGCGACGGCTGCGGCCCTCGGAAGGCACGGCGCCCGCTCGTTCTCCCCTCGGACGGGGAGAAGGTGGCTCGCCGCACAGCGGCGAAACGGACGGGGGGCGTATCCCGGGCGCAGAGACTCGCGGCGACGCCCCCTCACCCGGAATTGGCGCCCTGTCGCGCCGACGCCGACCTCTCCCCGCGTGCGGGGAGACGTCCCGGAGCGCGGGAAGAGCTTCAGGACGAGCCTCGTCGCCGGAGAGGTGACGCGTTGCGGCGAGCCCCTACCCCACCACCCGGTCGGCCTTGGCGACCACCGTCTTGGCGCGGAGCTGCGAGATGATCGCGGTGAGGTGCTTGAGGTCGTAGACCTCGAGGTCGATGGTGAGCTGGCTGAAGTCGGGTGCGTTGCGGCTCATCCGCAGGTTGTCGATGTTGCCGTCGTGGTCGGCGATCACCTGGCAGACCTGGGCGAGCGAGCCGGGCTCGTTGACCGACTGGACGAAGACACGGGCCGGGAAGCGCTGCGGCGTCTTCTCGTCGATGTCCCAGCGCACGTCGAGCCAGCGCTCCGGCTGATCCTCGAAGGCGGTGAGGGCCGGCGACTGGATCGGGTAGATGGTGATACCCTCGCCGGGCGTGAGGATGCCGACGATGCGGTCGCCCGGAACGGCGCCGCCCTCCGGCGCGAAGCGCACCGGCAGATCCGAGTTGATGCCGCGGATCGGGATCGCGTCGTCGGTCGCGCCCGGCACCTTGAACTTCACCGACTGCCCGGTCTTCAGACCGAACCAGCTCTTGTCGGGCTTCGGCACCGCGGTCGCCCGCTCCTCCTTGTAGTCGGGATACATGGCGCGCACGACGTCGGACGCCTTGATCTCGCTGCGGCCGACCGCGGCGAACACGTCCTCGATGGTCGCGCGGGCGAGGCGCGGCAGCGCGCCGGCGAGCTTCTCGTTCGAGTATTCGCGCTTCGCCCGCTGGCACATGCGCTCGACGATGCGCTTGCCGAGCTCGGCATACTGGTTGCGCACCGCGACCCGCGTGGCGCGCCGGATCGCGGCCCGCGCCTTGCCGGTGACGACGACCGACTCCCAGGCCGCCGGCAGCGCGTTCGGTCCGCGCGCGGTGAGGATCTCGACCTCGTCGCCGTTGTGCAGCTCGGAGATCAGCGGCGCGATCTTGCCGTTGATCTTGCACCCGACCGCGCGGTTGCCGACATCGGTATGGACCGCATAGGCGAAGTCGATCGGGGTCGCCGAGCGCGGCAGCGCGATCAGCTTGCCCTTGGGGGTGAAGCAGAACACCTGGTCGTGGAACAGCTCGAGCTTGGTGTGCTCGAGGAACTCCTCCGGATTGGATCCGACCGCCAGCAGCTCGATGGTGCGGCGCAGCCACGCATAGGCGTTCGATTCGCGCGTCAGCGTCTCGTTGGGCGTGCCGAGATCGTCCTTGTAGAGCGAATGCGCCGCGATGCCGTATTCGGCGATCTCGTCCATCTCGTGGGTGCGGATCTGCAGCTCGACGCGCTGGTTGCGCGGCCCGATCACGGTCGTGTGGATCGACCGGTAGTCGTTCTGCTTGGGCGTCGAGATGTAGTCCTTGAAGCGGCCCGGCACCACCGGCCAGGTGGTGTGGACGACGCCGAGCGCCTGGTAGCAATCGGCGAGCGAGCCGACGATCGCCCGGAACGCGTAGATGTCGGAGAGCTGCTCGAAGCCGAGCGCCTTGCGCTCCATCTTGCGCCACACCGAATAGGCGTGCTTGCGGCGGCCGAACACCTCGGCCTGGATGCCGCGGGCGGCGAGCTTCACGGTGAGCTGCTGCTCGATTTCCGCGATGAGGTCGCTGTTGCGGGCGGCGAGACGCTCGAGCCGCGCGTCGATCACCTTGAAGGCGTCGGGATGCAGCTCGCGGAATGCCAGATCCTCGAGCTCGCTGCGCATCTCGTGCATGCCCATGCGCCCGGCGAGCGGCGCATAGATGTCGATCGTCTCCTCGGCGATGCGGCCGCGCTTCTCGACCGGCATGTAGACGAGGGTGCGCATGTTGTGCAGGCGGTCGGCGAGCTTGACCAACAGCACCCGCACGTCCTCGGCGATGGCGAGCAGCAGCTTGCGCAGGTTCTCGGCCTGCTTGGCCTCGCGCGAGACCAGCTCGAGCTTCTTCAGCTTGGTCAGCCCCTCGACCAGATGGCCGATGTCGGCGCCGAAGATCTGGTCGATGTCGGTGCGGGTGGCGTCGGTGTCCTCGATGGTGTCGTGCAGCAGCGCCGCCACGATGGTCGCATCGTCGAGCTTGAGGTCGGTGAGGATCGCCGCGACCTCGAGCGGATGCGAGAAATAGGGGTCGCCCGAGGCGCGCCGCTGCTCGCCGTGCGCCTTCATGGCGTAGACATAGGCGCGGTTGAGCAGATCCTCGTTGGTGTTCGGGTTGTACTTGCGGACGCGCTCGACCAGCTCGTACTGCCGCATCATCCGCTTGGCGGGCGGCGGCGGGGGCGCCGGCGTGGTCCCGGGGGGCGCGGCGCCGCGCGGCGCCTGGATCGGCGCCTGCACCTGCATCCGCGGCAAGTTCGTCACCGGGGAACCCACCCTCACCTCCTCGGCCGGCCTCGACCGGCGTTTCGCGCTGTCCGCGTCCGACGTGCCCGACCGCGGCTGAAAGACGGTACCGCGACGGAGCGTGACTCGGCTCCTCGCGAACCGCCGTTCAGGATAACATGGCGCCGAGTTCCTACCGCAACAACAACATGGTGGAGCAAAAGAACCAGATCGCGCGCCGGACCATCGAAAAGCAGAAAACCGGCGGGCCGAGGGCACCGCCGGTCCAACTCGCGATCACGATAACGGATCACCGGCGGGACGGATCACCGATGGAACGGAGCACCGGCGGACCGTGCGCCCGCATGGGCGCCCGGCACCGCCGAGCCCGATCACTCCTCGTCGTCGGCCTCGACCGGCTCGGGCCGCTCCTCGGGCGGGGCCAGGCCCTCGAGTCCCTTGAGCAGCTCCTCCTCGGTCATCCGCTCCAGCACGACCTCGGTGTCGTCGGCATCGACGCCCTCGCCGCCGGCGCCGATCAGCGGGATCGACTCGGGCTCGGGCTCGTCGACCTCGACATACTTCTGGAGCGAGTGGACGAGCTCTTCCTTGAGATCCTCGGGCGAGATCGTCTCTTCGGCGATCTCGCGCAGCGCGACCACCGGGTTCTTGTCGTTGTCACGGTCGACCGTGATCTGGGCGCCGGACGAGATCATGCGGGCCCGGTGGCCGGCCAGCAGAACGAGCTCGAACCGGTTGCTGACCTTGTCGATGCAGTCTTCGACGGTGACGCGTGCCATGCGAGGGCGGACTCCTGGATCGAATTCCTGTGGGGTTTGCTCTCTCGTAATCGTCCCGGTGTCAAAGTGCAACGGTCGACGGGCGGCATTGCAATTTTTTATGAGGTATTTCGATCGTGAATTGACTAGAACAAAGAGCGCAGACCGGATATGTGATTGACTGACACGGATTTTGGATGCAGCCCTTGCTTCTGCGTGGCAAGCACGTGACGACCCATTTCGGTCGCGACCATCCGAACAGTCCGTACACAGAGCGTCGACGCAGCGAGCCCGGATGCGCGGCCATTCACGGCATGCATCCGCTATACTAAGATGCCAAATAACGAGAGACCCATGGCAGTGCCAAGTGAGAAAATCGCTCTGTTCATCGATGGAGCAAATCTCTATGCGACCGCGAAGTCGCTTGGATTTGACATCGACTACAAGCGATTACTGCGCGAGTTCCAGGGCCGAGGTTATCTTCTGCGCGCCTTCTATTACACGGCGGTTGTCGAAGATCAAGAGTACTCGTCGATTCGCCCCCTGATCGACTGGCTGGACTACAACGGATACACGGTGGTGACGAAGGCCACCAAGGAGTTCGTCGACCAGACCGGCCGGCGCAAGGTGAAGGGCAACATGGACATCGAGCTCGCCGTCGATGCCATGGAGATCGCCGGCAACATCGATCACATGGTTTTGTTCTCGGGCGACGGCGATTTCCGCTCGCTGGTCGAGGCCGTGCAGCGCCGCGGCGTTCGCGTCACCGTGGTGTCGACCATCTCGACGCAGCCCCCGATGGTGGCCGACGAGCTGCGCCGCCAAGCCGACGTGTTCCTCGACATCGTCGAGCTGCAGCCGAAGATCGGCCGTGATCCGGGCGAGCGCGCCGAGCGGGCCGCCCGCGAGCCGCGGCACACGCCGCAATTCCTCACCCGCAGCACCACCCCGCGCTCGTCGACGCCGGCCCCGGCGCCGGCCAACGGCGACACCTTCGACGAAGACTGACGGGTCCGGCCCGTGCCCCGACCGTCCGCCGCCGCATCCCGGCGGGCCGAGCCTGCGCTCGGCCCGGGCGAAACGGCGCGCCCGGCGGAGCTGGTGGTTCGCCCGGCGGAGCCGGTGGTTCGCCCGGCGGAGCCGGACCGAGACTGCCCGCGCTGCCCGCGACTGGTCGAATTCCGCGAATCCTGGCGGGCCAAGAAGCCCGACTGGCAGAACGCGCCGGTGCCGTCCTTCGGCGAGCCCTCGGCCCGCCTCCTGATCGTCGGGCTGGCCCCCGGCCTGCACGGCGCCAACCGCACCGGCCGGCCGTTCACCGGCGACTATGCCGGCGACCTCCTCTACCAGACGCTGATCGACTTCGGCTTCGCCCGCGGCACCTACGCGGCGCGACCCGACGACGGCTTGGAGCTCGTCGACGCCCGGATCACCAATGCGGTGCGCTGCGTGCCGCCGGAGAACAAGCCGACCGGGCCGGAGATCACCGCCTGCCGACCGTTCCTGGTCGCGACCATGGCCGAGATGCCGAACCTCGCCGCCATCGTGGCGCTCGGCCGCATCGCCCACGACACGCTGATGGGCACGCTCGGCTGGAAGAAGTCCGCCCACCCGTTCGGGCACGGGGCCGTGCACGCGGGGCCGAACGGCAGCGCCGCCGTCTTCGACAGCTATCACTGCTCCCGCTACAACACGAACACGGGCGTGCTGACGCCGGCGATGTTCCGGGCCGTCTTCGCCAAGGTCCGGGCGCATCTGGACGGACCGCCGCGGCCGCGTTGAACGTCCGCCCGCGGGCTCTCGAACCTTGTTTCAGCCCTTCACGCTGGCGCGCAGCAGGCGGCCCTTCTCGCGATCCCAGTCACGCTTCTTCTCGGTCTCGCGCTTGTCGTGCAGCTTCTTGCCGCGGGCGATCGCCAGCTCGATCTTGGCGCGGCCGCGGTCGTTGAAATACATCCGCAGCGGCACGATGGTCATGCCCTCGCGGTCGATGCCCTGGGCGAGCCTCGCGATCTGCCGCTTGTGGAGCAGCAGCTTCCGCCGCCGCTTCGGCTCGTGGTTGAAGAACGGCCCGGCCTGCAGGTATTCGGGAATGTTGGCGTTGACCAGCCAGATCTCCCCGCCCTTCGCCTCGGCATAGGATTCCGCAATCGTCGCGCGCCCTTGGCGTAACGACTTCACCTCGGATCCGAGCAACGCGATGCCCGCCTCGAAGGTCTCGCCGATCTCGTAGTTGAAGCGCGCCTTGCGGTTGTCCGCGACGATCTTGCGCGCCGGCTCCTTCTTCTCGGCCACGGCCTTACCCTTCAACGGATGTCGACAGTGGTCGTCATGGCCGGGCTCGTCCCGGCCATCCACGCGTGTCGCTGCGGTGACTTATGATCGCGAATGCCCGCGACAAGCGCGGGCGCCGCGAGGCCGCCCCGCCCTAGTTGATCAGCCCGGCATGCACCATGGCGTCACGCACCGCCTGCTTGGTCTTGTCCGAGCACGGCACCATCGGCAGCCGTACCGTGTCGGCGCAACGGCCGAGCACCGAGACGGCGTACTTGACCGGCGACGGGTTGGTCTCGATGAACAGCGCCTGGTGGAGCGGCAGCAGCTTGTCCTGGAGGGTGAGCGCGGTGCCGTAGTCGCCCTTCAGGCAGGCGGCCTGGAACGCGGCGCACAGGCGCGGGGCGACGTTCGAGGTCACCGAGATGCAGCCGTGGCCGCCATGCGCCATGAAGCCGAGCGCGGTGCCGTCCTCGCCGGAGAGCTGGTTGAAGTCCGCGCCGAGCACGGCGCGCTGCTGCGAGACGCGCAGCACGTTGGCGGTCGCGTCCTTCACGCCGGCGATGTTCGGGAGCTCGAACAGGCGCTTCATCGTGTCGACCGACATGTCGATCACGGAGCGGGCCGGGATGTTGTAGATGATGATCGGGATGCCGATCGCGTCGTTGATCGCCTTGAAGTGCTGGTAAAGGCCGTCCTGGGTCGGCTTGTTGTAGTAGGGCGTGACCACGAGGACGCCCGACGCGCCGGCCTTCTCGGCGTGCCGCGACAGCGCCACCGCCTCGGCGGTCGAGTTCGAGCCGGCGCCGGCGATCACCGGCACGCGGCCCTTCGCCTGGTCGATGCACCACTCGACGACGCGGTGATGCTCCTCGTGCGACAGGGTCGGGCTCTCGCCCGTGGTGCCGACCGGCACCAGGCCGTTGGTGCCCTCTTCGATCTGCCAGTCGACCAGCGCCCGGAACGCCGCCTCGTCGACCGCACCGTTCTTGAACGGGGTCACCAGCGCCGTGAAGGATCCTCGGAAATTGCTCTTGGCGGCCATTGGAAATCACTCCTGCGTCGCGGCTTCGCCCCGGATCGGCGCGGCGACGAAGGTTTGGTTTTATCGGGTCGGATCGGCCGACGAAAGCCCTGTTCGCAGGGCGTCGTGGCGAGGTCCGGCCGGTCGCCGGAGCGGAGCGCGATCGCCGCGCGGGTTCATCCTCGCGCCCCGATTGCGCCGAAACATGGCCATGTTCGACCTTGATTAGGGACTTGTTAACGAGAGCGGCCGGAAGGTCGCCGGGGGCGGGTCTGGTGCTGACCAGGGGGGATGGTCCGTGGTCGCTTTTCTTCGTGTCCGGCAACTCCGTATCCGACAGGTGGGGCTCCGACAGACCGTTTCGGCGCTGGCGATCGCCGCGCTGATCGGCGCCGCCGCGATCGGCCTCGCTGCGGCCGCACAGGCCGCGCCGTCCGCCGACAAGACCGCGACCGAGAAGACCGCCGCCAAGCCGGCAGCGGCGAAGCCGACCGACAAGGCCAAGGCCGGCAAGGACGCGAAGACCACCGCCAAATCGGACTCCAAGAAGCCGGACGCCAAGAAACCGGACGCCAAGAAGGCGGACGCCAAGAAGCCGGAGTCGAAGAAGGCGGAAACGAAGAAGGTCGACGCCAAGAGGACCGACGGCAAGGCCGCCGCCAAGAAGCCCGACCCGAAGACATCCGCCGCCAAGACACAAGCGAGCGCCAAGCCCGCGGCGGGCCCGGGCGCCCCGCCCCGCCCGCTCGCGCCACCGAGCCGCTCCGCCTCCGCCGACCCGAGCGCGCCGATGGGGCTCACCGGCACCGGGGCCGTCGACGGCATCGAGACGACCGCGGCGACCGCGTCCCTGACGCCGGTCTCCTACACGCCCGCCCCGAGCGCCGGCGAGGCGCTGGCCTACGCGCCGACCCGCTCGACCTCGAGCAGCGACCTGTCGATCGTCAAGCAGGCGCTCGCCGCCGCGCGGCGCGGCCGCACCAGCGACGCGACCGAGCTGCAGGCGAGCCTGTCCGACCCGCTCGCCCAGAAGCTGGTCGAGTGGATGATCCTGCGCGCCAACGACAACGGCGTCTCGTTTTCCCGCTACGCCCGCTTCGTCGAGGCGAACCCGACCTGGCCGAGCAACGGCATGCTGCGCCGGCGCGCCGAGAACATGCTGTGGGCCGAGAAGGCCGACCCGGCGACCGTCAAGGCCTTCTTCTCCGGCCGCGAGCCGCTGGGCACCCGCGGCAAGCTCGTCTACGCCCGCGCTCTCCTCGCCGACGGGGATCGGGCCAAGGCCGCGGCCTATGTCCGCTCGGTGTGGCGCACCGACTCGTTCGGCCGCGATCTCGAGGAGGAGATCCAGGAGACCTTCCCGGGCATGATCACGCGTGCCGACGACAAGGCGCGCATGGACCGCCGGCTCTACGACGCGGACGACTACGAGATCGCCCTGCGGGCCGCCGCCCGGCTCGGCGGGTCGGAGCCCGCGATCGCCAAGGCGCGCCACGCCGTCAACCAGAAGGCCGGCAACGCCAAGGCGCTGCTCGACGGGCTCGGCGCGAGGAACGACATCGGCCTCGCCTTCAGCCGCATCCAATGGCTGCGCCGCGCCGAGCAGTATCAGGAGGCGGCGCGCATCATGCTGGCGATCCCGCGCCGGCTCGACGATGCGCACGACGCCGACGAGTGGTGGATCGAGCGTCGCCTGCTCGCCCGCAAGCTGATCGAGCTCGGCGACGCCAAGTCGGCCTACCTCGTGTGCCGCGACGCGACGCCGCCCGCGAAGGAGAACTACCAGGTCGAGCACGAGTTCATGGCGGGCTGGATCGCGCTGCGCTTCCTCGACGATCCGGCGACCGCCGCGAAGCACTTCGCCCGCATCCCGGCGACCGGCGTGAAGAACCCGATCTCGCTGTCGCGTGCCGGCTACTGGCTCGGCCGCGCCGCCGAGGCGGCCGGCCGGCGCGCCGAGGCGCGCGCCCATTACGAGCAGGCGGCGCGGTGGAGCACCGCCTATTACGGCCAGCTCGCCCGCGCCCGCCTCGGCCTCGGCGAGATCGTGCTCCGCAGTCCGCCTGCCCTGTCGGCCGACAAGCGCGCCGCGATGGGCCGGCTCGAGGTCGTCCGCGCGGTCGAGATTCTCTACGCCATCGGCGAGCGCGACCTCGTCATCCCGTTCGTCGCCGACCTCGCCGACCGCACGAGCGACGCCGCCGCCCTGACCCTGATCGCCGAGATCGCGGCCAAGAACGACGACGCCCGCGCCGTGCTGCTCACCGGCAAGACCGCCCTCGGCAACGGCCTGCCGCTCGATCACGCCGCCTTCCCGACCATCGGGCTGCCGCGCTATTCGCCGATCGGCCCCGAGGTCGAGCCGGCGATCGTCTACGCGATCGCCCGCCAAGAGAGCGCCTTCAACCCGAAGACCGTGTCGACCGCCAACGCGCTCGGCCTGATGCAGGTGACGCCGGCGGCCGGCCGCTTCATCGCCAAGACGCACGGCGTGCCGTTCGACCAGAAGCGGCTCTTGCACGACAAGGTCTACAACGTGCAGATGGGCGCCGCCGAGCTCGGCGGCAACATCGCCGCCTACAACGGCTCCTACATCCTCGCCTTCGCCGCCTACAACGCCGGCCGCGGCCGGGTGAAGGAGTGGATCGAGCGCTTCGGCGATCCGCGCGATCCCAATGTCGACGCGGTCGACTGGGTCGAGCGCATCCCCTTCTCCGAGACGCGCAACTACGTCCAGCGCATCATGGAGAACGTGCAGGCCTACCGGGTCCGCTTCGGCGGCGGCACCCGGCTGCTGATCGAGGCCGACCTCAAGCGCGGCAGCAGCGTGAACTGAGCGGCGTTCGGGCCGACGCTCTTTTTCCCTTTCCCCTGACGAAGCCTTTGCAGAACTGTCATTCCGGGGCGCGCGCCCCGGATCGGCGCTTCGCGCCGTCCGGGCGCAGGCTCCGGCGCGAACCCGGAATCCAACCGCATATTCAGAGGTCCGGGCCGGATTCCGGGTTCGGCGCTGCGCGCCGCCCCGGAATGACTGGACTACAAAGATCGCCCCACGCGGCGAGCGAACCGAAGCCCCTCCCCTCCTGCCTTGACCGCGCTGCGCCGCACCCGAAAAATCTCGGGGAACCAGGCTGGGGCGACACCATGACCGACGATGGATTTCGGAGCCATTTCGTCACCGCGACGGACGGGCTGACGCTGCATGCGCGCGAATACGGCGATCCCGGCCGTCCCGGGCCGCCGGTCGTCTGCCTGCCGGGACTGACCCGCACGGCGGCCGACTTCCATCCGCTCGCCAGCGCACTCGCGCGCGATCCCCTCCACCCCCGCCGGGTGCTCTCGCTCGACTACCGCGGCCGCGGGCTGTCCGACTACGACCAGAACCCCGACAACTACTCGGTCGCGGTCGAGCTGCGCGACGTGCTGACCGTGATGACGGCCCTGAACGCCACGCCGGCCGTGATCGTCGGCACCTCGCGGGGCGGGCTGATCACCCTGGCGATGGCCGCGGTGAAGCCGGACGCGATCGCCGGCGCGGTGCTCAACGACATCGGCCCGGTGATCGAGATCGCCGGCATCGCCCGCATCAAGACCTATGTGGGCCGCGCCGGCTCGCCGCCCGGATTCGCCGAAGGCGCCGCCGCGCTGAAGGCCAAGTTCGCGGGCGAGTTCCCGGACTGGACCGACGAGGACTGGCTCGCCATGGCGCACCGAACCTGGCGGCAGGAGAACGGCCATCTGGTCCCGACCTACGACCAGGCGATCGCGCGGGCGCTCGCCGCCTTCGACATCTCCAAGCCGCTCCCGGAGCTGTGGCCGCAATTCGATGCGCTGGGAAACGTGCCCGTGATGGTCATCCGCGGCGGCCTCTCGGATCTTTTGTCGGCCGCGACCGTGGAGAAGATGCGCGAGCATCATCCGGGACTGGAGGCGATCGAGGTGCCGCGCCAGGGCCACGCCCCCGATCTCGCGAGCGACGACGTGATCGCCCGCATCGCCGATTTCGTCACCCGCTGCGTCGCGGCGCGGGGCTGACGGTTCTCGCGGACCGCCGCCAAGTCCTCCGACTGTCACGCCCGCGCTCGTCGCAGGCCAGCTTGCTTCACCTCTCCCCAGCGGGGAGAGGTCGGAGGTCGCGCCGAAGGCGCGAACTCCGGGTGAGGGGGTGCCGCCCTCTCGATGAACCAATCGGCGTCGGGCCCCCCTCACCCCAACCCTCTCCCCGCTGGGGAGAGGGAGTCACGCCGCATTCGCCGCTTCGTCACCGTCCCCCGCAACGAAAAACCCCCGGCGGAGACCGCCGGGGGCTTCGACCCGAAGAAGGGTCAGATCGTCAAACGATCGTCGTGATCAAGCGATCACGGAACGATGTCGCGATGCACGCGGAACGTGACCGCCAGAGCATCCTGGTCGCCGAACACGCCCGTGCCGGTGCGGCCGACGAGGTTCTGAGCGCCCACGTTGTTGATCGCGGCGACGTTCGCACCCTCGAACGCGGTGTTCAGGTGCGTGTAGAGAACGTCCACGCCCATGTAGAAGTCGGGCCGGATGTTCCACTGGGTGCGCGAGCCAAGTTGCCAGAACGAGTAGTCCGGATCGCAACCGACCGCCGAGGCGAGACGGACGCCGGAGGCGGCGGTCGTCATGAAGTTGCAAATCGACGCGGCAGCGCCGTCGCTGTAGCGAACGTCGATGTAGGCGCCGTAGACCGAGGTCTTGAGGGCTGGGGTCCAGACGTGCTCGTACGACGCATTGATGCCGAGCACCTTCACCAGATCGACAGCGCCGGTCACGCTGACGATGCCATCGGTAAAGAAGCCGGCGCCGATGCTGTCGCCGCTGATCCGGAGCGGAGAGCCCGCACCCGGCTGGGTCGTCACCGCGTAGCGGGTCGCGCCTTCGGTGTAGTTCACCTGGAACTGGAAGCTGTCGCCGCGCGAAATGAAGTCGGTCTTCACGCGAGCGCCGACGCCGACCGCGAAGCCGAGCTTGTCGTCCGCCTCGCCAGCCGTCGTGAGCGGGGTGGTGATGTTGCCGGCCGTGTAGTTATATGCACCCGACGCATCGTGGATGGCGCCCATGACCTGGAAGGAGCCCCAGGCCTGATCGACGCGGATGTTCGCCACCACGTCGGGCCAACGAACGTTGCCGTAGTCGTTGTTCAGGTTCTGGCCGAGGAGCAGGCCGTTCGTCGTGGTGACCACCGCGGTGCTCACCAGGCTGGTCGCGAAAATGCCGGCGCGGCGCGGGGTTTCGGCCGAGATCGTGGCCGACACGCCGTTGCCGAGCTGCGCCGTATAGGCAGCAAGGTTGGTGCCGGCGTCGCCAGTGTCCGACGACGCGAAGCCGAAGTACGACACGGCCGGGTTCGAGAACAGGTCGTAGAACGACTGCGCCTTACCGAAGGTGAAGCCGGCGAACTGGATGAAGCCGCGGGTCGCGTAGAGCGACGTCGAGCCGTTGTCGTCGGTGAAGCCGAGCAGGTAGTAGGTGCGCAGCGTGCCCCACTCGGTCTGCGTCCGCGTGTCCATGGTCATGACGGCGCGGGTGCGGAGCGTGGCGTCGTCCGGGTTGCGACGGCTCTGCTCGCCCGCGGCGGCGCCGAAGATCGCGCCGGACGAGACGTTCGCGCCGTTGCCGTAGTAGTACTGGCCACGGACGTAACCGCCGATCTTCACGCAGGTGTCGGTGCCCGGGATGTAGTAGAAGCCGGCGCCGTACAGCGAGCAGACCTTCACGTACTCGACCGGCTTCGCCTTGACCGGCAGATCGGCCGCCTGAGCCCCGGCAATCGCCACGAGACCAGCCGCGGAGCCGAGGAGAAGGGTTTTCACCATCTTCATCTGAAACCTCCATTCGTTTGCCTTGGGAGGGTTCCGTCTCCGGCGGGTGGCATGCACCCTGGAAGGTCCCCTTACTCCCGACGATCCACCCAGTATTCCGTGCCGTTCGTGTCACCGATCCGGCCTGGAACCCTAGACGGGGCGACCCCGGGAATGCCCCCCTGCGTCGCGAGGTCAGATTAGCTGAGAGCCCCCTGCAGGCAATAAAGAACCGCCGCCAAACCGGCTCCAAGCCTCTGAATCCGGGGCGGTGTTGCCCAAACGACACGAACACGAGGGTCGCCCGAAGGTGCTGGGCAGCTCAAATTCGTTAATGAAAGCATTCGCTTGGCGAGAGGCGCTGCGGCCGGGGCCGAACCGGCGCTGCACGCCTGCCACGGTGCCTCCCGGACCGCCTCCCGGCCCGTAAAACCGTCGAATCGAGTCGATTTCGGCAGCGGATCGCGGTGGCGGAACCGGGCCGGTGCCGCCCGGACGATGGCACCGCCCGCCGGTGGCGCTACGAAGCCGAATTGTCGCCCACGGAAAAATCTGCCGGTCTTCCACCGGCTTGCCAGCGCCGCCACATCTCCGCGAAGGCCGTCTCGACGCCACGGGTGAAGCGCGCCGTGTCGAACAGCGGCGCTGTCGTGCGATTCTCGGCGAGTCTCGTGCGCAAGGCGGCGAGCCGCGCCGGGTCGCGGGCGAGCGCCGACGCGGCCGCCTCGTAGTCGGCGAGCGAGGAAGTCACCAGCTCGGGAAGGCCGACCGCTTGAAGCAGGCTCGCCGCCATCCTGGAGGCGAACGCTTCGCCGGAGCATGTCAGAACCGGCAGGCCGGCCCAGAGGGAATCGCTCGCCGTCGTCCCGGCATTGAACGGGATCGTGTCCAAGAAGAGATCTGCCGCGGGATAGCGCGCCAGGTAGTCCGCGTATGGCACCCGGCCCGCGAAGACCAATCGGGCCGGATCGACCCCGCGGCGGCCTGCCTCGCGGCGGAGGTTCGATTCGACGCCGGGATGCTCGCCTAGCAGCCAGAGAACGCTGCCCTCGACGCAGGCGAGCAGTCGCATCCAGATGTCGAACACCCCGGGCCCGATCTTGTAGCTGTTATTGAAACAGCAGAACACGAACCCCTCGTCCGGCAGCCCGAGCGCGGCACGGGCCGGCGGCCGATCCACGCCCGGGCGCCGGTCGTCGTTCACCTGGAAGCTTTGCGGGAGCCGAACGATGCTTTCCGCATAATGGCCGCGCTGCTCATCCGGGACGACGATCTCGTCGGCCAGGATGTAATCGATGAGGTCGGTTCCCATGGTTCCGGGAAAGCCGAGATAGTTCACCTGGATCGGCGCCGGACGGCGGGCCAGAACCGGGAATCGGCAGTTCTGTGTGAACCCCATGAGGTCGACCAGGATGTCGACTTCCAGTTGGCGAATTAAATCTGCAACTTCAGCATCGGTCTTCTCGCTGACGTCCAGCACTTGATTCACGGCGGCGTCGATCCGGCGGGCCATCGCCGAGCCGCTGCGCTCTCCCCACACAATCGCGAAAATATCGAAACGCGATCGGTCGTGATGCTCGAACAATCCCGCGGTGAGATAGGCGGCGGGATGGTCGCGTAGGTCGGCAGATAAGTAAGCTATCCTGATGCGTTCGCGCAGTGGCCGCGTCGGCGCCGGCATCGGGCGGACCGCCCCTGCCCCATCGTCGGCGAACATCTCGGCGCATCGGCGCTGATCGGCCGCGGAGGCCGAGAGCGCCAGCAAATTCAACGGCTGCGCCGCTGGCCGCCCGTCCCGGACCGCAGCGATCAACGCCGCGACGTCTTCGTCGAAGTCGGTCCAGTCGCAAATCTGCAGCTTGTTGTGGAGTCGCGCCCCGAGCACGAACTTCAGTTCCGGATCAAACCCCAGAGCCTTCTCGTAGGCCCGGACCGCCTCCGCATGTTCCTTGTTGGCGGACAGAATGCCGCCCCGCAGCACCCAGGCCTCACCGCTTTCCGAGAGCGCCAGGGCGCGGTCACAGGTGGTGGCGGCCTCGCCGAGCCTACCGAGGGCGTACAAAGCCTTGGCGCGATGCAACAACGCCCGAGCAGAAGCCGGATCCCGCATCAAGGCGCCATCATAAGCAATTATCGCACGCTCTTGAAATTGTTGGGTAAGAAATACATCACCTATTCCGATCCAGGCTTCGACCCGGTCGGGGTCGAGAGCCAGCGCCTGATCGTAAGCGGCGAGCGCCTCGGCGAAGCGGCCGAGCGTCGCGAGCGTCGCGCCGCGCCCCTGCAGCGCCTCCGGCAGGCCGGGCCGCACGGCGAGCGCCCGATCGAACGCGGCGAGCGCCGCCTCCGGGCGCTTCAGCGAGACGAGCGTCTTGCCGCAACCGACCCACGGCTCGGGACGCTCGGGCGTCTGGGCGGCAGCGCGCTCGTAGGCGGCCAGTGCCTCGTCGAAGCGGCGCAGCGCGCCGAGGACCGAGGCGCGAATGATCAGCGGATCGATGTTGGTCGGATCGAGCGCGAGCGCGGCGTCGGCATCGGCCAGCGCCTCGTCGTGCCGGCCGAGATCGCGCAGCACGCCGGCCCGGGTGATCAGCGTGTCGGGCACCCGTGGATTCAGGGCGAGCGCTTTTCCGAGCGGCTCCAGCGCCTCGGCCGGCTTGCCGACCTGCTTCAGGATCAGGCCGAAATTGTAGAGCGTGACGTCCGAGCCCGCGGTCTCGCGCGCCGCCCGACGCGCATAGGGTTCCGCTTCGGCCCAGCGCCCGAGCCGCATCAGCAGCACCGTGTAGAGATTGAGGGCGCCCGGGTGGCGGGGTGCCGCCTCCAGGACTTTCCGGAAAGCGCGCTCGGCCTCGCTCGCCCGGCCAGCCTGTAGCGCCTCGACGGCGCGCCGGAACGTGTCGTCGACGGAACGAGCCATGTGAGCGATGCCCTCTGACGCCACGGCCGAGACCTTTTGCCCGGCTCCCACGCGCAGAAATCTCAGCCGAGCCATCGGCGTCAAGCGCCGTCGACCTGTCGCGAGACGACGAGGGCGATAAACACAGCGGAAGATCTGGGCGGGCAAGACTGGCGGAGCCGGAGGGATTCGAACCCTCGATACGGCTTTAAGGCCGTATAACGGTTTAGCAAACCGCCGCCTTCAGCCACTCGGCCACAGCTCCGACGCGGTTGTCGTATGCGGTTCGGTCAGGCCGGTCAAGCCGGCACCCCGGACGCGACCGTCGGACGACCGGCGTGGGTCCGCCCGCTTCGGCAGCGCTCGGCGGCACCGCGTGGCGCCGGGTGGCGAACCGCCCTGCCCTCAGCGGCCGAGCCAGGCACGGGCGGCGCGCTGCGCCGTCGCGATCTCGACCTCGCTCATCATCTCGGCGACCTCGCGGCGCAGCCGGATGGCGTCGCGGTTGCCGTTCAGGGCGGCGAGATTGAACCACTTGTGCGCCGACACGTAGTCGGCCTCCACGCTCGCGCCGGTCGAGTACATCATGCCGAGCTGGAAGAACATGTCGGCGTCCGTGGTGGCCGCACCGAGGGCCGCCGTCTCCAATGCCGCAGTGTCGAACCGTCCCATGTCTGGCCTCCCCAGGCCGTGGCCGTCGTGCCGGCCGTTTGCTTTGATCGCAGCGTCCGGAGCATCCCCGCCCGAACACCCCGATCTTCCGGGAGGCGTCTGAAAGTGCACTTAAAAGGTGCGATGAATCCCCCCTTAACGGCGCCGCGGGGCAACCCCGGAAACACCCGCCCGACAAGGCGAAACCCGCTGATTCTCGGGCACTTTCCGAAATTGCGCGGAATCCCGGTAACCACGCCGCGCAAGGCCGTGTTCACCACGCCGAAAAGCCGCGTGAAATAGGGTTTTGGTAATATGGGTCGCCGACCGGCGATCCGGCCCGGCTCCGGCGCGGCACGGCGCGCGCCGGATCCAGGACGACGTTCAGCGGGCGCGCTGACCGAACAGCAGCGCCTGGACGGCCGGATCCGTCATGTCGACGGCGGTCGCCGCCTCCGCGGCCAGCGCCATGCCGCGCGCCACCGCGGGCCGCGCCAGCAGCGTGTCGAGCCAGCGCTTCACGTGCGGAAAGTCGGCGAGATCCTGGCCCTGGCGCTCGTGGCGGCTCGTCCACCCGATGCAGGCGATGTCGGCGATCGAATAGGCGCCGGCCAGGAACGGCCGGTCGGCGAGCCGCCGGTTCATCACGCCGTAGAGCCGGTTGACCTCGTCGGTGTACCGCTTGATCGCATAAGGCACCTGCTCGCGCGCGTATTGCCGGAAGTGATGCGCCTGGCCGGCCATCGGTCCGAGCCCGCCCATCTGCCACATCAGCCACTGCTCGACCTCGACGCGCTTGCGCTCGTCGGTCGGATAGAGCTTGCCGGTCTTGCGGCCGAGATACTGGAGGATCGCGCCCGACTCGAAGATCGAGATCGGCCTGCCGCCCGGCCCGTCCGGATCGACGATCGCCGGGATGCGGTTGTTGGGCGCGATCGCCAGGAAGGCCGGGTCGAACTGCTCGCCCTTGCCGATGTTGATGGGCCGCACGACGTAAGGCAGCCGGCACTCCTCCAGCATGATGGAGATCTTCCAGCCGTTCGGCGTCGACCAGTAGAACAGCTCGATCGGCGCCGGCTTCACGCCGCCCCGCGCCCCGGCGCGCGCCGTCACGGGGGCGCTGCCCTTCGCGACCGGCTTCGCCGACGAGGACGAACGCTTCGTGGCCGGCGCGGGAGCGGCCTTCGGGGCCGACGACGCCGGCGTGGTCTTGCTGGCCTTCGAAGCACCCTTGCCGGTCGCGCTCTTGCCGGGCGCGCTGTTGGCGGGCGCGCTCTTGGCGGTCGCGGCTTTGCGCGACTTCGCCTTGCCGGCATTCTTCCCGGGGGTTCGGGCCATCACTCTCTCCTGTCGTGGTCCGATCGGATCGTCGGACGAACCGCTCGAACGAGATGTCGTCGGCGGGGTGCCGGCGCAAGGCGCGAAGAAGCGACCGCCGACAGTTCTCGCGATCCGAACCGCGCGACCGCGGGCCTCGTCTCCGATCGAGCAGATCGCGCGACCGGATGGCGCCGCCGTGGAGCCGCTTGTATCCTGACACTCCGTATCCACGGGAGAGGACACCATGAGCAGGTTCGTGACGACGAAAGACTGCTGCTGGACCCGGCGTGGCTGGGCGGCGGTGCTCGCGGCCGGATGGCTCGCGCTCGCCGCGCTGCCGGTCGCCGCCCAGGACGCCAAGCCCACGACCGAAAAGCCCACGACCGACAAGCCCGCCGACACGCCGGCGGCCGCGAAGACGACGGCCGACAAGCCCACCGCCGCGAAAAAGACGAGCGCGCAGCAGCAACGCATGAAGGACTGCGCCGGGAAGTGGAAGGAGGAGAAGGCGGCCAAGAACGTCAAGGGCCGCGAGGCCTACCGGACCTTCATGAGCGGCTGCCTGAAGGGCTGAGCGGCCGACGCGGCGGATCGCGCGCCGGCCCGTTGGTCGGCGCATCGCCGACCCGGGGCATATCGCGCCGTCGATCAGACAAGCCTGGACGTATCCACGCGAGGATCGCCCGCCGCAGGCAGCGTCGCGACGACGGCGCGGCGACGGTCGGATCGAAGACGCGAGATCGAGACGCGGAACGGGACCGGAGGGCCGAGACGGGAACCGGAACAGCAGTGCTGTGCCGCGTCGGATCACCCCCGCGGTCGTGGGCTCCGAGCTTCGGGTGATCCCTTGATCACCCGGCGACGGCCTCGAGGCCTGCGGGCCGTCGCACGATGAGGGGGGCGTCGGCGAGAGGTCCGATGATCGGGCTGCTCCGGCGGCGATCGCCGCTCGCGAGCAGAGCGAGACGCTTGCGTCCACCCGGTGCTCCACCCGCGGTCCGGCCGTCGCGGCCGGTGGAGTGGATGCCGGGCTCGGTCTCGCCGACGCCCTCTTTCGTCGTTCGTGACCGGCGGCGGTCGGAAGGCGCGCTTCGCATCTGAGAAAGCTTCGCTGGAAGCCGACGCCGGATGGAAGCTCGTTCGCGCCGCTGTCGCCGGTCCCCGACGAACGCCACGGCTTGCCCGGAGCGTGTGGCTCCGAGAGGCCGCGGTTTCACTTCTTCTTCGCGGGAGCCTTCTTGGCCGCCGCCGGCTTCTTCGCCGCGGTGGTCGTCTTCTTCGCCGTCGCCGTCTTCTTGGCGGCCGGCTTCGCGGCGGCCTTCGTGGTGGTCTTCTTCGCGGCGGCGGTCGTGGTCTTCTTCGCCGTCGTCGTCTTCTTGGCGGCCGGCTTCGCGGTCGTCGCTTTCTTCGGCATGCTGCCCTCCTAGCCGTGGTGGGATGGCTATCAGAAACGTGCCCACGCGAATCGAGGGCACTACACTTCGATTACTACAGCACAACGGAAAAATCAGCGGCTCCGCTTGGCGTTCCGTGTCGATCGCGACCATCGATACAGGTGTGCGAAGCGTGTCGTCGCCGCTCGCACGGCGTCGCGCATCGTCGCGGGCGATCGCGAAGACGACGGCACGGGTTCCAGCGACGATGAAAGTTGTGCCGATGAAACGGGCGTTTCTCGCACGTCTCCGGAATCCGGCACGACGCCGGCGAAGCGACGTCGCGCGGTCGCGGAGCAGCGGCGGCGCGCCGCGCTAACGCTTCGTTCACGTCGAAAAAAATTCTGCGGATTTCCTCCGCCACGACGTGCCGAGGAGCGCATCGCGTCGTCTCGCGCGCGTCGAATCGAGCAGCGACTGATTCGACGAGGCACCGGAACGCCTGCCGCAGAGGGGGTTCGGACGCCTCTCGCAGGATCGTCGGCGAGCGGTCGAGACCATCGACGCCGAGCTGAGAGCGCGCTCGGTGCTCGGTCGGGCGGCACAGGGAACGACCGCCTGCCGACGCCCGCACGCGGCGACGATGCGGCGAGACGACGACGAAGCGGCGGCGAGGACGAGACGAGAGGAGATGCGGCGGACGGAGAACAGCGGCGACGGGATGCCGGGTGGCCGCCGCATCGCGACGGCCGCGCCGCGGCGGCGGCGCCGCGGCACGGCATCGGCTCGTTCGTTGCGGCTACGCGATGCCGAGCTTGCTCTTCAGGAGCGCGTTGACGGTCTGCGGGTTCGCCTTGCCGCCCGAGGCCTTCATCACCTGGCCGACGAACCAGCCGACCATGGCCGGCTTCTCCTTGGCCTGCGCGGCCTTGTCGGGGTTGCTGGCGATCACCTCGTCGATCGCGGCCGCGATCGCGCCCGTGTCGGTGACCTGCTTCATGCCGCGCGCCTCGACGATCGCCTTCGGGTCGCCGCCCTCGCTCCACACGATCTCGAACAGATCCTTGGCGATCTTGCCCGAGATGGTGCCGTCGGCGATCAGGTCGAGCACGGCGCCGAGCTGCGCGGCCGAGACCGGCGACTCCGCGATGCCGTGGCCTTCCTTGTTGAGGCGGCCGGCGAGCTCGTTGATCACCCAGTTGGCGGCGAGCTTCGGATCGCGCCGCGCGCCACCGCCGGTCTCGACCACGCTTTCGTAGAACGCGGCGGTCTCCCGCTCGGCGACCAGCACGTCGGCGTCGTAGGCCGACAGGCCGTAGTCCGCCATGAAGCGCGCCTTCTTGGCGTCGGGCAGCTCGGGCAGCGCGGCTGCGAGCGCGTCGACATAGGCCTGGTCGAAGACGAGCGGCAGCAGATCGGGGTCGGGGAAATACCGATAGTCGTGCGCCTCCTCCTTGTTGCGCATCGACCGGGTCTCGCCACGACCGGGATCGAACAGCCGGGTCTCCTGCACGACGGTGCCGCCGTCCTCGATGATCTCGATCTGGCGGCGCGCCTCGACCTCGATGGCCTGGCCGATGAAGCGCAGCGAGTTGACGTTCTTGATCTCGCAGCGGGTGCCGAGCGGCTCGCCGGGGCGGCGCACCGAGACGTTGACGTCGGCGCGCAGGCTCCCCTCCTCCATGTTGCCGTCGCAGGTGCCGAGATAGCGCATGATGGTGCGCAGCTTGGCCACGAACGCCTTGGCCTCCTCGGCGGAGCGGATGTCGGGCTTGGAGACGATCTCCATCAGGGCGACGCCGGAGCGGTTCAGGTCGACGAACGACATGGTCGGGTGCTGGTCGTGCAGCGACTTGCCGGCGTCCTGCTCGAGGTGCAGCCGCTCGATGCCGACCCGCACGGTCTCGCCGTCCGGCATGTCGACCACGACGACGCCCTCGCCCACGATCGGCGACTTGTACTGGCTGATCTGGTAGCCCTGCGGCAGATCCGGGTAGAAGTAGTTCTTCCGGTCGAAGACCGAGACGAGGTTGATCTGCGCCGCGAGGCCGAGGCCGGTGCGGATCGCCTGGCGGACGCACTCCTCGTTGATCACCGGCAGCATGCCGGGCATCGCCGCGTCGACCAGCGAGACATGGCTGTTGGGTGCGCCGCCGAAAGCCGCCGAGGCACCGGAGAACAGCTTGGCGTTCGAGGTCACCTGGGCATGGACCTCCATGCCGACGATCACCTCGAAGTCGCCGGTCGCGCCCTTGATCAGCTTCGTCGTCTTCACCGGTGCGTTCATGTCCGCCTCGTCTGTCTGGCCGGAGCGGCCGGGCCGGGATCCCGGCCGGGCGCCGCCCGGTGTCCCCGCGCCCGAGAAGGCGGCGCGGGGTCGATGTCTCTTCCGGTTACAGAGTGTCGGCGCCCCCTTCAAGGCTCGGCGCCGCAACACGGCCGCCGCGAACGCGACCGAGGCATGCCCGCGCATGCGTCGGATGCGATTGTCGCGCCGGGTCGCGCTCGCTATCGTTCGTCCCAACAAGAAAGTTCAACATCGTGGAGGACGTCCGAATGCACCCCCGTCACGCGACCCGTGTGCTCGCCGTCGGCCTGTTGGCCGGCACCGCCGTGCTCGCCGCCCCGGCGATCGCCCAGGCTCCGACAGGGGCACCCGCGGCGTCCCCGGCTGCGTCTTCGGCTCCGGCGGCCGCGGCCCGCACGGCCGACACCATCCTGGTGAACGGCAAGATCGTCACGGTCGACGACCGCTTCACCATCGTGCCGGCGCTGGCGATCGCCGGCGAGCGCATCGTCGCGACCGGCAGCACGGCCGACGTCGAGGCCCTGAAGACGCCGCAGACCCGGGTCATCGACCTCGGCGGCAAGACCGTGATCCCCGGCCTGATCGACAACCACGCCCATTACATGCGGGCGGCCGAGTACTGGGACCGCGAGGTGCGGCTCGACGGGATCACGTCGCGCCAGGAGGCCTTGGCGATGATCGCCGCCAAGGCGAAGGCGTCGCAGCCGGGCGAGCTGGTGCTATCGCTCGGCGGCTGGTCGGAGGAGCAGTTCACCGATCAGCCGGGCGGCTTCACCAAGGCGGAGCTCGACGCGGCGGCGCCGAACAATCCGGTCGTCCTCCAAGTCATCTATTTCCGCATCTACGCCAACTCTCTCGCCCTGAAAGCCCTCGGCGTCACCGCCGAGACACCCGACCCGCGCAACGGCAAGATCGAGAAGGACGCGAACGGACAGCCGACCGGCGTGCTCAACGGCGGCGGCGCCGTCGCCTGGACGCTCGGCCGGCTCGGCGAGGTGGCGAAGGAGCGAAGCGTCGAGAACGCCCGCGCCCTGATGCGCGACCTCAACCGAATGGGCATCACGGCCTACCAGGAGATGGGCGGGCGCGCCTTCAATGCCGGGCACCTCGAGGCGTTCCGCACCGTGTGGGAGCGCAAGCAGATGACGGTGCGGGCCTTCTACAACATCTGGCAGGAGCCGACCTCGGCCGAGGGCGTCGACAAGGCGCTCGCCGTGATCGCCGGCCTGAAGCCGTTCCAGGGCGACGACTGGCTCGACCACACCGGCTACGGCGAGACCGTCTACTTTCCCCTGCACGACAATCTGCTCGCCCGCGGCGCCTCGCCGACGCCGGAGAACATGGCGCAGTGGCGCCGCATCGCCCAGGCGGTCGCCGACAAGGGCATGCACCTCAACGTCCATGCCCAGCTGCGCGGCACCATCGAGGCCTTCCTCACCGAGATCGAGGCCATCAACGCGGTCAAGCCGATCAAGGGGCTGCGCTGGACCATGTCGCACGGCGACCAGCTCGAGCCGCAGGACATCGCCCGCATGAAGCGGCTCGGCATGCACGTCCAGCTGCACAGCCGACCGACCGTCCAGGGCGCGCTGATGCTGAAGGTCCACGGCGACCGCACCTATGCGATGCCGCCGCTGCGCCTCGTCCAGGACAGCGGCATTCCGTGGGGTCTCGGCTCCGACGCCACCGCGGTGACGCCGGTGAACCCGTTCTACACCCTGCACTGGGCCGTGACGGGCGAGATGGTCGGCGGCCGCAAGGTGCTGAAGGAGACGATCACGCGCGAGGAGGCGCTGATCGCCCACACCCGCTCCAACGCCGCCTTCCTGTTCCAGGACGGCAACCTCGGCTCGCTCGCCCCCGGCAAGTACGCCGACCTCGTCGTCCTCGACCGCGACTACCTCACCGTGCCGGCGTCGCAGATCAAGGATCTGAAGCCGGTGATGACCATGGTGGGCGGCAAGGTCGTCCACGAGACGAAGTAGACGGCATTGTCGATGATGTGACCGGCGCGCTCGTCCGGGCCTCTGTCCCGCTCGTCCCCGCGAAGGCGGGGGATCCAGGGGTGATGCGACAAGCCGCCCCTGGATGCCCGTCTGCGCGGGCATGAGCGGAGGATGGGGCTTCGCCTCACGCCTGTCGGCGGGCCTTCTCCCGGCGGGCGGGCGGGACGAGGCCGGCACGTTTCCGGCCGAGCCGCTGCGGCTGCTCGGCCGCAACGCGGAGATCATCCTGCTCGCCTTCGACCTCGCGATCCCGCTCGGCGACCTCTATCGCGAGGTGAAGCCGTAGGGTGGGCAAAGGCGCGCCCGTGGCGCGCCGTGCCCACGCGGTTCGCATCGGCGACATCGGACAACGTGAGCCCGCTTCGCTTCGCCCACCCAACGGCGCGTGACGGCGCCACGCGCCTCACCACCAAGCCTGCGGCGTGAAATGGCCGGCGTCCTGCTCGATGACGCCGGCGAGGGAGAACAGCGTCTCCTCGTCGAACGGGCGGCCGATGAGCTGGAGGCCGAGCGGCAGGCCCTGCGCGTCGAGGCCGGCCGGCACGGCGATGCCGGGCAGGCCCGCCATGTTCACGGTCACGGTGAAGATGTCGTTCAGATACATCTCGACCGGGTCGCCCGAGACCTTCTCGCCGATGCCGAAGGCCGCCGACGGCGTCGCCGGCGTCAGGATCGCCGACACCCCTTGCGCGAAGCAGTCCTCGAAATCCTTCTTGATGAGGGTGCGGACCTGCTGGGCGCGCCGGTAATAGGCGTCGTAGTAGCCGGCGGAGAGGACGTAGGTGCCGATCATGATGCGGCGCCGCACCTCCGGGCCGAAGCCGGCCGCGCGGGTCTTCTCGTACATGTCGACGATGTCGCGTCCCGGCACGCGCACGCCGTAGCGCACGCCGTCGTAGCGGGCGAGGTTCGACGAGGCCTCGGCCGGCGCCACGATGTAATAAGCGGGCAGCGCGTATTTGGTGTGCGGCAGCGACACCTCGACGATTTCGGCCCCGGCCGCCTTCAGCCAGTCGGCGCCCGTGCGCCACAGCGCCTCGATCTCGTCCGGCATGCCGGCGACCCGGTACTCCTTCGGGATGCCGATCTTCATGCCCTTCACCGAGCGGCCGACGGCCGCCTCGTAGTCGGGCACCGGGAGATCGACCGAGGTGGTGTCCTTCGGATCGTGCCCCGCCATCGAGCGCAGCAGGACGGCGCTGTCCTTCACGGTGCGGGCGAACGGACCGGCCTGGTCGAGCGACGAGGCGAAGGCGACGATGCCCCAGCGCGAGCAGCGCCCGTAGGTCGGCTTCACGCCGACGATGCCGGCGAAGGCCGCCGGCTGGCGGATCGAGCCGCCCGTGTCGGTGCCGGTGGCGCCGAGGCAGAGGCTCGCCGCCACGGCCGAGGCGGAGCCGCCCGACGAGCCGCCGGGCACGATCTTGGCGTCGGAGCCGGTGCGCCGCCACGGCGAGATCACCGGCCCGAAATGCGAGGTCTCGTTCGACGAGCCCATGGCGAACTCGTCGTTGTTGAGCTTCCCCAGCATCACGGCGCCGTCGCGCCACAGATGCGACGTCACGGTCGACTCGTAGACCGGCACGAAGTTTTCCAGGATCGCCGCGCAGGCCGTGGTACGCACGTCCTTCGTCGCGAACATGTCCTTGATGCCGAGCGGCAGGCCCTCGAGCGGCCCGGCCTCGCCCTTGGCGAGCCGCTCGTCGGACGCCTTCGCCATGGCAAGCGCCTTGTCGGGCGTCTCCAGGACATAGGCGTTGAGCACGCGGGCCTTCTCGATCGCGTCGAGATGCGCCTTGGTCAGCTCGACCGCGGAGAGCTCGCGGCGCTTGAGCGCGTCACGGGCTTCCGTGAGCGAGAGGGTGTTGGGGTGCGACGACGTCATCCCGCTCACTCCACCACCTTGGGAACCAGGAAGAAGTGGTCCTGGGTCTCCGGCGCGTTCCTGACCACGAGATCGGGGATCTCGCCGTCGGTGACCACGTCCTCGCGCTTCTTCATCACCATGGGAGTGACCGAGGTCATCGGCTCGACGCCTTCGACGTCCACCTCGGAGAGCTGCTCGACGAAGGCCAGGATGGCGTTGAGCTCGCCCTGGAGGTGCTCGACCTCGGCGTCCTCGACGGCGATGCGGGCGAGATGGGCGATGCGACGGACCGTCGCGGCGTCGACCGACATGGAAGCTCCTCGGCAGCCGGAAGCGGTCGTGCGCCCTGAGTCGCGCCCCGCCCGGATTTTCCGAGGTTCTAGCAGACGGTATCGCGGCGGCAACCCGGCCATGCCGGGGCTCTCGGGCCGGGGCGGATCAGGGCGGGAACTTACCGTCCCGGCGCGCCGTTGAGGTAACGAGAGCGGGATGCCCCGCTCGCCGCCGTACCCGCGGCGTCATCGCGCGCCGGGCGCCACCCGGCCGAGACCGCAACCTTCGCACGAACGGGAGCCCCGATGGCCACCTTGATCAGCGTCCTCATCACCTTCGTGGTCATCCTTCTGATCCTCTACCTGATCGGCATGCTGCCGATCGACGGCCGGGCGAAGCAGATCGCCCGGATCGTCGTCATCGTCATCGGCGTCCTGTCGCTGCTGCGCTATCTGGCGATGTTCTGATCGCTCTCCCGGTCGCTCTTCAGGGCGCTCGATCGCGCTCCGCCTCGGCGGCGCGGTCGGTGCGACGCCGGCGCCACGACATGCGGTTCCCTAGCGGCTCTCCAGGGAGCCGACGACCGTCGGCACGATGACGTGCAGGACGAGATCGGCGGTCAGATGCGCGAGCATGGCCGCCACCAATCCGCGCCGCCAGTAGAGCCAGCCGAAGACCACGCCCCCCATGGCATTGAGGCAGACCGTGCGGACGACCACGATCGCGGAGAGTGAACCCGATTGCGCCAGCGCCGGCAGATGACCGATGCCGAAGAGCAGCGCCGAGACGAGAATGGCCGATCGTGCGACCGGTGCCGAACGTGGGGAGCGCCCGAACAGACGGCCGACCGCCCACGCGACCAGCGTCATGACAAATAGTCTCGACAGAATCTCCTCGGTTATCCCGCCGTAAAGGGATGCGAGAAGCCCTTGCCATACGGCCGGCACCGCGACGCCGGGAAGCCCGGTGTACGACGAGAAATGAACGAACGAGGCTTCCGCCACGACGATCGCGCCGGCAACGCCGACCCCGAGGAGGATGGAGAGCCGCGCATAAGGCCGGGTGGGAATCAGTTCGTAGCCGGCCGGCCCGAGAAGCCTGAGGCCGACGAACGTCGCGATCGCCAACGAGACGGCGCTCTGGGCGAGCGACATCGAAGCCAGCCACAGAGGGGACATGGGCGCGTGCTCGGACACCTTGCCGTGCAGCGTGAACGCATAGGGAATGACGGCGGCAGCCCCCACGAGCCCCGCCAGCCAGACGACGAAGAACGCCCTTGCCGAAACTCCGTAGACGGTCTTTTCCGCTTGCATCGTCGCATCCCTGCCGGCGGTGATCGTCTCTCGGTCGATCTGTCGGCTTTCGAAGCCCGTCGTCCCGACCGCCGACGTCGGACGGACAAGGCGGTCCATGCGAGCGGGGCGGAGCCTTGCCGTATTCGCGCCACCGGCGCAGCGCAGATCGACGGCATGGCGAAATCACCACGCGACCGGACCCCGACAGACCTGCTCGGCGTCGAGCTGATGGCCGAGAAAGCCTCGGCGCTCGGCCGGCTCGGGCGCGGGCTGGAGCAGGCGCTGGCGGCGTTACGGGCGCACGACGCGGCGCTCGGTGGCGCAGGCGACGCGCGGCCGAGCCGGGCCGTGCTGGTCGACACCGCCGCCCATGCTTTGTGGATGCTGATGGTGCAGCGCGAAGCCTGCGGCCTGCGCGACCCGCACGCCCTGGTCAGAGACTACGCGGTACCGCCCGAGGTGCAATCTCGCGCCGGCGCCGTGTTGTCGCCACCCGTGCCGGTCCGCCGATCGCGGCGCGGGCCGTTCTGAACGCCCGCGCACTCGCTCGATGAAGACGGGATCAATAGCAGTACTGGCGCTGGACGCGCTGATAGCCGCCCGGCACCGCCTGGTAGCAGCGCCCTTCGTACCAGTAGAAGCCGCCGCGGCGCTGCTCGGCCTGGGCGCCGATGATGGCGCCCGCCGCGCCTCCGATGAGCCCCCCCGCGATGGCGCCGCCGGCCCGGCCGGTCGCCGCGCCGCCGATGATGGCGCCGGCCGCGCCGCCCAGGAGGCCTCCGGTGAGCGCGTCCTGCGCGGCCGCCGGGCCGGACGGCGCGATCGTGAGCGCGACGAGAGCAGCGGCACCGAGGGTCTTGAGCATCACCATTCCTCCTGAGGGTTCCCGTGCTCCGTGGTCTACGGATCTTTGTGGCTTTTTTGGAATCGGCGGGGCGGAACCGCGGCGGTCGGCACCGGGCCGACCTCAGGCGGCCGCGACCACGTCGGCGATGAAGCGCGGCAACGCGAAGGCGGCGCGCTGCACCTCGGGCGTCCAGTAGCGCGTCGCGAACCGCCCGGCCGCGATCCAGCGCCGCTCGAGCTCCGCGGGCGCGGTCTGCCGCAAGGCCGGATCGTCGGTGGCGAAGCCCATCGCCATGTGGCCGCCCACATAGGTCGGGATCGCAGCGATGTAGCAGCTCCCGTCCGCGAACAGGCTGCGGAAGTGGCCGATCGAGGCTTTCAGCTCGTCGGGCTGGAAGAACGGCACGCCGTTTTGGGTCACCAACACGGCGCCCGGCGTCATCACGCGCTTGCAGCCGGCGTAGAATTCGCGCGTGAACAGCACGGCGCCCGGCCCCTGCGGGTCGGTCGAATCGACGATGACGACGTCGAACCGCTCCTCGCTGGTGGCGACGAAGTCCATGCCGTCGGCGATGACGAGACGGAACCGCGGATCGGCGAGCACCGGACCGGTGAACTCGGGAAAGTGCGTTTTCGCGAACTCGACCACCGAGGCGTCGATCTCGACCTGCACCAGCCGCTCGACGCCCTTGTGCTTGAGCACTTCCTCGGCGATGCCGCAGTCGCCGCCGCCGACGATCAGCACCCGCGTCGCCCGGCCGTGCGCCAAGATCGGCACGTGACTCATCATCTCGTGGTAGACGAACTCGTCCCGCGTGGTGACCTGGGTCGCCCCGTCGAGCATCAGCATCTTGCCGAAGGTCTTGTGCTCGAACAGCACGAGATCCTGGTGCGCGGTGCGCTCCTCGAACAGCACCCGCTCGGCCGCATAGGTCATGCGGAAGCCGAGGTCGTCGAACAGGGTCTCGGGGATCCAGGGCTTGTCGGACATGTCGAATGACTCCGCGGCCGCCGCGGCACGGACGGCCTCTCCGTCGTCATGCCCGGCCTCGTGCCGGGCATCCACGTCTCTGCGCCGCGGCACGGCGTGGATGGCCGGGACGAGCCCGGCCATGACGGCTCAGTGCTAGATCCGCGGGCTCCGTGGCTACACGCCCTGCCCGCGCAAGAGCTCGCTCACCGCGACGCGCTTGGCCGCGAAGGCCTCGCGCAGGATCGGCACGCAGGCCTCGGGCGCCGCCTCGCCGCACATGAACACGTCGAGCGCGGCGTAGCCGGCCTCCGGCCAGGTGTGGATCGAGATATGGCTCTCGGCCAGCACGGCGACGCCCGACACGCCGTTCGGCTGGAAGGCGTGCAGATGGATGTGCAGGAGCGTCGCCCCGGCGGCGTCGATGCAGCGCCGCAGCGTGCGCTCGATGTGCTCGATCTCGTCGAGCCGCTCGCCGTCGTAGATGTCGATGATCAGGTGGGCGCCGGCACAACGCACGCCGTGGCGCACGACGAAATGGTCGAGCCGCGCGTCGTTGCCCCGATCCTCGTCGGCCGCCGGAGCGGTCGGGATCTCGTGCTGGGCGACGTCGCGGACCGCGCCTGGACGCTCCAGGCCCGTCCCCGATCGCAAGAGGGCGCTGTGACGCATGTCGTCCTCCCGGGTTCGACGGTGATGATGGGGAATGCTGCCCGCGGACGCCGCAACGGCACCGGGCACGTGACTGCGAACAAACGAAAGCCGCCGATCGGTCGCTCGGACCAAGGTCAGCGGCATGGCGGTGACATAAGCACCCCGCCCGCGGGGATCAAGGGATTTTTCGGCAGGGCGGGGTGGCGGCCGTGCGCCGCCAGGTGATGGCGACATGAACACGCAGTGACGACACGCCCATCTCCACTTCACCTCTCCCCTGCGGGGAGAGGTCGGTTCGCCGACAAGGCGAACCGGGTGAGGGGGTACCGAGGCCAGCCAACCGGCTCCGTAAACCCTCACCCCGGCCGCGAGCGGCGCTCGCGACCGACCCTCTCCCTCAGGGAGAGGGCAAGACAGCGCCTCACTTCTGCGGCAGGTTGAGGCGGATGTGCAGCTCGCGGAGCTGCTTGGGCGTCACCTCGGAGGGCGCCCCCATCAGAAGATCCTCGGCGCGCTGGTTCATCGGGAAGAGGACGACCTCGCGCAGGTTCTCCTCCCCCGCCAACAGCATGACGATACGGTCGACGCCCGGCGCGATGCCGCCGTGCGGGGGCGCGCCGAGGGAGAGCGCGCGCAGCATGCCGCCGAACTTTTGCTCCAGCACGTCCTCGCCGTAGCCGGCGATCGCGAACGCCTTCTTCATCACGTCCGGCCGGTGGTTCCGGATGGCGCCCGACGACAATTCGATGCCGTTGCAGACGATGTCGTACTGGATCGCCTTCATGCCGAGGATCTTCTCGCTGTCGCCCGGCTCGAGCGCCAGGAACTCGTCCACGGGCATGTTCGGCATCGAGAACGGGTTGTGGGAGAAGTCGATCTTCTTCTCCTCCTCGTTCCACTCGTACATCGGGAAGTCGACGATCCAGCAGAGCGCGAACTGGTCCTTGTCGACGAGCCCCAGATCCTCGCCGGCCTTGGTGCGGGCGAGGCCGGCGAACTTGACGAAGTCCTTCGGCTTGCCGGCGACGAAGAACACGGCGTCGCCGACCTTCAGGCCGAGCTGGTCGCGGATCGCGGTGGTGCGCTCGGGCCCGATGTTCTTGGCGAGCGGACCGGCGCCGCCCTCCTCGTTCTCGCGCCAGAAGATGTAGCCGAGGCCGGGCTGGCCCTCGCCCTTGGCCCAGTCGTTCATGCGGTCGCAGAAGGCGCGGTTGCCGCCGGTCGGCGCGGGAATCGCCCACACCTGGGCGGCAGGATCGTTCGCCAGGATGTTGGCGAACACCTTGAAGCCCGACCCGCGAAAATGCTCGGAGACGTCGGCCATCTCGATCGGGTTGCGCAGATCCGGCTTGTCGGAGCCGTACTTCGTCATCGCCTCGGCGAACGGGATCAGCGGGAACTTCGGGGTGACGCGCTTGCCGTTGCCGAACTCCTCGAACACGCCGCGCAGAACCGGCTCGACGGCGTCGAACACGTCCTGCTGGGTGACGAAGCTCATCTCGAGATCGAGCTGGTAGAACTCGCCGGGCGAGCGGTCGGCGCGCGCGTCCTCGTCACGGAAGCAGGGCGCGATCTGGAAGTAGCGATCGAAGCCCGACACCATGATGAGCTGCTTGAACTGCTGCGGCGCCTGCGGCAGCGCGTAGAACTTGCCGGGATGGATGCGCGACGGAACGAGAAAGTCGCGCGCGCCCTCGGGGCTCGACGCCGTGAGGATCGGCGTCTGGAACTCGAAGAAGCCCTGCTCCTTCATGCGCCGGCGCAAACTGTCGATGATCTGCCCGCGCAGCATGATGTTCTTGTGGAGCCGTTCGCGGCGCAGATCGAGGAAGCGATAGCGGAGCCTTATGTCCTCCGGATACTCCTGATCGCCAAACACCGGCATGGGCAGCTCGGCGGCGGGGCCGAGCACCTCGATCTCGCGTGCATAGACCTCGACCTGCCCGGTCGGCAGGTCCGGGTTCTCGGTGCCGGCCGGGCGGTTGCGCACCAGCCCGTCGACCCGGATCACCCATTCGGAGCGCACCTTCTCGGCCGTGGCGAAGCCCGGCGAGTCGGGATCGACCACCACCTGGGTGAGGCCGTAATGGTCGCGCAGGTCGATGAACAGCACGCCGCCGTGGTCGCGAATGCGGTGACACCAGCCCGACAGGCGGGCCGTGGCGCCGACGTCGCCGGCGCGCAGCGCGCCGCAGGTGTGAGTCCGATAGCGATGCATGGCGGTCCATCGAGGCATACGGCCGGCGCGAGGCGCTCGGCCCGGTGAATTCGGGGCGCACAAGCGCACGCGTCGCGCGGGCTTGTCAAGCCGCGGGGACGGCCCGCCCGCCCTCCGAAACCGGCCCTCCGGCGACGCCGTTCGCGCCCCGCGACAGCCTCGCCGGCTTCGGCTATACGGCCGCCATCCCCGGGACGCGAGCATCGAGGCGACCATGGACCTTTCGACCACGGCCGACGCGGCCGTCGCGGCGCTGCTGGCGCACGGCATCGACACGCTCTATGCGGTGCCCGGCGTGCACAACGACCCGTTGTTCGACGCGCTGTTCCGCAACGCCGAGCGCATTCGCACCGTGCATGCGCGTCACGAGCAGGCGGCCGCCTACATGGCGCTGGGCGCCGCGCTCGCGACCGGCCGGCCGCAGACCTTCGCCGTGGTGCCGGGACCGGGCCTCCTCAACGCCGGCGCCGCGATCCTCACCGCCTACTCGATGAACGCGCCGGTGCTCGGGCTGATCGGCCAGATCCCCGAGGCCGAGATCGGCCTTTGCCGCGGGCATCTGCACGAGATTCGCGACCAGAGCGGCATCGTCGCCCGCCTCGCCGACCACACGGCCCGCATCCGCGCGCCCGAGGAGGCCGCGCCCTTCGTCGCCGCCGCGATCCGGGCGATGGCGACCGGGCGGCCAGGGCCGGCGCTGCTCGAATGCGCCATGGACGTGTGGGGCCGCCGCGCCGCCCTGCCCCCGGTGGCGCCGCCCGCGCCGCCGCCGGCGCCCGAGCTCGACGAGGACGCGCTGCGCGCGGCGGCGAAGCTGCTCGGCGCGGCCAAGAACCCGCTGATCATGGTGGGCGGCGGCGCCCACGGCGCGGCCGCGGAGGTCGCGACGCTCTCCGCCATGCTGCAGGCGCCGGTGGGGTCCGGCTTTCGGCGCGGCCGCGGCATCCTCACCAGCCGCGATCCGCTCAGCGTCACGCACCCGCTCGCCCACGACTTGTGGGCCGAGGCCGACGTGGTGCTGGCGGTCGGCACCCGGCTGTTCTTCCCGGTCCGCGACTGGGGCGTCGACGACGACCTGAAGATCGTCCACGTCAACGCCGAGGCGGCCGAGACCACCCGCCACACCGACCCGGCCGTGGCGCTCGTCGGCGACGCGGCGGCGATCCTGCGCCGGCTGATCGACCTCGTGCCGGGCCACAACCGCGCCCGGGCGTCACGCCGCGCCGAGATGGAGGAGCACCAGGCGAAGCTGCGCGAAAAGCTCTCGGTGCTGCAGCCGCAGCTCGCCTTCCTGGAGGCGATCCGCGCGGCGCTGCCGGACGACGGCATCTTCGTCGACGAGGTGACCCAGATCGGCTTCGCGGCCCGGCTCGCCATGCCGGTCTACACGCCGCGCACGTTTCTCTCGCCGGGCTACCAGGACAACCTCGGCTGGGGTTTTGCGACCGCGCTCGGCGCCGCCGACGCCTGCCGCGACCGGGCCGTGCTGTCGATCAACGGCGACGGCGGCTTCATGTACACGGCGAACGAGCTCGCGACCGCGATGCGGCACCGGATCCCGCTGGTCGCCGTGGTGTTCGCCGACGGCGCCTTCGGCAATGTCCGGCGCATCCAGGAGGAGAGCTACGGCAACCGGCTGATCGCCTGCGACCTCGCCAATCCGGACTTCGTCAAGTTCGCCCAATCGTTCGGCGCCGCCGCCGAGCGGGCCCGCACGCCGGAGGAGCTGAACGCGGCACTGAAGCGCAGCTTTGCGCGGCGCGACGTCCCGACCGTGATCGAGGTTCCGGTCGGCCCGATGCCGTCGCCCTGGCCGTTCATCTTCCTGCCGAAGGTGCGCGGGCGGTAGGTCCGAACTCCGTCATTCCGGTGCGCGCCGAAGGCGCGAACCCGGAATCCAGCGGCAAGCACCGAACACTCGGCTGGATTCCGGGTTCGGCGCTGTGCGCCGCCTCGGAATGACCAGCAAATCGATCCGCCGAGGAGATTCGGACGAGAGGCGAGAACGCCTACTCGGCCGGCGGGTGGTTGGTGGTGCGGCGGCGCTTCTTGCGGGCGGCGGCGCCCGGGACGGCCGGGCCGGCCAGAGCCTCGCGCACCTTCCGGGCGAGATCGGCCTTGCGGTACGGCTTGTTCAAGAGCGTCACGTCGGGATCGAGCCGGCCGTGGTGGACGATCGCGTCCTCGGCATAGCCGGACGTGTAGAGCACCTTCACGTCCGGCCGCCGACGCAAGACCTCGGCGGCGAGCTCGCGGCCGTTCATGCCGCCCGGCATGATCACGTCGGTGAACAGGAGCGCGAACTCCTTGCCCTCGTCGAGCAGCTTCAGCGCCTCCGGCCCGCTGCGCGCCGCGAAGGCCGTGTAGCCGAGATCCTCCAGCAGCGTGATCACGTTACGGCGGACGAGATCGTCGTCCTCGACCACCAGGATCGTCTCGTCGCCGCCCGTCATGGTGTCGACTGCGGGCGCATCCTCGTCGCCCTCCTCGCTCTCGACGATGCGCGGCAGATAGAGCTTGATCGAGGTGCCCTGCCCCTCCTCGCTGTAGAGCTTCACGTGACCGCCCGACTGGCGGATGAAGCCGTAGACCATGCTCAGGCCCAGCCCGGTGCCGCGGCCGACGTCCTTGGTGGTGAAGAACGGCTCGAACACCTTGTCGCGGATCGCCTTGGGGATGCCGGAGCCGGTGTCGGAGACGGCGATCATCACGAAGTCGCCGGGCCGCGCGTCCGGATTGGTCTCGGCATAGGTCTCGTCGAGCGTCACGTTGGCGGTCTCGATGGTGAGCTTGCCGCCGTCCGGCATGGCGTCGCGCGAGTTCACCGCCAGGTTGATCACCGCGGTGGAGAGCTGCGAGGCATCGACCATGGCGGGCCACAACCCGTCGGCGAGCGAGGTCGCGAGCTCGATGTGCTCGCCGAGCGTCGGTCGCAACAGACGCGCCGTGTCGGACATCAGGCCGTTGATGTCGGTCGGTCGCGGATCGAGCGGCTGCCGGCGCGCGAAGGCGAGGAGCTGGCGGGTGAGATCGGCGCCGCGCCGCGCCGCCTGGTCGATGATCCGCGCGATGGTGGCGAGATGCGGCCGGTCGGCGACGCCCTTGGCGAGGATTTCGATCGTGCAGGTGATGGCGGTGAGGATGTTGTTGAAGTCGTGCGCGACGCCGCCGGTCAGCTGGCCGATGGCGTCCATCTTCTGGCCCTGGCGGAGCTGCCGCTCGATGTGCTTCGACTTCGACAGGTCGTGATAGAGCAGCACGGCGCCGCGCACCGCCCCGTCGCCGTCCAGGATCGGCCGCGCCGTCAGCGACAGCGCGAGATCGCGCCCGGTCGCCACCTCGCGCAGCACCAGCTCGGTGGCGTCGATCGGCTCGCCGCGCAGCACCCGGCGCAGCGGCCGCTCGTCGTGCGGCACCTCGGTCGTGCCGTCCGGCTGGAAGATCGCGTAAGAGCGCTCCCAGTCGTCGAGCGACTGCGACCCGTCGATGCCGAGCAGCGTCTTGCAGGCCGGGTTGAGGTGCAGGAAGTTGCGGTTCTCGTCGGTGACCAGGAAGGCGTCCGGAATCGACGCGATGGTCTTCTCGAACAGCTCGGCGCTGCGCTGCGCCGCGACCGTCTTCTCGAACAGCTCGGAGACGTCACGATAGACGATGACGGCGGCCTCGTGCCGCCCGGCGTCGTTGCGGATCGAGCGGCCGCTCGCCACGATGTGGAGTTCCCGCTCGCCGGTGGTGCGCCGGCAGATCATCTCGAGGTCGTCGAAGCTCTCGCCCCGGCGGGCGCGCGAGATCGGCGTCTCCTCGGCCGGATACGGCGTCGTGCCGTCGGGCCGGAAGCGGCGATAGACCGTCTGCCAGGCCGGCGAGCCGATGTCGTCACGATCGCCGAACATCGCCCGGCACGCCTTGTTGGCGAACAGCGTGCGCCCGTCCGCGTCGATCATCAGGACGGCTTCCGCCATCGTGTCGATCATGGTGCGCAGGAGGTCGCCGTAGCGGCGCGCCTCGGCCTCGCTCTCCCGGCGGGCCCGCTCGGCGAGCTGCCGGTCGGTGATGTCGAGCGCGGTGGCGATCCGGTAGCGCACGCTGCCGTCGGCGTTGCGCACGCTGGTGATGTCGAGCTGCACCGGCAGCGTCGCGCCGTCGCGGTGCAGAAAGACCGTGTCGAAGATCACCCGGCCGGTGCGGTCGCCCTCGGCCAGCAGGGCGGCGATGCGGGCGCGCTCCTCGTCCGGATAGCCGTCGAGCACGTGCGACCCGCAGACCTCGGCGACGTCGAGCCCCACCATCGCGGCGCGCGCCTTGTTGGCGAAGGCGATCGTGTTGGTCGACGCATCCGTCACCGTGATGCCGAAGGCGGCGTTCTCGAACGTGTCGGCCCAGCGCCGCAGCTCGGCCTCGCGCACCATCGTGTCGGTGACGTCCTCGGTGAACAGCACGATGCCGCCGATGGCGCCCCCCGGCTCGTGCCACGGGCGGATCTCCCAGCGGATCCAGACCGGTGGACGACCCGGCACCTCGTAACGATCGGCATCGCAGCGCTCGGTGGCGCCGCCGAGGCAGCGCGCATGCGCCTCGCGCCAGCGCCGCGGGACGGTCGCGAACACGTCGTCGTGGTAACGGCCGACCAGCGCCTCGCCGGTGATGCCATGGATCTCCTGGAAACGGCGGCTCGCGGCGAGGCAGCGCATCTCGCGATCGAACATGGCGATGCCGACCGGCGCCGCCTCGAGGCAGGAGCGCAGCAGCGCGTCGCGCGCGTCGGCCGGCGCGTCGGCCGGCAGGCCATCGAGCGGGGTGGCGCCCATCGCACGCTGTGGCGGGGCGGGATGGTGTGGGCCGAAGGACTTCATCGGACTTGTATTATCGTGGACATCCGGAAAGACGCGAGCTTGTCGCCACCGGGCGCGGCTTTATCGTGTCGGACTGTATACTCTCCGCCGTGTACCATAGATCCGGCACCCGCTGCACGACCGGTATGACCCAGCGAGACTCTCTCGCCATGGCACACATCCTGGTGGTCGACGACGACGAGCTTCTCCGGGTCGTGCTCGGTCGCGCCCTGGAAGAGGCCGGACACACCGTTTCGGCGGCCGCGAGCGGACGCGCCGCGCTGGTGAGCCTCGAGGCCGCACGCTACGATCTCGTGATCTGCGACGTGTTCATGCCCGAGATGGACGGCTTCGAGACGCTGCGCGCCGTCAAGGAGCGCGCGCCCGATCTGCCCGTGGTGGCGATCTCGGCGGAACGGCGGTCGTGGCCCGGCGTGCCGTCGCCGGACTTCCTGGAGATGGCGGTCGCGCTCGGCGCCACGGCCGGGTTGCGCAAGCCCTTGGACCTCAAGGCGCTCAAGGCGCTGGTCGCGCGCTGCCTCCGCTCCGGCGAGACGACCGCACCGGATCCGCCCGAGGCGAGCTGAGGCGACCGCGCCGCGAATGCCTCGCAGTCGCGGCCACGGCCCGGAAAAGACCGTACTTCCAAATACTTCCAGGCGATGCTAGCGGTTCCGGCGAACCCCGATTTCCACGCCGGACACATCGCCGAGGATCCCATGCGCGAGACGATCGAACGATACGGGCTGGTCGCGACCGCCTCGACCGGCCTCGTCGTCGGCCTCGCGGCGTGGGCGGCCGGCGCGCCCGGCGTCGCCCACTGGTCGTGGTTCGCCGGGACGCTGCCCGTGGTGATCGCGCTGGCGGTCTCGATCGTGCGGGCGCTCGCCGCCGGCCGCATGGGCGTCGACGCGGTCGCCTTCGTGTCGATGAGCGCCGCGCTCGTCTTCGGCGAGCCGCTCGCCGGCGTGGTCGTCGCCATCATGTACACGGGCGGCAACGTGCTGGAGGACATCGCGGTCGCGCGCGCCGAGCGCGATCTGCGCGCCCTGGTCGACCGGGCGCCGCGGCTCGCCCATCGCCGCGCCGGCGACGTCGTCGCGGACATCCCGATCGATTCGGTGGCGATCGGCGACGTCCTCGTGGTGCGGGCCGGCGAGGTGGTGCCGGTCGACGGCACCGTGACCGGCACGGCCGCGGCGATCGACGAATCGGCGCTCACCGGCGAGGCGCTCCCTGTGACTCGCCGGGCCGGCGAGGAGATCCGCAGCGGCACCGTCAATGTCGGCGAGACCTTCGAGATGCGCGCCCGGGCGACCGCCGGCGAGAGCACCTATGCCGGGATCGTCCGTCTCGTCACGGCGGCGCAGACCGCCAAGGCGCCGTTCATCCGCATCGCCGACCGCTACGCCCTCCTGCTCCTGCCGGCGACGCTGGCGCTCGCCGGCCTCGCCTGGGCGCTGTCCGGCGACCCGATCCGGGCGCTCGCCGTGCTGGTCGCCTCGACCCCCTGCCCGCTCATCTTGGCCGCCCCCGTCGCCTTCATCGCCGGCGTGTCGCAGGCGGCCCGCCACGGCGTGCTCGTGAAGGGTGGCGGCGCCCTGGAGGCGCTCGCCGCTACCACCACGGTGATGTTCGACAAGACCGGCACGCTGACGGTGGGCGGTGCTCGGCTGGTGGCGATCGAGACCGCGCCGGGCGAGAGCGCCGCCGAGGTGCTGCGGCTCGCAGCCTCGCTCGAGCAGGCCTCGCACCACGTCGTCGCCGGCGCCATCGTGGCCGCCGCGGCGGCCCAGGATCTCGCGCTGGCGATGCCGACCGAGGTGCGCGAGGCGATGGGCTCCGGCCTCGAAGGCCGGGTCGGCGGCCGCGCCGTCTGCGTCGGCTCGCAGGCGATGGCGTTCGGCCCCGCGCGGCTGCCCGACTGGGCGACGCGGGCGCTGCGCCGCGCCTCCTGGCGCTCGGCGCTCGCCGTCTTCGTCACCGTCGACGGCAAACCCGCCGGCGCGCTTCTGCTCGCCGACGAGCTGCGCAAGGAGACGCCGCGCGCCATCCAGCTCCTGCGCGGCGCCGGCATCCGCCGCATCATGATGGTGACGGGCGACCGCGCCGACGCGGCCGAGACGATCGGGGCGGCGCTCGACCTCGACGCCGTGCTGGCCGACCGCTCGCCCTCCGACAAGGTCGACGCGGTCGCCACCGAGCAGCGCCTCGCCCCCACCCTGATGGTCGGCGACGGCATCAACGACGCCCCGGCGCTCGCGGCCGCCGGCGTCGGCATCGCCATGGGCGCGCGTGGCGCCTCGGCCTCGTCGGAGGCGGCCGACGTGGTGATCCTGGTCGACCGGCTCGACCGCGTCGCCCAGGCCGTGACGGTGGCGCGCCGGGCCCGGCGAATCGCCGTCCAGAGCATCGTGGTCGGCATGGCGCTGTCCGCCGTCGCCATGGTGGCGGCCGCGTTCGGCTATCTGACGCCGGTCGCCGGCGCCCTCACCCAGGAGGCGATCGACGTCGCCGTGATCCTCAACGCCCTGCGGGCGCTCGGCCCCGGCCGCGGCGCCGCCCGCCGGCTGCGCACCCTGTCCTCGACGGCGGCCCAGGATCTGCGCGAGGACCACGCCCGGCTGGAGCGCAGCCTCGACGCGCTGCGCGGCATCGCCGACGCGCTCGACGACGCCGGCCCCGAGGAGGCGGTGCGGCTGGTCCGCGAGGCCGACCGGCTGGTCGCCCACGAGGTGGTGGCGCACGAGCGCGACGACGAGACCGAGGTCTACCCGTCCCTCACCCGCTATCTCGCCGACAGCCACGGTCTCTCGGCGATGAGCCGGGCACATCGCGAGATCCAGCACCTCGCCCGCCTGCTCGGCCGGCTCGCCGCCGACCTCGCCCCCGAGGACGTCGACCGCTACCTGGTGCGCGACGCCCAGCGGGTGATCGAATCGATCGAGGCCCTGGTGCGCATCCACAATGCCCAAGAAGAGGACATCTACGAGCATGCCGTCGCGGCCTGAGCCGTGCCGGCGCTCCCGTGGTGGATAACCCGCCGGGAGGACCGGGTCGGGATACCGCCGGCGAAGGAAAATCCTTGATTTTCCGACGGGTCGGCCGGTCCCGGCTCGACCTGCGCGCCGCGGCGCGCTAGGATTCGTAAAAATGGCCTTCAGCCCATGACCCTTCTGTTTCATCGCCTATTCGGCGGCCGCGGCCTCTGCGTCAGACGCAGTCCTGTCCGACGTCGTCCTGTCCGACGCAGCGCTGGCAGAAGCCGCCCCGTTCGATGCTGATCGAGGATCCGTTGCGTACGCGAACCGTCCGGGCCGTCGGCGAGCCCGTCGATCTTCCGGCCCTGGAGCCGATCACCACCACCGAGGCGCTCGCCGCCGTCTGCGACCGCATGGCGACGCACCCGTTCGTGACGGTCGACACCGAGTTCCTGCGCGAGAGCACCTACTACCCGCTGCTGTGCGTCGCCCAGATGGCGAGCCGCGACGAGGCCGTGGTGATCGACACGCTCGCCGAGGGCATCGACCTCTCCCCGTTCTGGGCCCTCATGGCCGACGACAAGGTTCTCAAGGTCTTCCACGCCGCCCGCCAGGACATCGAGATCGTCTGGCACATGGCGTCGCTGATCCCGACTCCGATCTTCGACACCCAGGTCGCCGCCATGGTGCTGGGCTACGGCGACGCGATCTCCTACGACCAGCTCGTGCAGCGCATCACCGGCGACAATCTCGACAAGTCGCACCGCTTCACCGACTGGTCGCGCCGGCCGCTGACGCCCGCCCAGACCTACTACGCCGTGTCGGACGTCACCCATCTGCGCGACGTCTATCTGGCGCTGTCGGACGATCTCGCCAAGCGCGGCCGCACCAACTGGGTCGACGAGGAGATGGAGATCCTCACCTCGCCGTCGACCTACCGGTCCGATCCGGAGACCGCATGGGAACGGCTGAAGAGCCGGGTGCGAAAACCCAAGGAGCTCGCCGTCCTGATCGAGGTCGCGGCGTGGCGCGAGCGCGAGGCGCAGGCCCGCGACGTGCCGCGCGGCCGCGTGCTCAAGGACGACGTCATCGGCGAGATCGCCCTGCAGGCGCCGACGACGGCCGAGCGGCTCGCCTCGCTGCGCTCGCTGCCCAAGGGCTTCGAGCGCTCGCGCTGGGGCCAGGACATTCTCGAAGCGATCAAGGCCGGCGTCGCGCGCGATCCCAAGACACTGCCGCCGATCGAGCGCCACCGGCCGATGGCGAACGGCAGCGCCACGGTGGAACTCCTGAAGGTGCTGTTGCGCATGACGGCCGAGCGCCACGGCGTCGCCGCCAAGGTGATCGCGACGGTGGACGATCTCGAGCACATCGCGGCCGACGACGAGGCCGACGTGCGGGCGCTCAAGGGCTGGCGGCGCGAGTTGTTCGGCGAGAAGGCGCTCGCGCTCAAGCACGGCCGCCTGTCGCTCGCGGTCGAGCGTGGCCGGGTGGTGGCGATCGAGCGCGAGTGAAGCCGGCTGCGCCGGGCGACCCATCCTCTCCGACGAGCCGACGACCTTGTGCGCATGGCGCAAGTGCGGTGAATCTCGTGCGCAACCGCCCAGCTTTCGTCAGCATCGTGAAGGCGATCCGCTTAGTCGGTTGGAGCTAGGCGACGACATCCGGTCATCGCCGACGGTCACAAATCGTTCAACATCGACCGATCGTCCCCGGAAATGCTTCCGACCTGCCGGAATCCCTCGAACTGCTTCAACGTTTAGTAAGATTGGACCGGCATCGTCGTCGCCACTTTGTATGCAAGCCCCAAGGAGCCGAGATGCGTTCGCTGTTCTTCCGGAAGTCGCCTGCCGCGACCCTGGCCGCCCTCGACCGGTCCCAGGCCGTCATCGAGTTCCAGATGGACGGCACCATCGTCACGGCGAACAAGAACTTCCTCGACGCGATGGGCTATTCGCTCGACGAGATCCGCGGCAAGCATCACCGCATGTTCGTCGATCCGCAGCATGCCGAAAGCCCGGCCTATCGGGAGTTCTGGGACAAGCTCAATCGCGGCGAGTTCGAGCGGGCGCAGTTCAAGCGGCTCGGCAAGGGCGGCAAGGAGGTGTGGATCGAGGCCTCCTACAATCCGGTGCTGAACGCCCGCGGCAAGCCGTTCAAGGTGGTGAAGTTCGCCACCGACATCACGGCGCAGAAGCTCGCCAACGCCGATCTGCTCGGCAAGGTAAACGCGATCGGCCGCTCGCAGGCCGTGATCGAGTTCGACCTCGACGGCACCATCATCACGGCGAACGAGAACTTCCTCGCCGTGCTCGGCTACACGCTCGCCGAGATCCAGGGCAAAAAGCACAGCATGTTCGTCGCCCCCGCCGAGCGGGAGAGCCCCGACTACAAGCGGTTCTGGGAGGCGCTCAACCGCGGCGAGTTCCAGGCCCGCCAGTATCGCCGCATCGGCAAGGGCGGCAAGGAGGTCTGGATCGAGGCCTCCTACAACCCGATCTTCGACATGAACGGCCGCGTCTACAAGGTGGTGAAGTTCGCCACCGACCTGTCGAAGCGCAAGGCCGAGAACGCCGCGCTCGCCGACACGTTCGAGCAGACCGTCAAGTCCCTGGTCGGCACCGTCGCCGCCTCGGCCGGCGAGATGCAGCACGAGGCGCAGTCGCTCGCCGCCGCGGCCGAGCAGACCACCAACCAGTCGACCACCATGGCGGTGGCGTCGGAGGAGCTCTCCGCCTCGGCCGGCGAAATCGCGCGCCAGCTCACCGAGGCGACCCGGATGATCGACTTCGCCGTGGCCGAGGCGCAGAAGTCCGACAAGCTGGTGACCGAGCTGGTCCAGGCCGCCGACAAGGTCGGCGAGGTGACCAAGATGATCGCCCAGATCGCCGCGCAGACCAACCTGCTGGCGCTCAACGCGACCATCGAGGCGGCGCGCGCCGGCGAGGCCGGCAAGGGCTTCAGCGTCGTCGCCTCCGAGGTGAAGACACTGGCCAGCCAGACCGGCAAGGCGACCGAGGAGATCGAGAACCAGATCCGCGGCATCCAGGACTCGACCAAGACCACGGCGGCGACCATCCAGGAGTTCGCCCGGGTGATTTCGCGCATCAGCGAGGTGAACACCTCGATCTCCGGCGCGGTCGAGGAGCAGTCGGCCGCGACCCGCGAGGTGTCGGCCAACATCTCGGGAGTCAAGCAGGCGGCCGAGGAGACCGGCCGCTCGTCGACGCACGTTCTTGGCGGCTCGCGGTCGCTGCAGGAGCGCGCCGGCGAACTCGCCACGCGGGTCGACGACTTCCTGGTGCGCGTGCGGGCGATGTGAGGACCGACGCGCGGAAGGCGCGCGTGGCGTCGCCGCGTGCAGCCTAGACGATCAGCGCCTCACGGCCGATCAGGCGGGCGAGCTGGCGCAGGCGGTTGGCGACGCGCTCGCCGCCGAGCGCCGCATAAGCCTCGCCGAGCACGAGCTGGAGCTGGCCGCGGCGCACCACCAGGGGCACCGCGGGCAGCAGGTTCGGCATCGCCGCGGACAGGAGATAGCCGACCCGCATGGCGCCGCCGAGAATGCGGGCGCGGTCGATCATGCGCGTGGTGACGAGCTCGCGCACCGTCGACGGCAACTCGCCCTCGAACAGGCCGACATGGCGGAAGTAGACGGCGAGCGCCACGAAGTTCCGGCCCGGATGGTCGACGCCGAGCAGATTGGCGTGCGAGATGACGTCGAGCGACTGCTGGCCGCGATAGTCGGGATGCGCCCGCCAGGCGATGTCGCCGAGCAGGCAGGCGACGTGACGCAGCCGCTTCTCGTCGGCCGTCTCCTCGATGCCGGTCGAGGCCATGAAGCGGTCCGTCCAGTCGATCAGCTCGAGCCCGTGCGCGGGCGAGCGCGACCGCAGCACGTTGAGCTCCATGGCGGCGGCGATCAACGGGTCGCGCTTGCGCTCGCGCTCCGGCAGCGCCGAGAACAACAGGCCCTCGCGCACGCCGGCCGCCGAGACGACGATCTCGCGCGGCTTGGCGGCCCGGATGATGTGCTCCAGCACCACGGCGGCGTAGCCGAGCAGCGGCCGGCGGAACTCGTTGACCGACTCGATCTGCGACAGCGTGTCGGCGTTGACGCGCCGCACCAGCCGGGCGAACTCCAGCGCCTCGCGGGCCGGGATCACGTAGTTCTGCATCACGTGCAGCGGATAGCCGGTCTGGCGCATGTGCAGGCGGGTGAGCGCGCGCCAGGTGCCGCCGACCGCGTAGAAGGCGCGCCCCTGCCCGGCCTTGAGGAACTTCACGCCACGCAGCGCGTCGGCGACGATCTTGTCGGCCTTCTTGAGCGAGCGGGCCGAGAGATCCTGCAGGGCGAGACCACCGAGGGGCAGCGAGGCGCCGCCGGAGAGCCGGGTGCCCTTCACGTCGACGAGCTCCAGCGAGCCGCCGCCGAGATCGCCGACGATGCCGTCCGGCTGATGGATTCCGGAGACGACGCCGAGCGCCGAGAGCGTCGCCTCGCGCTTGCCCGAGAGCACGTCGATCTCGACGCCGCAGATCGCCTTCGCCTCGCGGACGAACTGCGGACCGTTTTTCGCCTCGCGGCAGGCGGCCGTGGCGATCACCCACAGCCGCTCGACGCCCATCACGTCGCACAGCATGCGGAAGCGCTGCAGCGCGGCCAGCGCGCGCGCCACCGCGTCGGGCGCCAGGAGACCGGTCGTGAGCACCTCGCGGCCGAGCCCGGCCAGCACCTTCTCGTTGAAGATCGGCGTCGGGTTGCGGCAGAGGCCTTCGTAGGCGACGAGACGAATCGAGTTGGAGCCGATGTCGATGACGGCGACGGGCGGCCCGACGTCGAGCCGGCCCTGGGGAACGGCGGGCGCCGCCTTGGTGCGCTTAAGCACGGTCTCCCCGCCGGGTGAAGCTGCGCGGCGAGGAGTCCTTCACGGACTTGCCGCGGCCAGACAGACTCGGATTTGTCATAAAATATTTATGTGCGTTGAAGGGCTCTTCGCCGGTCGCCGCCTTGATACGCGTCGAGCTGCCGTCCGGCAAGAGCGTCCAGCTCTGCTCGTTGTCCTTCAGGTTGGCCATCATGATCTGATCGAGCACCTGCTCGTGCACGGTGGCATTGAGAATCGGGCACAGCACCTCGACGCGACGGTCGAGATTGCGCGGCATCATGTCGGCCGACGAGATGTAGACATGCGCCTTCGGGTTCGGCAGCGCCGCGCCGTTGCCGAAGCAGTAGATGCGGCCGTGCTCGAGGAAGCGGCCGATGATCGACTTCACCTTGATGTTGTCGGAGAGGCCTTCGATGCCGGGCCGCAGACAGCAGATGCCGCGCACCACGAGGTCGATCTTCACGCCGGCCTGCGACGCCTCGTAGAGCGCGTCGATGATACCCGGATCGACCAGCGAGTTCATCTTCATCCAGATGGCGGCCGGCTTGCCGGCGCGGGCGTTCTCGGTTTCCTCGCCGATGTGGCGCAGCATGCGCTCGCGCAGATCGAGCGGCGACACGGCGAGACGTTCGAGCCCGGCCGGCTCGGCGTAGCCGGTGATGAAGTTGAACACCCGGGCGACGTCGCGAGCGACCGCCGGGTCGGCCGTGAAGTACGAGAGGTCCGTGTAGATGCGCGCGGTCTGGGGATGATAGTTGCCGGTGCCGGTGTGCACGTAGGACACCGGCTGGCCGTTCTCGCGACGGATCACCAGCGACAGCTTGGCGTGGGTCTTCAGCTCGATGAAGCCGTACACCACCTGGGCGCCGGCGCGTTCGAGGTCGCGCGCCCAGCGGATGTTCGCCTCCTCGTCGAAGCGTGCCTTCAGCTCGACCACGGCGGTCACCGACTTTCCGGCCTCCGCCGCCTCGGCGAGCGCCCGGACGATCGGTGAGTCCTTCGAGGTGCGGTAGAGGGTCTGCTTGATCGCCACGACGTCGGGATCGCGCGCCGCCTGCTCGAGGAACTGCACGACGACGTCGAACGACTCGTAGGGGTGGTGGACGATCAGATCCTTCTGCCGGATCGCCGCGAAGCAGTCGCCGGCGTGGTCGCGGATGCGCTCGGGAAAGCGCGGATTGTAGGGCACGAATTCGAGGTCGGGTCGGTCGAGCGAGGTGAGCTGCGACCACTCCGACAGCGCGAGCACGCCGTCGATGCGGAACACCTCGTCGTCGGCGACGGCCAGCGCGCGCTGGACGAAGCGCTGCAGCTCGGGCGGCATCGCGGCGTCGAGCTCGAGCCGGATCACCGAGCCGCGGCGCCGACGCTTCAGCGCCGTCTCGTAGAGGAGGACCAGATCCTCGGCCTCCTCCTCGATCTCCACCTCGGAGTCGCGCAGCACCCGGAAGCCCGCCTGCCCCTTGAGCGCATAGCCCGGGAACAGCCGCGGGATGAACAGCGCGATGGCGTGCTCCAGGGTGATCAGCCGGATCGCGCCCTCCTCGCCACCGGACAGGCGAATGAAGCGCTCGATCTTCGGCGGCACGCGGATCAGCGCGTTCATGGCCCGCCCGTCGCGGCTGCGCGACAGCTGCAGCGCGAGCGAGAAGCCGAAATTCGGGATGAACGGGAACGGATGCGCCGGGTCGATGGCGAGCGGCGTGAGCACCGGGAAGATGTGGGTGAGGAAGTGATCCTCCAGCCAGGCCCGTTCACCCTTGTGGAGGTCCGCGGCCTCGACGAACACGATCCTCTGGGCGGCGAGCTCGGTCTTCAGCGCCCGCCACAACCGTTGCTGCTCCTCGCCGAGCGCCTGGACGCTCTCGTTGATCCGCGCGAGCTGCTCGCTGGGCGTCAGCCCGTCCGGGCTCTTGGTGGCGATGCCCTCGCGCACCTGGCCCTTGAGGCCGGCGACCCGGACCATGAAGAACTCGTCCAGATTGTTGGCCGAGATCGACAGGAAGCGCACCCGCTCCAGCAGCGGATGGTTGGGATTGGCCGACTCCTCCAGCACGCGGCGGTTGAACTGGAGCCAGGAGAGCTCGCGATTGATGTAGCGGGTCGGGTCGTGCGGCCGCTTGCGCTTCGTCGGCTTCGGCGCGACCGGCGCGATTCCCGACACGGCGGCTGCGGCGATCGTCGGATCGATGTCTTGCTGGTCGACCATGCTGTCCTGGACCATCCCGTGTTGGACCATCCTGTGTTGGACCATCCCGTCCCGGCCGCGCTCTCGAACGCGCTCGACCGGCCGTCGAGCGGCATCCGACTCTCCCGACCCGAGTCTCGACTATGGGCGTGCGCGGCCGGCAAGGCCAGCCCGGCCCGTGGTGGCATCCGGTAGCATGGTGACGCAGACGACCCGCCCTCAGCCGACTCCCGGACCGTCCGCCCGGTCCGCGCCGCCGGAGCCGTCCGGACGGCTCGCGCCCTCGCTCTCCGCGTCCGCCCCGGCGCCTTCGGCGCGTCCCAGAACCTCGACGGCGAGCGCTCGCGTCACCGGCCGCTTGCGGCGCAGCCCTTCCTGATCAAGGGCCGCGACCACGGCCCGGGCGGTCGCGAGCGAGCGCTCGATGCGCCGCTCCACATAGGTGAGCAGCCCCTCGTCGACGGCGAGCTGGCGGTCGGCGAACAGCTTCACGAGCACGGCGCGCAGCAGCGCCGCGTCGGGCGCCGCGATCTGGACCACCGGCATGGCGCGCAGGCGCGAATGCAGGTCGGGCAGGCGCAGCGTCCATCCGGCCGGCGGGGTCGCGACGGTGAGAAGCAGGAAGGCGCCCTGGGCCCGAGCGAGGTTGAGGAGATGGAACAGCGCCACCGCGTCGACGGCGGGCGTGACGTCCTCGATCACCAGGGCGCCGGCGGAGAGCGCGTCGGGCACCCCGGCCTCGGTCAGGGCGGCGGCGGGCAGCAGGCGAGCGCCGGCCCGCTCGGCCCAGATCGCCGCGAGATGGCTCTTGCCGGCCCCGGCGGGACCGGCCAGCACCAGGCCCCGGGCCGGCCAGTCGGGCCAGCGATCGACGAGGGCGAGCGCGGCGGCGTTCGACGGGCTCTCCAGGAAGTCGTCGCGGGAGAAGCTCTCGGGATGCTCCAGGCCGAGCGCGAGCTGCCCCGGATCGGTGGGGCGCAGCGCCATCAGCCGGGCTCGCTCTCGGCCGCCAGATGGCGGACCCATTCGCGCGTGTAGAAGCCGATCGACAACAGCGTCGTCGCGGCGACCAGATACATGATGATCGACTGCACCGGCTCGGCGTCGAAGCCGAAGCCCAGCGCGCCGAGCACCAGCGAGGCGAAGACGATCTGCACCACCGTGTTGACCTTGGAGATCCACAGGGGCCGCACCTTGATCGGCTTGCCGAGCAACAGCGTCAGCGTCACGGCGCCGACGATGAGGATGTCGCGCGACACCACCAGGATGACCAGCCACAACGGGATGCGGCCGAACCAGCCGAGCCCGACGAAGATCGCCACGATCAGCATCTTGTCGGCGAGCGGATCGAGATGAGCGCCGAAGTCGGTCGTCATGCCGAACCGCTTGGCCACGAAGCCGTCGACCGCGTCGGAGACGCCGGCGGCGACGAACAGCAGAAAGGCCAGCCGCATCTCGCCGGCCGCGATCGCCCACACCAGCACCGGCACCATGAGGATGCGGACGATGGTCACGATATTCGGGAGATTGTTAACGACGCTCGGAAAATTCACGCTCGACCCCGGCTGACTTCGACCCGGCTCCGGTCCGGCACGCAGACGACCTCGATTATTCCTTTGGCGAACTTGAATTTCTTATTGTGATCGGCGGCGTTGCGCCAGACCCGATTCCGCCGTACCACCCCGCATCTTCGACGCACCGGACCTGCGAGGCCGTAACCCATGAGCGAGACCAGCCGACCGGGCCTGACCTATGCCGACGCCGGCGTCGACATCGACGCCGGCAACCGGCTGGTCGACCTCATCAAGCCGCTCGTGCGGGCGACCCGCCGGGCGGGCGCCGACGCCGAGATCGGCGGCTTCGGGGCGGTCTTCGACCTCAAGCCGGTCGGGTTCAAGGATCCGGTCCTGGTCGCCGCGACCGACGGGGTCGGCACCAAGCTGAAGATCGCGGTGGAGACCGGCCGGCACGCCACCATCGGCATCGACCTCGTCGCCATGTCGGTCAACGACCTCGTCGTCCAGGGCGCCGAGCCCCTCTTCTTTCTGGATTATTTCGCCTGCGGCCGGCTCGACCCGGAGCGTGCGGCGGCGATCGTCGGCGGCATCGCCGAGGGCTGCCGGCAGGCCGGCTGCGCCCTGATCGGCGGCGAGACGGCCGAGATGCCGGGCGTCTACCAGGGCGACGACTACGACCTCGCCGGCTTCGCGGTCGGTGCCGCCGAGCGCGACGGCCTCCTGCCGCGGCCGGTCGCCGCCGGCGACGTGGTGCTCGGCCTCGCCTCCTCGGGCGTGCACTCGAACGGCTACTCGCTCGTGCGCCGGATCGTCGCGCACTCCGGCCTCGCCTGGGACGCTCCCGCCCCGTTCGACCCGGCCCGCTCGCTCGGCGAGGCGCTGCTCGCGCCGACCCGGATCTATGTCGCAGGGTGTCTGGCCGCGATGCGCGAGACCCGCGCCGTCAAGGCGTTCGCCCACATCACGGGCGGCGGCTTCCCGGACAACATCCCGCGCGTGCTCGGCAAGGGCCAGGGCGTGCGGATCGACCTCGACGCCGTGCCGGTGCCGCCGGTGTTCGGCTGGCTCGCGAAAACCGGCGGGGTCGAGATGCTGGAAATGCTGCGCACCTTCAACTGCGGCGTCGGCATGGTCGCCGTCACGGCGCCCGAGGAGGCCGACGCGGTCGCCGCGGCCCTCGCCCGTGCCGGCGAGAGCGTGTCGCGCATCGGCACCGTGGTCGACGCCGCGCCGAACGCGCCGCGGGTGACCTATACGGGCCGCCTGGCGCTCGACGCCTGATCGAGGGACCGCGGACGATGACGAGCGACGGCACCCCGGGCGAGCGCGCCCGCGAGGATCGCGTCAGAGTGGCGATCCTGATCTCGGGCCGCGGCTCCAACATGGCGGCGCTGATCGAGGCTGCCGCCGACCCGGCCTTTCCGGCCGAGATCGCGCTCGTCGTCTCCAACCGCCCGGACGCCGCCGGGCTTTTGCGCGCGGCGCAAGCGGGCATTCCGACCGCGGTCGTCGACCACAAGCCGTTCGGCAAGGATCGCGAGGCGTTCGACCGGACGATGGACACGGTGCTGCGCGCGCACGGCATCGAGATCGTCTGCCTCGCCGGCTTCATGCGGCTGCTGACGCCATGGTTCGTCGGCCGCTGGGAGGGGCGAATGATCAACGTCCACCCGGCCCTGCTGCCCTCGTTCAAGGGGCTCGACACCCATGCGCGGGCGCTGGCGGCCGGCGTGCGGCTGCACGGCGCCACCGTGCATCTCGTCGTCCCGGAGATGGATTCGGGGCCGATCATCGTGCAGGGAGCCGTCCCGGTCGGCGACGACGACACCGAGGCGAGCCTCGCCGCCCGCGTGCTCGCGGTCGAGCACCGCATCTATCCGCTGGCGCTGCGCTGGCTCGCCGAGGGCCGGATCACCGTGGACGCCGGCCGCTGCCGCATCGCGGGCGCGGCGGCGCCCGACGGGGTGACGATCGCGCCGTCGATGTGAGCCGCGGCGTCACAGGGCCGCCACAGCCGGCCGCATCATGGCGTTCGGCAAGAATCCCCGAGGAGCCCCATGATCACGCTGTACGGCTTCGGCCCCGCCTTCGGGCTGCCCGACCCGAGCCCGTTCGTCACCAAGGCCGAGACGCTCCTGAAGATGGCCGCCGTGCCCTACCGGGCCGTACCGGGCAACCTGCGCAAGGCGCCCAAGGGCAAGCTGCCCTACATCGACGACGACGGCGCCGTGATCGCCGACTCGACGCTGATCCGCTGGCATCTCGAGACGAAGTACGGCCTCGCTCTCGACAAGGATCTGACCGACGCGCAGCGGGCCGTCGCCTGGGCGTTCGAGAAGATGATCGAGGAGCATCTGTACTGGGCTTTCGTCCATGCCCGCTGGATCGACGACGCCAATTTCGACCGCGGGCCGCGGCAATTCTTCGGCGCCGTGCCGGCCCCGATGCGCGGCCTCGTCATCGCCATGGTCCGCCGCGGCGTCAGGCGCGACCTCCACGCGCAGGGCCTGTCGCGCCATTCGCCCGAGGACATGCTGCGGCTCGCCACCCGCTCGATCGACGCGGTCGCCGATTATCTCGGCGACAAGCCGTTCTTCATGGGCGACCAGCCGACCGTCGTCGACGCAACCGTGTTCCCGTTCATGGCCGGCGCGCTGTGCCGCCAGTTCATCACGCCGCTGCGCGTCGCGGCGGAGCGCCGCCCCAATCTCGCAGCCTACGTGGCCCGCATGGCGGTGCGCTATTTCCCGGACTATCCGGAGCTGACCGGCGGCGCGACTGGCTGAATGTCGCCGGAGCGTCATCCCGGGCTCGCGCCTTGCGGCGCGCCCCGGGGACGACGGGCGCATCCCCCAGGTCCGCCCTACTGGCTGACGATCCGGTGCGCCCTGATCACTTCGGCCCACACCGCGGTCTCGCGGCGAATGCGCGCGGCGAAGACGTCCGGCCCCTCGATCGTCACGGTGAGCCCCTGGGACGCGAGCTTGTCCTGCACGGCCGGCGACTGCAGCACCTCGGCCGTCACCGCCGCGAGCGCGTCGCGGGTCTCGGCCGGGACCGCCTTGGGGGCGAGCATGCCGTACCACGAGGTCACATCGATGCCGGCGATGCCGGCCTCGGCGAGCGTCGGCACCTCGGGCACCAGCGGGCTGCGGCGCGCGGTCGTCATCGCCAGCGGCACGACGCTCTTCGCCTGAATGGCCGGCAGCGCCGCCGTCAGATTGGTCGCGACGAGCCCGATGTGATTGCCGATCACGTCGGTGAGCGCCTGCGACGAGCCACGATACGGCACATGGGCGAGCGCGACGCCGGCCGTGTCGTTGAACAACTCCATGGCGAGATGGAGCTGGCTGCCGACGCCCGGCGAGCCGTAGCTGATCCGCTCCGTCTTCGCCTTGGCGATCAGATCGGCGATCGACGACACGCCGAGTCCGGGCGCGGCGACGATGATGTTCGGCGCGCTGGCGAGCAGCGTGACGGGCGCGAAGTCGCGCTCGACGCTGAACGGCAGGTTCGGCATCAGGGTCGGATTGATGGTCAGGTTGCCGGCCGGGATCAGCAGCAGCGTCGCCCCGTCGGGCGCCGCCTTGCGCACCATGTCGATGCCGATATTGCCGGCCCCGCCGGTGCGGTTCTCGACCAGGGCGGCGTGGCCCGAGCGTGCCTGGTACGCCTCGGCGAGCAGCCGGCCGAGCACGTCCACCGGGCCGCCGGGGCTGAACGGCACCACCAGGGTCATGGGCCGTTGCGGAAAGCCGGGCGGCACGCCCGTCGCTCGCGCGGGCGGGGCGGTGAGGGGCAGCGCCGCGGCGCCGGCCAGGGTGGCGAGAAGACCGCGGCGGGTCGGACGAAAGGCGCTCACGGGGGTCATTCGGGGGTCTCCGGTCGGGCGCTGCCCACCCTGGCGGGCTACGCAGTCCGACGGAGATGATAGGCAAGCGACATGCCATGCGCATCAGGCCGGGGCAGCCCCGGCGGCCGCCCGCAGGCATAAAAAAACCCCCGGTGAGAACCGGGGGCTACGGGACGCACCCGCAAGCCGGACGAAGCCGGCCGGGCCGCTTACGCGACCTTGAGGTTCTCCGCGGAGGTCTTGCCGCGGTTGGTGACGAGCTCGTACTCGATCACCTGACCTTCATTCAGGGTGCTGAGGCCGGCCCGCTCGACAGCCGAGATATGGACGAACACGTCCTTATCGCCGGTCGACGGCCGGATGAACCCATAGCCCTTCGTGGGGTTGAACCATTTGACGGTGCCTTTTTGCATCGTCGGTCTCCTGATCAAAGTCTGACGTCGCGATGGACGCGAATGCCGACGAGGGATCGCCGGCCTCCACGTAACAACCTGGATTTTTGGGGAGATCCGAATCGTTGACGTCATTTGACGCTGCGCGGCCGGAGCGGCCAAAAACCGATTGCCATGACCAGATAACGACAGATCCGAAGCCGACGCAAGTTTAAAGCGACATAGCCCGATGGGGATGTACTTCGATAATGCATGTGTAGTCCGCCCTTTACGCAGAGCCAGACCTTGTTGCACCGCATCAAGGTCTGGTCGGTCTGCGCCCGGCGATCGAAATCCCAGCGTCAAGCGTACTTTACGGCGGGGCCGAGGCGCCCGCGCGCCCCCGTAGAAATACCCCCCGATCGGCACGGCTACAGGATGTCGCAGGGGCGCGGTAGGATGATTTGCCCCCGAGGAACAATCCTCGTAAAATGAAAAGACCTTGCGCCATAGTCTTCGCGTCTGTCCGGGGCCGTACTTTGCTTTCACCGCCCCGCCGAGCAGCGGGCGACCTCCGGAGACGCCGCGCCATGGCCGGGTCGCGGAGACTCCGATGGCTCCTGTGAAGACGGCACCGGGCTGGCGCGAGCCGGTCCTCGGGTTGCCGCGTTCGGCCCTGCCGCTCGCCGCGCTGTCGGCGGCCGTCACGGGCCCGCTCGCCCTGTTCGCTTGGGTTCTGCCGGCCGGCATCGTGATGTCGGCCTTCGCGCTGCGCGCCGTCGGGATGGCCGGCACACTGGCGGTCGCCGATCGCGTCACCGGGCCGCCGCGGCGGACCGACCGGCCGACGCTGCGCGACATCGCCGGCGCCGTCGCGCTCGTCGCCGCGACCGCGACCGTGCTGGCCGACATCGACGGCACGGCCCGCTGGCTCGGGCTCCGGGCCGGCTCGCCCAGGCAATAGATCCTGGGCGTTCTTCGGGCGAACGCGACGGCGCTCGCCCAGCGTCCCTGCCGCACGGCCGAGCGAGTGCCGCCGTGACCGACCCGATCCTCACCGTCCCCGGCGTTCTCCGGTGCCCGGCCTCCGGTCGGTCGCCGCGTCCGGGCTTTCGAAAGCTGCTGCAATGAACAAGCCCTATCCGGCCCCCGTGGCGCCCCTCCCCGCGTCCGACCGGGACGGCCCACCCCCGTCCGCCGGCACCGCGGCCGGCCCGGCCCCTGCAGGCGCCACGGCCGCGAGCCCCGCGCCGCTGCCGCCGCATCGCCTGCCGGTCGCCGCCGTGGTCGCGGCCCTCGGCTCCGACGCCGCGCACGGATTGCGGCAGCCCGAGGCGGAGCGCCGGCTCGCCGCGCACGGTCAGAACCGCCTGAAGAGCGCGCCCGAGACCCCGTGGTGGCGCCGCCTCGCCGAGCAGTTCCAGGATTTCCTGGTGATCATCCTGCTGGTGGCGACCGTCATTTCGGGCGTCGAGTGGCTGCTCCAGGAGCCGCGCGAATCCGCCCTGCCCTACGAAGCGATCGTCATCATGGCGATCGTGCTGCTCAACGCCCTGCTCGGCTTCGTCCAGGAGGCGCGGGCGGAGCGGTCGGTGCGCGCCCTGATGGCGCTCGCGGCGCCCGAATCGACCGTGGTGCGCGACGGCGAGCGCCAGCGCATCCCGGCGCACGACATCGTCCCGGGCGACGTGCTGCTCGTCGAGGCGGGCGACCGCATCCCGGCCGACGCGCGGGTGATCGAGGACGCCAACCTGCGCACCGACGAGGCGGCGCTGACCGGCGAGAGCGTGCCGGTGGTCAAGGACGCCGCCGCGATCGACCACGAGGTCGGCCTCGGCGACCGCCGGAACATGCTCTATGCCGGGACCACGGCGACCTACGGGCGCGGCCGCGCCGTCGTGGTCGCGACCGGCATGGGCACCGAGGTCGGCAAGATCGCCGAGCTCATCGAGGGTGCCGAGAAGCAGGCGACGCCCCTGCAGAAGGAGCTCGACCGCACCGGCAAGCGGCTCTCGATCATCATGCTGGTGATCTGCGGCATCGTCTTCGCGACCGGCCTCTTGAAGAACCCGGTCACCGATCTCGACGCGGTCCTCGGCCTGTTCCTGTTCGCCGTGGCGCTCGCCGTCGCGGCGATTCCGGAGGCGCTGCCGGCGATCGTCACGGTCGGGCTCAGCCTCGGCGTGCGCCGGATGGCGCAGAGCAACGCCATCGTCCGCAAGCTGCCGGCCGTCGAGACGCTCGGGGCCGCGACCGTGATCTGCAGCGACAAGACCGGCACGCTGACCCGTAACGAGATGACGGTGCGCACCGTGCTGACCGCAGGCACCGTGGTCGACGTCTCCGGCAGCGGCTACGTGCCGGAGGGCGAGTTCACCATCGCGGGTGCGACGCTGTCCGGACGGCCCGCGCTCGAGGAGGCGGTGGTGCGGACGCTCCGAGCCGCCGCTCTCGTCAACGACGCGACGCTGACGATGCGCGACGGCCGTTGGCGCGTGCAGGGCGACCCGACCGAGGGCGCCCTGGTGGTCGCCGCCCGCAAGGCGGGGCTGACCGAGGCGACGCTTGCGACGTTCCCGCGCATCGCCGAGATTCCGTTCACGTCGGAGCGCAAGCGCCACGCCACCCTGCACGCCGATCCGGCCCGGCCCGGGATCCTCACCTTGTGCGTGAAGGGCGCGCCCGAGGTGCTGCTGCCGCGCTGCCGCGAGATGTTCGACGGCATCGACCTCGTCCCGCTCGACGACGCCGGCCGCGCCGCCGTGACGGCGCAGAACGACGCGCTCGCCGCACAGGCGCTGCGCACCCTCGCTGTCGCCACAAGGACGCTGCGGGCCGAGACGCTGGGGCTCGATCCGACCACGGTCCTCGCCGCCGCGGGCGGCGACATCGAGCTGCCCGAGGACATCGAGGACGACCTCGTCCTGCTCGGCCTCGTCGGCATGATCGACCCGCCGCGGGCCGAGGCCAAGGAGGCGGTCGCGACCGCCAAGCGCGCCCATATCCGCACCGTGATGATCACCGGCGATCATCCGGCGACCGCCGAGGCGATCGCCCGCGAGCTCGCGATCGTCGAGCCCGGCACCCGGGTCGTCACCGGGGCCGCGCTGCGGCGGACGAGCGACGCCGAGCTCGACCGCATCGTCGACGACGTGCGGGTGTTCGCCCGCGTCGATCCCGACCACAAGCTGCGCATCGTCGAGGCGCTGCAACGGCGCGGTCACATCGTCGCGATGACGGGCGACGGCATCAACGACGCGCCGGCGCTGAAGACCGCCAATATCGGCGTCGCCATGGGGATCACCGGCACGGACGTCTCCAAGGAGGCCGCCGACATGGTCCTCACCGACGACAACTTCGCCAGCATCGTCAAGGCGATCGAGGAGGGGCGCGGGATCTTCGACAACATCCGCAAGTATCTCGTCTATCTGCTGTCGTCGAACGCCGGCGAGCTGCTCACCATGTTCGCGGGCGTGATGTTCGCCGGCCTGCTCGGGCTCGCCTCGGCGAACCACGGCCTGTTCCTGCCGCTGCTCGCGGCGCAGCTCCTGTGGATCAACCTGATCACCGACGGCCCGCCCGCGCTGGCGCTCGGCATCGATCCCAAGGACGCCGACGTGATGAACCGCAAGCCGCGGGCGCGCGGCGCCGGCGTGATCGGCACGGCCGACTGGGTGCGGATCGGCGCCGTCGGCCTCGTGATGATGGTCGGCACGCTCGCCGTGCTCGACGCCTACTATCCGGGGGGCATGATCACGCTGTTCGCCACGGAGGCCGCGCCCAACCCCGCCGACGAGGCCTATGCCCGCACCATGGCGTTCACGACGCTGATGATGTTCCAGCTCTTCAACGTCTTCAACGCCCGCTCGGGCCATCGCAGCGCCTTCGTCGGGCTGTTCGCCAATCCGTGGCTGATCGCCGCCGTGGCGTTCTCGCTCGCCGCCCAGATCCTGGTGGTCTACGCGCCCTTCATGCAGGCCGCCTTCCACACTGTCGGCCTCGGGCTCGGCGACTGGGGCGTGGCGACGGCGGTCGGCGCGACGCTCCTCGTCGTGATGGAGATCGTCAAGGCGGGCGTGCGCCTGCGCGGCGTCGCGGAGGCGTGAGGCACTCTCGCTTCGACGCGCCCCGCAGGAAGGCTTCGCAGAGTTCGTCGTTCCGCGGCACGCCGCAGGCGCGAACCCGGAATCCAACGGCGAGCGCGGCATTCCGGGCTGGATTCCGGGTTCGGCGCTGTGCGCCGCCCCGGAACGACCGAGGCGAGCATAGCCCACCGCCCGGGGAGAGGGACGCGCGCCGCACTCGGCCAATCGTCAGAGGATGCCGACACCGCCCTCCGAACCCGCCGACCGACAAAAAACGGCCCCGGTCGTCCGGGGCCGTTTCGTCGTCGAGGGCGCAACGAACGCGCCGCGATCACGCCTCGTGCTCGGCCACCTTCGCGGCCGCGCGGGCCTGCTTGGAGCGCCGCCACAGGCCGCCGACCACCAGCACCAGCACGGCGCAGACCGCGGCCGCGGCGAGCTCGACCTGATGGGCGCCCTCCGCCCCGAAGCGGGCGACCAGCAGCGGCTCGACGGCCGGATCGGTCGCCAGCACCTCGCCCGTGATCCAGCCGAGCAGCGCCGCGCCGGCCCAGATCAGGATCGGGAAGCGGTCGAGCAGGCCCATGATCAGCGCCGCGCCGGCGATGATCAGCGGCACCGACACGGCGAGACCGAAGACCAGTAGCAAGAGGCTGCCGCCGGCCGCCGCCGCGATGGCGATGACGTTGTCGAGACTCATCACGATGTCGGCGATGGCGACCATGCGCACCGCGCGCCACAGATGGTCGGCCGCCTCGACCTCGCCGTGCGACTCGTCCGGCACCAGGAGCTTGCAGGCGATGTAGAACAGCGCCAGGCCTCCGGCGATCTTCAGGTAGGGCATCGTCATCAGCGAGGCGATGACGACCGTGAACAGGATGCGCAGGCCGACCGCGACGCCGGCGCCCAGGATCATGCCCCAGAAGCGCTGCTTCGGCGGCAGGCTGCGGCACGCCATGGCGATCACCACGGCGTTGTCGCCCGACAGCAGGATGTTGATCCAGATGATCTTTCCCACCGCCACCCAGAACGACGGCATGGCCATCTCGGCCATCCCGCTGTGCAGGACGGCGCTCCAATAGGCCGGGTTGAGGTAGTCAGCCGCGATCATGGTCAGCCCCGCTGGCGGTCGGCGGCAGCGCCGACCCGCATCCGTAATCTACACACAAGAGCCGGTCGCAACCATGCCGTGATCCCGCGACCGGCCGGCCGCGAGACCGTCAGCCGACGATCTCGTTCCCGGCGAAGAACTGTGCGATCTCGATCGCCGCCGTCTCGGGCGCGTCGGAACCGTGCACCGAGTTCTCGCCGATCGACTTGGCGTGGACCTTGCGGATGGTGCCTTCGGCCGCCTTGGACGGGTCGGTGGCGCCCATGACCTCGCGATAGCGGGCGATGGCGTTCTCGCCTTCGAGCACCTGCACCACCACCGGACCCGAGATCATGAAGTCGACCAGCTCGCCGAAGAACGGCCGGGCGCTGTGGACGGCGTAGAAGGTCTGTGCCTGCTCGCGGGTGATGCGGACGCGCTTCTGGGCGACGATCCGGAGCCCGGCCTGCTCGATCATGGCATTGATCGCGCCCGTGATATTGCGGGCGACGGCATCCGGCTTGATGATGGAAAAGGTGCGCTCGACGGCCATATGAACTCCCCTGCACCGCCCCTCGCGTGGGCGGCTCATACCCGTGTGGCAAAGCCGCGGCAACGGCCTGCGGCGCAGAGCAGCTATAAAGCGGGAGCCTGCCGAGAGGAACACCCCGGAGCCCAGAAAATTGTGCCCTCGTACCGCTGAAATCCGGTTCTACCAGTGGGTGCCGAAACACCGTGAGGAACGCCTCGCGGTCGTTCGGCGACGGTCCGAGGAGGTCGTGCGATGCGTGTCCTGTTTGCGTTCGTTCTGGGCTTCGCGGTCGCGGTGGGCGGCGCCTATCTGCGCGACAGCACGGTGACGGCGAGCGAGCGCCGCTTCGTCAACTGGGATGTCGTGAAGGAATCGACCGACGCGGCCACGGTGCAACTTCGCGAGCAGTGGAGCCGCCTCACCGGACGCTGAGGGACGCCGGCGGCGGCCGACGGAGCGACCTTCGCCGACGCCCGACCGGCCGACCGGCTACAGAGGCGGCCGTTACAGGGCGGTCGCTCGAGGTCGGTGGGCTCCCACCGGGCAGGGTCGTCGGCGCCGACGACGTCCATGTGCGCCTGGATGTCGTTGTGCAGCATGGCGGACTCCTCGATGATGGGCCGGATCGACCGGCCCCCGCGACGGCGGTTCCGGCCGACGCCCGATCGGCGGTGAGGAGTTTGCTATGCGCGCAGTCTGGTACGAGCGGAACGGCCCCGCCCGCGAGGTGCTGACCGTCGGCGAGATGCCGACCCCGGAGCCCGGCCCCGGCGAGGTGCGGGTCCGCCTCGCCACCTCGGGCGTCAACCCGTCCGACGTGAAAGCGCGCGAGGGCCGCACCCGCAAGATCGCCTTTCCGCGCGTGATCCCGCACAGCGACGGCGCCGGCGTGATCGACGCGGTCGGTGCCGGCGTGCCGGCGACCCGCATCGGCGAGCGGGTGTGGACCTGGAATGCGCAGTGGAAGCGCGCCTTCGGCACCTGCGCCGAGTTCGTCGCGCTGCCGAGCGCGACGGCCGTCCGCCTGCCCGACGACGTGGGCTTCGAGGCCGGCGCCTGCCTGGGCATCCCGGTGATGACGGCGGCTCACGTGATCGCGACCGCGCAGGCGGATGCCGCCGCGACGCTGCTGATCAGCGGTGGCGCCGGCGCGGTGTCGCATTACGCCATCCAGCTCGCCAAGATGCGCGGCGCCGTGGTGATCACGACGGTCAGCTCGCCCGAGAAGGCGGCCCTCGCCCGTGCGGCCGGGGCCGACCACGTGATCGACTATCGACGCGAGGATGTCGGCGCGCGGGTGAAGGAGCTGACCGAGGGGGCCGGCGTCGACGCCGTGATCGAGCTCGACATCGCCGCCAATGCGGCGCTGCTGCCGGGCGTCCTGCGGCCGCGCGGCAAGGTCGTCGTCTACGGCACCGGCGCCATGGACGGGCCGGTGCCGCTCTACTTCTTCCTGGCGAACCAGATCACGCTGCAGTTCGTGTTCGTCTACGAGCTGACCGCGCAGGAGCGCGCGACCGCGCTCGCCATCATCGCCGAGGCGCTGGCCGCGGGGCGGCTCGTCCACAACATCGCGGCGACGATGCCGCTCGCCGCCGCCGTCGATGCGCACGAGGCGGTCGAGAGCGGCCGAGTCGCCGGGAACGTGGTGCTGACGATCTGAGGACGGGCGTTCGACGCGCCCCACGTGGCGCCGCCGGCGCCGCGTGGAGCGCGTTCAGCGGCTCACTGGCCGTACTTCTCGAGCACCTTGCGGCACGGGACGCTGAGCTTCTGGCGCTGCGCCTGGAAGCAGCTCAGCACCGCCATGTCGTCGCCCAGATAGGGCTTGCACAGCGTGGTCGCGTCGCGGTGGCAGGCCTTCTGGTCGTCGTCCGTCCCGCGGGTCGGAATCGGCAGCGGGAACGACGGCTTCTGCGCCAGCGCGGCCGACGAGGCCAGGACGGCGGGAGCGACGACGAGAACGGCGAGCAAACGAAGCATTGGACCTCCTGTGCGCCGAGACATCGGCCACCGCGAATCAGCATCCGCGGCTTTTATATCATTCGGAACGTCGGACCGGATTCACGCACCGGGCGATGCCCGGCCGCTTTTCCCCCGCCGTCGCCACAGGCCGCGGCAATGCGGCTTTCCTGTGAACACCGCCGCGACCGGGCCCGCGAACGTCGGTGACCGCGGCGACGACCGCGGACGAAAGACGGCGTACAGCCCTGATCGCGATTCGCCAGTCTGCCGGAACCGCCGTCACGCCGTGGCTGCTTCGCGCGGTCATCGCACGAAATGATAGATCCCGTTCAGCCCGATCAGGCCGACCACGATCAGATAGAAGGCGACGACGTAATTGAGCAGGCGCGGCATGATCAGGATGAGGATGCCGGCGACGAGGGCGACGAGCGGCGAGATGTGGGCGGCCGTGATGGTCATCGAGGTGCTCCCGGAGAATGGCGTGCGGGCGGACGGCCCACCCGGACGATGATCGGCCCGAACGGTTCGGTGCCCGAACGGTTCGGGCCGGCACGAGGCGGCACCCGAACAACGCGGTGCCGCCGAGCCTGTTCATTCGATTCGGCTCAAATTGAGACCCGGCGGCTCGACGACCGCGACGTTTGCCGGTAGGAGGGGGCGCGGACGTTTCCTCGCGAGGGCGCGATGCCGACCGACTGCCTGTTCCGTGACGACTCCTATTTGCGCGACTGCGACGCCACCGTGGTCGGCGTGACGCCCGAGGGCGGCATCGTGCTCGACCGCACCGTGTTCTACGCCGCCTCCGGCGGCCAACCGGGCGACCACGGCACGCTGACCACCGCCGACGGAACCGTGATCCCGATCGAGACGGCCGTCTACACCGACGCACTCAAGACCGAGATCGCCCATCTGCCGCCGAAGGGCGCCGCCGCGCCGCCGCCCGCGATCGGCACGCCCGTGAACGCGGCGATCGACTGGGCGCTGCGCCACGGGCGCATGCGCATCCACACGGCGCTGCATCTCCTCTCCGCCGTGCTGCCCTATGCGGTGACGGGCGGCTCGATCGGCGACGCCGACGGCAGGCTCGACTTCGACATCCCGGACGCCGGCCTCGACAAGGATGCGATCACGGAAAAGCTCGCCGGCATGATCGCCATCGACGCGGCGGTGACGAGCCGCTGGATCACCGACGCCGAGCTCGAGGCCAATCCGAGCCTCGTGAAGACCATGTCGGTGAAGCCGCCGATCGGCACCGGCCGGGTGCGGCTGATCGAGATCGAGGGGCTGGACCTGCAGCCCTGCGGCGGGACGCATGTGGCGCGCACCGGCGAGATCGGCGCCGTGCGGGTCACCCAGATCGAGAAGAAGGGCAAGATCAACCGCCGCGTCCGCATCGCGTTCGCCTGAGCACCCCGACGTCGCGTCCGCGCGCTTCCCCGTTCCGTTCCCGCCTCCCGGCGTCCCCTACAGGATCCACCATGACCGCCCGTCCGTCGCCCTTCGTCTCGACCGAATGGCTCGCCGAAAAGCGCGGCCGAGAAGGCCTCGTCGTGCTCGACGCCTCCTATTATCTGCCGACCCAGAACCGCGACCCCGAAGCCGAGTATCGGGCCGCGCACATCCCGGGCGCGCTGCGCTTCGACATCAACGCCGTCGCCGACCAGACGACCACCCTGCCCCACATGCTGCCGACGGCGGAAGACTTCGCCGCCGCGGTCGGCGCCATGGGCATCGCCGAGACCGACACGATCGTCGTCTATGACGGGCTCGGCCTGTTCTCGGCCCCGCGCGTCTGGTGGACGTTTCGGCTGTTCGGCGCCCGGAACGTGTTCGTGCTCGAAGGCGGTTTCCCGCGCTGGATCGCCGAAGGCCGGCCGGTCGAGAGCGGGACGCCGACCCGGGCGCCGACGACGTTCCGGGTGACGGCGCCGGCCGACCTCGTCGCCGACGTCGCCCGCGTGCAGAAGACCATCGCCGAGGGCTCGGCCCAGGTGGTCGACGCGCGCGCCGCCGAGCGCTTCACCGGCGAAGCTCCCGAGCCGCGCGCCGGCCTGCCGTCCGGTCACATCCCGGGCTCCTACAACGTGCCGCACGCGGCGCTGGTCGAGAACGGCGTCCTCAAGCCCGCGGCGGAGCTGCGGGCCGCCTTCGCGGCCGGCGGCGTCGACCTCGACAAGCCGGTGCTGACCACCTGCGGCTCGGGCGTCTCGGCGGCGGTGCTGTGGATCGCCCTCCACACCCTCGGCCGCGACCCGGTAGCCCTCTACGACGGCTCGTGGACCGAATGGGCCGGGCGTGGCGATCTGCCGATCGCGACCGGGAAACGCTGACACGCGAGACGGCCGCGACCGTCGCCGCTTCAGCGTTCCCTCCCCCCTTGTGGGGGAGGGACAGGGAGGGGGGTGAGCCACGGTCTCCGAATTCGTGGCTCACCCCCCTCTCCACCTCTCCCCCACAGCAAGTCGGGCTTGCCCGACTTGCTCACCTCAATGCGCAAACCGGGCGAGCCCGGTTTGCATGGGGGAGAGAGCAGGACGGCGCATGCGGCAACTCGGCAGATCACTCGCTCAGCCCCAGCCCAAGCGCCATCTACCCCAGTATCTGCCCCAGGAACGTCTTCGTCCGCTCGTGCTGCGGATGGGAGAAGAACTCCTCCGGCGTGTTGATCTCGACGATCTGACCGGCGTCCATGAAGACGACGCGGTCGGCGACCTGGCGGGCGAAGCCCATCTCGTGGGTGACGCAGAGCATGGTCATGCCGGTCTCGGCGAGCGACACCATGGTGTCGAGCACCTCCTTGACCATCTCGGGATCGAGCGCCGAGGTCGGCTCGTCGAACATCATGATCTTCGGACTCATGCACAGCGCGCGGGCGATGGCGACGCGCTGCTGCTGGCCGCCCGAGAGCTGCGCCGGATACTTGTTGGCCTGCTCGGGGATGCGCACGCGGGCGAGATAACGCATCGCGATCTCCTCGGCCTCCTTGCGCGGCATCTTGCGCACATGGATCGGCGCGAGCGTGCAGTTCTGCAGGACGGTGAGGTGCGGGAACAGGTTGAACTGCTGGAACACCATTCCCACCTCGCGGCGCACCTCGTCGATGCGCTTGAGGTCGTCGGTGACGCTCACCCCGTCGACCACGATCGAGCCGCGCTGGAACGGCTCCAGCGCATTGACGCAGCGGATCATCGTCGACTTGCCGGAGCCCGACGGCCCGCAGATGACGATGCGCTCGCCGCGCGTCACCTCCAGGTTCACGTCGGAGAGCACCTGGAACTCGCCGAACCACTTGTACACGCCGGAGATCTTCACGGCCACGTCGCCCGGCACGCCGCTCGCGGCGGCGGTCGGCACGTCGGCGCGGGTTTCGGTGGTCACGCCCATGGCGACAATCCCTCTCAGCGCCGGTCGCCGGCGGCGAGGCGCCGCTCGATCCCGGTCGCGTAGCGCGACATGAAGTGGCAGGCGACGAAGTAGCAGACCGCCGCGAAGGCGTAGCCCGTCGTGCTGGTCACCGGCGTCGCCCAGGCCGGATCGACGCGGGCGATCTCGATGGTGCGCAGGAAGTCGAAGATACCGACGAAGAACACCAGCGTCGTGTCCTTGAACAGCGCGATGTAGTTGTTGACGATGTTGGGGATCGTCACGCGCAGCGCCTGCGGCAGCACGACCAGCGCCAGCATGCGCCAGTAGCCCAAGCCCAGCGCCCGCGCCGCCTCGTACTGGCCCTTGGGAATCGAGGCGAGGCCGGCCCGCACCACCTCGGCCATGTAGGCGGAGGCGAAGATCGCGATGCCGACGAGCGCACGGAGGAGTTTGTCGGGCGACCAGGCGGGCGGCACGAACAGCGGCAGCATCACGCTCGCCATGAACAGCACCGTGATCAGCGGCACGCCGCGGACGAGCTCGATGAAGCCGATCGAGAAGAGCCGCACCGCCGGCATGGTCGAGCGTCGCCCGAGCGCCAGCAGGATGCCGATCGGCAGCGACACGACGATGCCGACCGAGGCGACGACCAGCGTCACCAGGAGGCCGCCCCACAGCGCCGTGTCGACCACCGAGAGGCCGAGCGCCGGCCAGCCGCGCAGCAGGATGAACGAGACGGTCGGCAGCGCCAGGAAGAAGAAGGCGGCGCCGAGGTCGCGACGCGGCGCGTCGAGCCACAGCAGCCAGATGGTGCCGAAGGCGAGCAGCGCGAAGAACACGTCGACGCGCCAGCGCTCGGCGAGCGGATACGGGCCGTAGATGAAGAACGAGAACCAGGTGCGCACGAAGGCCCAGCAGGCGCCCGGATCGGGATTGCCGGCCGACGGCAGGCAGGCGTCGCGGCCCGACCCGCTCCACACGGCGTCGATCAGCAGGAAGTCGACCAACGGCGGGATCGTCCACCACGCCGCGGCGACCACCAGGAGCGTGAGCAGCCCGCTCAGCGGCGTCGCGAACAGGTTCTTGCGGACCCAGTGGAGCGGTCCGGACGGCAGCGGCGGCCGCACCACATGCGCCGCCGGCGCGGTGCGGACATAGGCGACACTGGACTTCGGCCCGGCGGCGAGGTCGCTCATGGGCACCCCGCCGACGAGATCACGGCATTTCGACTCGTCCTCTGGAGCAGCCCCGAGCACCGGCACCCTCTCCCTTGGGGAGAGGGTCGGGCGCGAGCGAAGCTCGCGACCGGGGTGAGGGGCGTATGCGCCGATAATCGACCTCGGCCCCCCCTCACCCGACGCGCTTCGCGCGTCGACCTCTCCCCGCTGGGGAGAGGTGAAGAGAAGACGGCGGCGAAGTGGATCATCATGCCTCACCGCTCCGCCGGGGTGATCCGGGCGTTGTACCAGTTCATCAGCGCCGAGGTGGCGAGGCTGATGGAGAGGTACACGGCCATGGTGATGACGACGACCTCGACGGCCTGGCCGGTGTTGTTGAGCACCGTGCCGGTGAAGATCTGGACGAGATCCGGGTAGCCGATGGCGACCGCGAGCGAGGAGTTCTTGGTGAGGTTGAGATACTGGTTGGTGAGCGGCGGCACGATCACGCGCATCGCCTGCGGCACGATCACGAGCCGCAGGGCCGCGCCGCGGCGCAGGCCGAGCGCGCTCGCCGCCTCGGTCTGGCCCTTCGGCACCGCCATCAGGCCGGCCCGCACCGCCTCGGCGATGAAGGCGGCCGTGTAGATCGCAAGCCCGGCCAGCAGCGCGACGAACTCGGGCAGCACCTCGAGCCCGCCGCGGATGTTGAAGCGCCCCATCTCCGGATACGAGACGACGACCGACACGCCGACCGCGGCCGCCGTCACAGCAGGCGGCACCAGCACGAGGAGCGCCGAGACGGCGGCGCGCCGTCCGCCCCGCCCGAACGCCCCCATCCGCTCGTGCAGCGCCCCGAAGCCGATCGCCAGCACGACGCCGACCACCAGCGCGACGGCGACCGCGCCGCCACCGGCGATCTGCGGGTCGGGAAGAAACAGGCCCCGATTGTTGAGATAGCTGCCGCCCGGCAGCGCGATGCTGGCGCGGATGTCCGGCAGCGCCTTGAGGACGGCGTTGTACCAGAACAGGAGCTGCAGCAGCAGCGGGATGTTGCGGATCAGCTCGACATAGCCGCCGCACAGCTTGGCGACGAGCCAGTTCTGCGACAGCCGGCCGATGCCGATCAGGAAGCCCAGCACGGTCGCCAGCACGATGCCGAGCCCGGCGACCAGCAGGGTGTTGAGGAGGCCGACCCAGAAGGCGCGGCCGTAGTTGGAGGCGTGCGCCGAGTAGGAGATCAGCGTCTGCGAGATGTCGAAGCCGGCCGTGACGTTCCAGAAGCCGAAGCCGGTGGCGATCTGGGCACGGGCGAGATTCTCCGAGACGTTGGCGACCGCCGCCCAGGCGAGCGCGGCGACCACGAGGCACAGCGCCACCTGATAGACGATGCCGCGCACCCGAGGTCGCCGCCACAGCGGCACCTCGGGGAAGCTCGCCGTCGGCACGGGGGCACCGGCCCGCTCGCTCATGGCGCGGTCCCCCGCGCGGCCGGGATCAGCGCACCGGGGGTGCGTATTGGAGACCGCCCTTGGTCCACAGCGCGTTCTGGCCGCGCGTGATCTTGAGCGGCGAGCCCTGGCCGATGGTGCGGTCGAACACCTCGCCGTAATTGCCGACGCCCTTCACGATGCGCACGGCCCAATCCTTGGTCAGGCCGAGCGCCTCGCCGAAATTGCCTTCGGTGCCCAGGAGACGCTTGATCTCCGGATTGTCGGACTTCACCTGCTCGTCGACATTGGCCTTGGTGATGCCGAACTCCTCGGCGTTGAGCATGGCGAACAACGTCCACCGCACGATGTCGAACCACTGGTCGTCGCCGTGCCGCACGAAGGCCGAGAACGGCTCCTTGGAGATGATCTCGGGCAGGACGACATGGTCCTCCGGCTTGGCGAGCTTCAGGCGCACGCTGTAGAGCTGCGAGGCGTCGGTCGTGTAGGCGTCGCAGCGGCGGCTGTCGTAGGCCTTCAGCGCCTCGTCGAGCGTCGCGAAGGCGATCGGCTTCGACGACGCCATCTTGTTGGCGCGGAAGTAGTCGGACAGGTTCAGCTCGGTGGTGGTGCCCTGTTGCACGCACACCGAGGCGCCGTTGAGCTCGAGCGCCGAATTGATCTTGAGATCCTTGCGGACGATGAAGCCCTGGCCGTCGAAGTAGTTGATGCCGGTGGCGTTGAGGCCGAGCTGGGTGTCGCGCGACAGCGTCCAGGTGGTGTTGCGGATCAGCACGTCGACGTCACCGGACTGCAGCGCCGTGAAGCGGTCCTTGGCAGTGAGCGCGACGAACTTCACCTTCTGCGGGTCGTTGAAGATCGCCGCCGCGAGGGCGCGGCACAGCTCCACGTCGAAGCCGGTCCAGATGCCCTGCGCGTCCGGCATGCCGAACCCGGGCAGCTGCCCGTTGGCGCCGCAGTTGAGCGCGCCGCGCGCCTTGATGGTGTCGAGAGTCGCCGCCTCCGCAGGCGCGCCCGTCGTCAGGGCTGCGCACGCGGCGAGCAGAGCGACGAAAACCCGTTTCATGATCGCCTCATTGACAGTGCGTGGAGTCCGGTGCAAGGGCACGGCCGGTCGAAGCGATCGGTCGCGGCGAACGGTCGTGAGGTCCGTCGCGGCGTCCGCGCAGCGATCGGTCGCCGGGACCGGTCGAAACGTCCGAGCGGATGCTCCGAGCGCCAGTGATGCATGTCTCGTGCCGTGATAAGGACTGCAGCACGCATGGATCGCACCGGAGCGCATTCCGGACCGGCATATCAGAACGAATGCCGAGCCCGGTCAAGTGCTCGCCTGCCGCACGCCACGGCCGCCCGATACGCTCCACGCGGCACGGCCGGAACGTCCCTGAAGTTCTTTGAACGCCTAGTCCCAGGATCCCCGCCATGAAGTCCCCCGACGATCGCGACGGCGCCGCCCCCGGCCCCGACACCGGGCATCCCGACACCCGGCATCCGGACACCGACCACGGCGCGAGCGCCCGCACCGACCGCACCCGCCTGGTCGTCGGCGGCCGGCATCCGCACGAGCACTACGGCTTCGTCAACACCCCGGTGTTCCACGGCTCGACCGTGCTCTACCCGACCGCCGAGGACTATCTGGCGCGCCGCTCGCGCTACAAATACGCTCGCCGCGGCACCCCGACCTCGGAGGCGCTCGAGGCCGCGCTCGCCGCCATCGAGGGGCCGGCCTGCGCCGGCGTCTGCCTGCTGCCGTCCGGGCTCGCGGCGATCTCGGCGGCGCTGCTCGCGGTGCTCGACGCCGGCGACCACGTGCTGGTGTCGGATTCGGCCTACGACCCGACCCGCACGGTCTGCGACACGCTGCTGGTGCGCTGGGGCATCTCGACCACCTATTACGACCCGACGATCGGTGCCGGCATCGGCGCGCTGATGCAGCCGAACACCAAGGCCGTGTTCGTCGAAGCGCCGGGCTCGCTGTCGTTCGAGATCCAGGACATCCCGGCGATCGCCGAGGTGGCGCACGCCCGCGGCGCCGTCGTGCTGATGGACAACACCTGGGCGACGCCGCTCTACTTTCGGGCACTCGACCGTGGCGTCGACCTCGCGATCCAGTCCGGCACCAAGTATATCGGCGGCCACTCCGACATCATGTTCGGCTGCGTCGCCGCCAATGCCCGCACCGACAAGGCGCTGCGCGACACCGTCTTCACGATGGGCCTGTGCGTCGGCCCCGACGACATGAACCTCGCTCAGCGCGGCCTGCGCACGCTCGCCGTGCGGCTCGCCGCCCACGAGACGGCGGCCCTGAAGGTCGCACAGTGGTTCGAGACGCGGCCCGAGGTGCTGCGCGTGCTGCACCCCGCCCTGCCCTCGCATCCCGGCCACGCGATCTTCAAGCGCGACTTCACCGGATCGAGCGGCCTGTTCTCGGTGGTGTTCCGACCGACGTCGCAGGGCGCGGTCAACGCCTTCCTGAACGCGCTGACGTTGTTCGGCATCGGCGCCTCGTGGGGCGGCTACGAGAGCCTCGCGATCCCGTTCGACTGCACCAAGATCCGCACCGCGACGACCTGGCAGCCGGGCGGCCCGACCGTCCGCTTCCACATCGGCCTCGAGGACACCGACGACCTGATCGCCGACCTCGAGCGCGGTTTTGCGGCGATGACCGCAGTGGGGTGACGGCGGCGGAATTCAGCCCGTAGGATGGGTGGAGCCGCGGGCGATTCCCATCCGTCACGAGGGTGCGAGGAGGTGATGGGTATCGCCTGCGGCTCCACCCAGCCGACGAGTCACCCCATCCCCTTGCCCTGCACCTCCCGTCCGGCTTTTCGCTCGCGCAGAACGAATTGCAGGTTGCGCAGATACACGAAGACGCCGAAGCCCTGGCCGGCGATGAACACCGGGTCACGGCGGTAGAGCGCATAGGCGAGCAGCAGCACGCCGCCGGAGATGGAGAACCACCAGAACGCCATCGGCACGACGCTCTTGCCGGCCTTCTCGGAGGCGAGCCACTGCACGACGAAGCGCATGGTGAACAGGCCCTGGGCGACGATGCCGAGGAACACCCACCAGTCGATCCGCGCGACGAAGACGTCGTAGAGATAGCCGCCGACGGCGTGCGACAGATCGATCAGCATCACCGCTCTCCCGTGATCTTCGGATCGGTGTCCCGCATCTCGGTGACCTGCGGCACCTGCCTGCGGCGGCGGATCAGCCACCACACGCCGGCGAGATCGAGGATGCCGATCCACAGCCGGTCGAAGAACCCGTACTTGGAGGTGCCGTGCCGGCGCGGCCGGTCCTTGACGTCGACATAGGCGATGGTCCAGCCGTCGCGCCGCACCAGCGCCGGCAGGAAGCGGTGCAGCCCGTCGAAATAGGGCAGCGCCATGAACACCTCGCGACGGAACGCCTTGAGGCCGCAGCCGGTGTCGCGGGTGCCGTCCTTGAGCACGCTCGCGCGCACCGCATTGGCGACGCGCGACTGCAGGCGCTTGAAGCCGGTGTCCTTGCGGCCGACCCGCTGGCCGGCGACGAGGCCGACATGGGCGTCCTTGCGCAGCCGGTCGAGCATCGCCGGAATGAAACTCGGGTCGTTCTGGCCGTCGCCGTCCAGGGTGGCGACGAGCGGGGCGCGGGCCGCCCCGACGCCGGTGCGCACCGCCGCCGACTGACCGCACGAGGTGGCGTGCCGCACATGGCGCAGCCACGGCCGCTCGGCGCGCAGCCGGTCGAGCACCGCGCCGGTGTCGTCGGTCGAGCCGTCGTTCACGTAGATCACCTCGAAGGGGCCCTCGGAGGCGAGGCTCGTCGCGATCTCGGCGAGGAGCGGTGCGACGTTCTCGGCCTCGTTGCGCACCGGCACCACCACGGCCACGGCCGGTCCCGATCCAGTCTGGGTCATCGACGAAACAGCTCCTGAAGGTGTCGGCGGCGCCCGGCCCTCACCGCTCCGTCGCGGTGGCGAGCGCTCGCAGGACACGGGGCAACGAAGGTCCGGGCCGCGCCCGGACGGTGCCGTCCGGCGCGGCCGAGAAGCCGAGCCGGCGCGACGCGAACCATTCGCGCACCAGCACGGCCCCGAAGGCGCCGAACGCGGCGCCGGCGATCACGTCGCTCGGAAAATGCGCCGAGACGATCACCCGGCTGAGCGCGATGAGGAGCGCATAGATCCACAGCACCGGCCGCAGCGCCGGCCATACGGCTCCGATGGCGACCAGCGCCGCGAAGGCCGTGACGGTGTGGCCGGACGGCAGGCTCGCCCACTCGGCGCGCCACGACAGCGGCTGATAGGCGAAGGGGCCGAGCTCGGACGGACGCACCCGGCCGATCCAGCGCTTGACGATGGTCGCGACGAGCCCCGGCAGCCCGACCGCGACGAACACGAAGCCGAGCCGCACCACGACGGCGGCCAGCACGGCGCGCGACACGTGGTCGAGACCGGGCCGCATCAGGGCCGCGATCCACACGACGACGCCGGCGATCGGGATCAGGATCCACCCCGAGCGGCCGAAATCGGTGATGTCCTCGAACAGGTTGATCACCCAGCGCGGCATCGCCTTCACCTGCGGCGCCAGGGGATCGACGAGAATCATGGCGGCGACGATGACGCCGAGCGCCACCAGGGCCTGGTTGCGATGCGCCAGCATCAGGGCCTTGAAGCCCGGGGTGCGCGACGGCGTCCTCGGCGCCACGAACAGGACGGCGAGCCAGGCCGCGAGGTTGCGACCGAGCCGCATCGCCACGCTCGGCCCGCGCCGAGCTCCGGCCCCCACCTCCACTCCGCCGGCCGCCGTCACGGGTCGACCCCGACGAAGATCTGGATCGAGACCGCCCGGCCGCTCGAATAGTTGACCCCCTCGACGCGGACCCCCTGCCCGTAGCGCAGCCCGATGGCGTCGGCGCGCTGCACGAAGGCGCGCTCGTGCCCCTTCTCGACGAAGGCGTAGCGGCAGCGGCCGCCGCGGGCGAGGAAATCGGCGGCGCCGGCGCCGGAGACGTGGCGCAGATCGGTGCCGACCAGGAAGACGAGGCTCGGCTCGTGATAGCCGGCCGTGGCGGCCTGCACCTCCGCGCAGCGCCCGAAGGCGACGAAGCGGGCGATCTGGAGCGACGGGAACAGCGCCCCGATGGTCGGAAACGTCGCCGAGAAGGCCGCCGTGAACAGCACGATCATGGCGACCACCATGCGCATCAGCGACACCGCGACGCCGTCCGCCTCGAACAGCCACCAGGCGAACAACGCGGCCGTGAGCGCGACCGCCGACAGGCCCCAGGTCATCGGCCCGAAGCGCTGGCCGATCCAGATGTTGATGACGATCAGCCCGACCGCCACCACGGCGGTGAGGATGAACCACCACATCGGCGCGCGGCGCAGCCAGATGTTGCGCGACAGCGCCTGATGGTCGATCGCCATGGCGAGCAGGATGGCGACCGCGGGATAGACCGGCAGGACGTAGTGCGGCAGCTTGGTCATCGCCGCCTCGAACACCAGCCAGGTCGGGATCAGCCAGGCGAGCAGATAGCGCACCTCCGGCACGCTGCGGCTCTTCCACACCGCACCGAACGCCATCGGCACCAGGATCGAGGCCGGGAAGAAGGTGCCCCAGAACAGGAGCAGGTAGTAGCCGGGCGGCGCGCCGTGCGCCTCCTGGCCGCTGCCGACTTTCGAGAGAAGATCGCGACCGAGCGATTCCTCGAAGAAGCCCATGCCGCTCTTGAGCACGATGGCGACGAACCAGGGCAGCACCAGGAGCAGCATCCAGGCGAGCCCGGCGAGCGGCTTCAGGCGCAGCACGAAGCGGGCCGAGCGGTCGGTGATCGCCAGCGCCGCGACCGTGAGGCCGACCACCATGACGATCAGCGGCCCCTTGATCAGGAAGCCGGCCGCCATGGCGGTCCAGAAGATCGCCGGCAATGCGAGCGGGTGGCCCGGATCGGGGCGCCCGCCCCGCTCGATCAGATAGGCGCGCGCCATCGCCCCCATGGCGGCGACGACGGTGGCGAACAGCACCGCGTCGGTCTTGGCGAGGCGGGCCTCGACGCCGAGCAGGATGCAGCTCGCCAGCATCAGCCCGGCCAGCACGGCGCCGCGCCGCGACACGAAGGCGAGCGCCGTCCAGTAGGTGAGCAGCACGGCCCCGATCGCACCCAGGATCGACGGGACGCGATAGAGCCACATGCGGGTGCGTGCCTCCGGCACCCCGGCCGCCTCGGCCGCGCCGACCACGGCCGCCTGAAGCCAGTAGATGCCGACCGGCTTCTTGTAACGGCTCTCCTCCTGGAAGCGGATGTCGACCAGGTCGCCGGTCTCCAGCATCTGCTTGGTCGCCTGGGCGAAGCGCGCCTCGTCGCGATCGATCGGCGGCAGCTGGAAGACGCCGGGCAGGAAGGCGAGCAGCGACACCGCGACCAGGAGGATCGCGGCGTTGCGGTGCCGATCCGCGGCCCACGCCAGCAGCGCCTCGAGACGCGCGGCGGTCTTGCGGCTGGCGGCGGTTCCGAAGCTCTTGGCCGTTCCGAAGCTCTTGGCGGACATTCCCGAGCCCTGCTGAAGTCGCGCGGACAATAGAGAAAAGGGACCGGCCGGGAAAGCGCCCGCCGGGTGCCCGGGCGGGCGGTGTCGCGCCGCGGCAACAGTTTTGATTTCCCTTTTGATTCAGCCTCTTGCAGGTCAGTGACCGGTGTCGCCGTCGATTCGGGTCGCCGCTTCGGGTGTCGCTTCTGCGCACGGCGCCGTTGCGAGGCCGAGGCCCGGCCGGCCCTCGGCACGACGTCTGTCGCGGACCGGCATGAAGTCACACTTTTCATTGATTTTATTGTACATTTCCGGCCTGTCGAAACGCGACGACGGCGGTGAACGGGAGGTCTCGCGGGCGTTTTTCCGCTTCGGAACAGCGACCGGGCCGAGCCGCCGTCGACATGTCGAGGCCGCACGCGATCGCGGCCGGCCCGCGCAGAGGATCATCGCCGACATCCGGGCCGCCTCGTGCGGCGGAGGCCCGGCCCCTGGTCACACCGTTCAAACGAGCGTCACACAAGCGCGGAATACTGCCAGGGCACAGCGCTTCAAGTGTCTGGCGTAACGCGCTTTTTCACACAGGATCCGCAATGTCGAAAGTTGCCGCCGAGGCCGACGAGGCCGTCGCCCCCTCCGTCACGACCGCCGAGGAGACCGCGCCGCCCGCCGTGCATTGGGACGACAGCAAGATGGCGACCCATTTCGCCAATGTGGTCAACATCCAGAGCACGCTCGAGCAGGTCGACCTCTTCTTCGGCACCAACAAGACGTGGAACGCCGCCGGCGGCCGCCAGGTGAAGGTCGAGCTGACCGACCGGGTGATCCTCGGCCCGCATGCCGCCAAGCGCCTGTGGGTGGCCCTCGGCGGCGTCCTGAAGGAGTACGAGGCGCGCTACGGCACGCTGCGCATCGACGGCCGGTGAGCGGCCGCCGGTCCGGTCGAAGGGCGGCGGGCACCACCGGCGCCCACCGCGGTGCCGGACCATGCGTCCATGGGTCCGGCGCGACGACGGCGGCCCTCTCGGTCGTCCACGCCACCATCCCGCTCCGGTTCTCCGGATCGTCATGACCGTATTGCGCGAGAGCACGGCCCGCGAGAGCACGGCGCGCGGCGGTCCCGCCGAGGACGCCGGCGCCGTGCCGCTTCTCGAAGCGGCCCTGTGGAAGCGGCTCGCCGAGACGGACGAGATCGCGTCCTTCTGTGCCGCCTGGATCGCCTTGCAGGCCGGCATGGTGGAGGGCGCCGTCCGCGGCGCCGTGCTCGGCAGCGACCCGGCCGGACCCGTCACGCGGGTTCTCGCCACTTGGCCGGACGGCGCCGCGGTCGACGATCTCGGTCCGGTCGCGACGCTCGCCCTTCAGCAGGGCCGTGGCGTCGTCCGAAAAGGCGGCGCCCCCGACGACGACGCCCGCTGCCGCCTCGCTTTCCCCATTCTGGTCGACGACCACGCCGTGGCCGCCGCCGTGCTGGCGCTGCGCTCGGATGCGGCGCCCGAGTTGCGCACCGCCATGCGCCAGCTCCAGTGGGGTGTCGCCTGGCTGCGCGAGCGCCTCCGGCGCGACGCCCGCCGCGGCGACGACGTCGCGAGCCGGGCCGGCCGGCTGCTGGTCGATCTGTTCGCCGCCGCGCTCGAGGCGGAGACGGCCGAGGCCGCCGGGCGCGCGGTCGTGACCGGCCTCGCCCATGCGTTCGACTGCGAGCGGGTGAGCCTCGGGTTCCTGCGGCGCGGACGCGTGCGGGTCGCGGTCATCTCGCACAGCGCCCAATTCGGCCGCGACATGACCCTGGTCCGGCTGATCGGCGACGCCATGGACGAGGCGGTCGACCAACGCGCCGTCGTGCTCCACCCGGCGCCGCCCGACGACCCGGTGGTGACGCGGGCCGCCGCCGCGCTGGCTGCGTCCGAAGGCGGCGGCCGGGGGGATGGCCAGGTGTTGACGATTCCCATGATGGTCGGCGAGGCCCAGGCCGGCGCCGTGGTGCTGGAGCGGCGCGAGGGGACGCCCTTCACCCGCGCCGAGGTCGAGACGCTCGACGCCGTCGTCGCGGCGCTGGCGCCCTTGCTCGATGCGCGCCGCCGCGACGACCGCTGGCTGATCGCCAAGATCGCCGATTCGCTCGGCACCCAGATGGTTCGGCTGCTCGGCCCCGGCTGGTGGGGCCGCAAGCTCACGCTCCTCGCCGCCGGGCTGCTCGGCGTCGCCGGCTACGCGGCCACCGACACGTACCGCATCACGGCCGACGCCGTGGTCGAAGGCCAGGTGCAGCGCGCCGTGACGGCGCCGTTCAACGGCTTCGTCAAGGAGGCGCCGGTGCGGGCCGGCGACCAGGTGACCGCCGGTCAGCTCCTGGCGCGGCTCGACGACCGCGATCTGGTGCTGGAGCGGCTGCGCTGGGTGACGGAGCGGCAGCGCAAGATCCTGGAGAACGAGCGCGCGCTCGGCGATCGCAACCGCGCCGAGGTGAAGATCACGGCGATGCAGATCGAGCAGGCCGAGGCGCAGATCGGCCTCGTCGACGAGCACCTCGCCCGTGCGGCCCTGACCGCCCCCTTCGCCGGCCTCGTCGTGTCGGGCGACCTGACACAGGCGATCGGCGCCACCGTGCAGCGCGGCCAGGTGCTGTTCGAGGTGGCGCCGCTCGACGCCTACCGGGTGATGCTCGAGGTCGACGAGACGCAGATCGCCGACGTGACGGTCGGCCAGCCGGGACGCCTCGTCGTCACGGCGATGCCGGCCGACACCATCCCGATCGCGGTCGTCAAGATCACCCCGGTGTCGAAGGCGCATGACGGCCGCAACTACTTCCGGGTCGAGGCGAAGGTCGACGGCGGCGGCGCGTCGCTGCGGCCCGGCATGCGCGGCGTCGCCAAGCTCGACGTCGCGGCGCGTCGCGTCGTGTGGATCTGGAGCCGCGCCTTCGTCGACTGGCTGCGCCTCTTCGTGTGGCGCTGGACCGGCTGACCGGCCATGACCTCGCTCTACAGCGCCTCCTGGTATCGCGTCGCCGAGATCAAGCCGCGGCTGCGCCGGCACGTGGCACTGCACCGCCAGCGCTTCCGCGGCGCGCTCTGGTACGTCGTCCAGGATCGCCAGACCGGGCGCTTCCACCGGCTCTCGCCGGCCGCCTATCACGCCGTCTGCCTGATGGACGGCCGCCGCAGCGTCGACACCATCTGGCGGATGGTCGGCGACCGCCTCGGCGACGATCAGCCGACCCAGGACGAGATGCTGAGGCTGCTCACGCTGCTGCACGGCGCCGACCTCCTGGTGAGCGAGATCCCGCCCGATCTCGACGAGATCGCCGCGCGCTCCTCGCGCCAGAGCCGCCGTGTGCTTCTCTCGAAGATGCGCAACCCGTTGGCGATCCGCCTGCCGCTGCTCGATCCCGACCGGCTGTTGACCGCGACCCTGCCGCTGGTGCGGCCGCTGTTCACGGTCTGGGGGCTCCTCGCCTGGATCGTGCTGGTCGGCGGCGGGGTCGCGCTCGCGGCCATGCACTGGTCGGCCCTGACCGACGACGTGATCGACCGCGCCGTCACGGCCCAGAACGCCGCGCTGCTGCTGATCACCTATCCGCTCGTCAAGGCCGTGCACGAGCTCGGCCACGCCTACGCCACCAAGGTCTGGGGCGGCGAGGTCCACGAGGCCGGCGTGATGCTGCTCGTGCTGGTGCCGATGCCCTATGTCGACGCCTCGGCCTCGGCCGCGTTCCGGGCGCCGTGGCAGCGCATCGTGGTCGGCGGCGCCGGCATCCTGGTCGAGATGGCGCTCGCCGCGATGGCGTTGCTCGTGTGGCTGCAGGCGGAGCCCGGCGCGCTGCGCGCCGTCGCCTACGACGTGATGCTGATCGGCGGCGTCTCGACCGTGTTCTTCAACGGCAACCCGCTCTTGCGCTTCGACGGCTATTACGTGCTGTCCGACCTGATCGGCATTCCCAATCTCGCCACCCGGGCGAACCAGTACGTCCTGCATCTCGTCGGGCGCTTCGGCTTCGGACTCGCCGACCCCGAGCGGGCCGAGCCGGACCGCGGCACGCGCGCCTGGCTGGTCGGCTACGCGGTCGCGTCGTTTCTCTATCGGACCGCGATGACGCTGACGATCGCCCTGTTCGTCGCGACCAAGCTGTTCGCGCTCGGCGTGGCGTTGGCGATCGTGACCGTCGTCGCCGCCTTCGTCTGGCCGATCGTCAAGGGGATCGGCTTCCTGATCGGCGATCCGCGCCTGCGCGGTCGGCGCCGCCGCGCCGTTCTGGTCGCCGGTGCGGCCGTGGCGCTGGTCCTCGCCGCCGTCCTCGCCCTGCCCCTGCCCTATGCCACCACGGCCGAGGGCGTCGTGTGGATCGGCGAGAACGCGACCGTGCGGGCCCGCACCGACGGGCTGGTGCGCACCGTCGCGGCCGACGGCGACGGCGCGGTCGCCGCCGGCACCACCATCGTCGCCCTGGAAGACCCGGCGCTCGCCGCCGGCCGCACCGTGCTGGACCGCCAGCGCGACGAGGTGCGGCTGCGGCTCGAGGCCGTTCGCCTGAACGACGTCGTCGCCGCCAATCTGCTGCGCGAGCAGATGCGCCATGTCGAGGGTCAGCTCGAGGACACGACCCGACGAATCGCCGATCTCGCGCTGATCGCCGACAAGGACGGCCGCTTCCTGGTGCCCGAGGCCGCCGACCTGCCCGGCCGCTTCGTCCGCCGCGGCGAGGTGATCGGCTATCTGGTCGGGCGCGGCGACGCGATCGTGCGCGCCGTCGTCGGCCAGGCCGACGTCGATCTGGTGCGCCGCCGCACCGCCCGGGTCGACGTCCGCCTCGCCGAACGGCCGGACGTCACGATCCCGGCCCGCATCCTGCGCGAGGTGCCGACCGCGCTCGCCGAGCTGCCGCATCCGGCGCTCGGCACGGTCGGCGGCGGCGCCGTCGTGCTCGACCCCGCCTCGACCGACAAGCCGAAGCCGCTCGAGACGCTGTTCCACTTCGACCTCGCACCGCCGGCCGACGCCTTGCCCGAGCGGCTCGGCGGGCGGGTCTTCGTCCGCTTCGACCATGGCACCGAACCGGTCGCGTTCCGCCTCGCCCGCGTGGTGCGGCAGGTGTTCCTGAGGCAGTTCGGTGTCTGACGCGGCGCTCCGTTTCGTCGACGCGCCGGACCGGCCCGCGACGGGGCGGCGCCTGCCCGCCCTCCAGCCCTATCCGGAGCGGCGGCTGCCGCGCCCCGACCGGCTGACGCGTGCCGTCGAGGCGGTGCGCTCGGTGATCGTGCCGCGGCTCGCCGGGATGCGGACGCGGCGCCTGCGGGCGGTCGTCGCGCCGGCCGCGGCGCAGGCCGAGCGGCTGCGCATGCTGGGCGACGACGCCCTCCGCCACGAGGCCCTCGCGCTGCGCCACCGGCTGCGCGCCACCATGGTGCCGGACAGGCCCCCCGACACGGCGCTGACGGCGCTCGCCTTCGCACTCGTCCGCGAGGCGTCGGGCCGAATCCTCGGGATGCGCCATCACGACGTCCAGCTGGTCGGCGCCTTCGCGATGGTGTCCGGCATGATCGCCGAGATGGACACGGGCGAGGGCAAGACCCTGACGGCGACGCTCGCCGCCGTCACCATGGCGCTCGCCGGCTGGCCCGTCCATGTCGTCACCGTCAACGACTACCTGGCGAAGCGGGATGCCGAGACCATGATGCCGCTCTATGGCTTCTTCGGGCTCGACGTGGGCGTCGTCGTGCAAGGGTTGGCGCCGGAGGCGCGGCGCACCGCCTATGCGTGTGCCGTCACCTACTGCACCAACAAGGAGCTCGCCTTCGACTATCTGAAGGACCGTCTGGCGCTCGGCCAGGCGCGCGGTGCGCTGCGGCTCAAGCTCGGCCCGCTCGGCGGCGACGACCGCGCCGGCAAGCTGCTGCTGCGCGGCCTCCACTTCGCGATCGTCGACGAGGCCGACAGCGTGTTCGTCGACGAGGCGCGCACGCCCCTGATCCTGTCGCGCCAGGCCAGCTCGGCGGCCGAGGCCCGGCTCTACGAGCAGGCGATCGCGCTCGCCCGCGATCTCGCCGAAGGACACGACTTCGTGCGCCATGCGGCCGAGCGCCGGCTCGAGCTGACCGCGGCGGGCCGCGCGCGCGTCGCCGCGATCGCGCGCGGTCTCGGCGGCGACTGGCGCGGCCGCGCCAACCGCGAGGGGCTCGCGCTGCAGGCGCTCACGGCGCTCCTGACGATCGACCGTGACGAGCACTACATCGTGCGCGACGGCAAGGTGCAGATGGTCGACGAGTACACGGGCCGCATCATGCCGGACCGGTTCTGGACCGACGGCCTGCACCAGATGATCGAGATCAAGGAGGGCTGCGCGATCTCGGGCCGGCGCGTCACCCTCGCCCGCATGACCTATCAGCGTTTCTTCCGACGCTATCGGCGGCTCTCCGGCATGACCGGCACGGGCCGCGAGATCGCCGGCGAGCTGTGGCGCGTCTACGGCCTGCCGGTGGCCCGCATCCCGACCCACAAGCCGTCGCGCCGCGTCGTGTTGCCCGACACGGTGCTGATCACGGCGGAGGAGCGCTGGGCGGCGATCGCGCAGGAGTGCCGGCGCCTCGTCGCGCGCGGCGTACCGGTGCTGATCGGCACCCGCTCGGTCGCCGCCTCCGAGGTGATGAGCCGCCATCTCGCCACGGCCGGCATCGACCACGTGGTGCTGAGCGCCGCCCAGGACGCCGCCGAGGCCGAGATCGTCGCGCAGGCCGGCCAGCCGGGGCGGGTGACGGTGGCGACCAACATCGCGGGTCGCGGCACCGACATCAAGATCGCCGAGAGCGTGAAGGCCGCCGGCGGCCTGCACGTGATCATGTCGGAGCGCCACGACGCGCGCCGCATCGACCGCCAGCTCGCCGGACGCTGCGCCCGCCAGGGCGAGGCCGGCCTGTTCCGCGCCATCCTGTCGCTCGACGACGCGATCCTGGCCGGGTCGCATCTGCGGTGGGTGCGCGCCCTCGCCCGCCTCGGCGGTCCGGCGGCGCGCCGGATCGCCTTGCGTCACGCCCAAAAACGCGCCGAGCGGCTGCATGCCCGCATGCGGCGCGACCTGCTGCGCAACGACGAGAGTCTCGACCATGCCCTCGCCTTCTCCGGCAAGTCGGAATGAGCGTCTCGCCGGCACCGGCGCCGGCGCTCTCGCCCGCGCGGTCGCCGTGACCGTCTTGGCCACCGCCGTGCCGATCGCGGCCGGACCGGCCGGCGCCGCCGAGATCGTCGCCGACTGTGTCGTCGACCCGTCCGAGACCGTGAAGGTCGGCAGCCCGGTCGCGGGAATCCTGGCCGAGGTGCTGGTCAAGCGCGGCGACGTGGTGGCGCGCGGCGAGGAGATCGCCCGGCTCGAGTCGAGCGTGGAGGCGATGTCCGTCAGGCTCGCCCGCGCCAAGGCGGAGAGCACGGCCCGCATCGACGCGCAGCGCCAGCGCCTCACCCTCGCCAAGGCCCGGCAGGAGCGCGCGGCCGAGCTGCTGAGCCGCAAGATCGTCGCCCAGGACAAGTTCGAGGAGCTGTCCGCCGACGCCGCCATCGCGGCCCAGGAGCTGGTGCGCGAGGAGCAGGAGCAGGGCATGGCGCGGCTCGAGCTCGAGCGCGCCGAGGTGGCCCTGCGCCAGCGCAGCATCACCAGCCCGATCGCCGGCGTCGTCACCGAGAAGAAGCTGTCGGGCGGCGAGTACATCCACCAGGAGGGCTCGATCGTCACCATCGCGAGGCTCGACCCGCTGTTCGTCGAGGCCTTCCTGCCGGTCGCGACCTACGGTGCCGTGACGGTCGGAGCGACCGCCACCGTCACGCTCGACCGGCCGACCGGCGGCGCCTACGCCGCCACCGTCAGCGTCGTCGACCGCGTGTTCGATCCGTCGAGCGGCACCTACGGGGTGCGGATGACGCTGCCCAACCCCGGCAACCACCTGCCCGCCGGCCAGCGCTGCCGGGTCGCCTTCACGCCGGACGGGGCCGAGACGGCAGCCGCCGGCGCGAAATAGCGCCTCACTCCGCCGCGACGCCGTACCAGGCGGCCGCGTCGTCGTCGAGCACCAGCCAGTCCTCCGGCAGGGCCTCGTCGGCGGCCGACGAGACGGGTGCCGCCGCGCCGACCGACACCGGACCCACCGACCGCTGACCCACCGACCGCTGATCGGCCGACAGCCGACCGGCCGACGCCCGCCCGGCCGATGCCGCCCCGGCCGGCCGCGCAGCCGCGGGCGACACATCGAGCGCCGTCGTCCCGGTCTTCCCGGCCTGCGGCGGCAGCGCCACCGCGCCGAACGCGCCGCCGCGGGTCACCGATCGCGCCGTGAGGACCGTGGCGGCCTCGTTGCGCCGCCCGAGCGCCGCGACGCCGGCGAAGGCGAGCACCGCGGCGCCGGCCATGCCCACCGCCTCGCCCGGGACGGCCGTGGCATGGCGGGTCGGGGCCGGCCGATCGCCGCGTCGCTCCGGGGCCGCCGGGTCCGACGCCTTCGGGCGGATTCGGCCGGCCTCGGCCGGGATCTCGGTCGTGACGGTGCTGGCCGGATCCGTCGCGTCGGTGACGACGACGCGCACCGGCACGGCGACGCGGCCGCCCTCGCCCGACGGCCGCACCGCGACCAGCCGGCGGTCGTCGTCGATCGTCGCCGCCGTGATGGTGCCGTCCGACCACTCGACGGTCGCGACGTGCCGGTCGCGCATGCCGGGATCGACCAGCCGACCGGTCAGCACGACGCGCTCGCCGTCGGCGCCGTTCTCCACCGACCAGCCGAGGTCGTCGAGCCGCGGCGCGACATTGCGCACGGTGACGTCGAACTTGATCGAGCGGGTCGTGCCGTCGCGGCCCGTCGCCGTGATCGACAGCCGGCGCGTGCCGGTGCCGCTGTCGTCCTCGTAGGTATGCGCGAGCGCCCCGATCGCCTCCGGCCCCTTCAGCGTCTCGACCGTGCCGTCGCCCCAGTCGACCGTCACCTCGGCGGCGCCAGCGAGCAGCTTGGCGGCCGCGTCGGGCAGCCGCAGCGTGCCGCCCTCGTCGACCGACAGGCGACCGCCCTCGCCGCGCCCGAGCGCGCCGGTGACGTCGGACTTCACTGAGCCGCCGGAGAGCACGAGCGTGTCGCCGAAGCCGTTGGGCGCGATGCCGCCGCCCACCGGAGCGACCGCGCCGGCCGGCAGGGCCGCGAGCGGGTCGGAGCCGCCCGCGACGGCCGGCAGCGTGAGCAGGTCGGGCGCCAGCGCCACGATCGAGGTCGTGGCCGCGACATGGCCGAGATCGTCGTCCGCCACGGTCACGACGATCGTGTAGGTTCGGAACACGCCGGGCGGCAGCGTGTAGACGTGGGACGCCGTGAAGCTGTAGGTGCGATCGAGCTGGACGACCGAGGTGGTGTCGTCGCCCCAGTCGATCGTCACGGTATGGGTGTCGCGCGTGCCGACGTCGACGAAGGAGCCGGTGACGACCGCCGCCTCCGCGGTGCTGATGACGCCCTTCTCCACGGCGACGACGAGCGCGTCCGGCGCGACGTTCGCGACCTCTACGGCGACGCTCCGGATCGCCGAGAGATCGCCGTCGTCGTCACGCGCCGCGACCGTGATCGTGTAGGTGTCGCGAGCCGTGCCGGACGGCGCGTCGTCGAGATAACGATGGCGCGCCACATAAGCGCCGGTGACGGGATTGACGCGCGCCACCGAGGTGGTGCCGTCGCCCCAGTCGATTTCCACCGTGTGGGTGTCGAGGGTGCCGATGTCGGTCACCCGGCCCGTGATCGTGATCACGTCGTTCTCGTCGATCGCGGCCTTGTCGATGGCCAGGTCGACCACCACGGGCGCGACGTTCTCGATCGTCAGCGTCGCCCGCGTGGTCGAGGTCTGGTCGGCACCGTCGTCGACCTGCTCCGTGACCGTGACCAGGATCTTGTAATCGTCCTGATGGGTCGCGGTCGGGTCGTCGTCGAGATAGCGGTGGCTGGCCACGAACCGACGCAGCCGCGGATCGGCGGCGTCGACCGTGACGACCGCGGCCGAGCTGGTGCCGTCGCCCCACGCGATCGTGACGGTATGGGTGTCGGCGAGGCCCGGATCCGTGAAGGTGCCTTCGACCGTCACCACGCCGTTCTCGTCGATGGTCACGGTCGAGGGCGCGTAGCCTTTGCCGTCGGTGGGCTGCCGGGCCGGCACGCCGTCGAGAATCAGGCCCCCGGCCTCCGGCCCGACATTCCGCACCGTGAGGCCGGCCGTCGCCGTGTCGGCGTCGCCGCGCTCGTCGGTCAGCCGCGCCGTGATCGTGTATCGATCGACCATGGTGTTGGGCGCCGTCGTGTCCTCGTAGACGTGGCTCGCCGTGAAGGTGCGGGTGCGCGCATCGACGGTCGCCCACGACGTGGTGCCGTCGCCCCAGTCGATCTCGACCATGTGGGTGTCGAGCGTGCCGGGATCCGTGAAGCGGCCCGTGACCGTCACGGCGCCGCCCTCGTCGATGGTGTCCGCCACGGCGGCGAAGCCGGTGATGGTCGGCGACACGTTGGTCACCATGACCGTAGTCGCGGCCGTGGCCTCGCCCCTGTCGTCGTCCGACAGGACCGCCGAGATCGTGTAGGTGCCGTCCTGCAGATAGCGATGCGAGGCGTCGAAGCGGGTGGTGCCGGCCGCGAAGGCGACCGTTTCGGTCGTGCCGTCGCCCCAATCGACGACGAGCGTGAAGGTGTCGCGCATGCCGGGATCGCCGATCAGGCCGCTCAGGACCGAGATGCCGTTCTCGTCCACGGCCGTGGCGGCGAGCTCGGTCAGGGTCGGCGCGACATTGGCGACCGTGACGGTCGGGCCGTCCTTCTCATAGGCGCCGTCGCCGTCGAAGGCCATGACCGTGATCGCGAAGACGCCGTCGTCGGCGTAGACATGCGTCGCCGCGGTGGCCGGGTCTGTCGCGCCGTACCAGCCGCTCGTGCCGTCGCCCCAGTCGACATACCAAGTGTCGACCTTGTCGTTCCCCGGATCGGTCGACGACAGCGTCAGCGTGTAGGTCGCCCCCTCGTTGGTCGTCGTCGCGCCGACGACCGTCAGGGTCGGAGCGACCTCGCGCACCGTGATGGTCGTGTAGGCCTCGGCCGTGGCGCCGTCCTTGTCCATCACCACGGCCCGCACCGTCACGAGCCCGGCCTGCTTCAGCGAAGCGGCCGGAAGGGCGGCGGTGGCGGATGCACCGAACGCCGTATCGAGCGTGCCGTCGTTGTCGAAGTCGAAGGCGTAGGTGAGCGCGGCGGCATCGGTGGCCGACGGGTCGGTGGCGCCGATCACCGTGACGGTGGCGCTGCCGCCCTCGTCGACGGCACCCGGCCCGTCGAGCCCCACGACGCTCGGCGCCGCGTTTTCCAGGACGAGCGACGTGGTCGCCTGAATCACCACGACCGACCCGTAGGCGACCCGGACCGCGATGCTGCGGGTCGCGTCGCCGTCGTCGATTCCCAAGGCCTGGAGCTGCGCCCAGGTGACGGTCGCGGAGAGGCCCGTCGCGTCGTCGAAGGCACCGTCGCCGTCGATGTCCCAGGCGATCGCGGTCGGGGTGCCGACGACGGCCACGCTCACGGTCAAGCCCTCGCCTTCGCGGATCGTGTAGGGACCGTCGATGGCGATCTGGGCGGCGTCCACGTTCACCGCGATGGCGTGATACGGCGACCACGCCGCGGTCGCCCGCGTGTTGTCCTCGTCGACGGCGCCGACCCGCACCCGGTAGAGGCCCGGATTGGCGTAGACATGCGCGGCGAGCGCCGCGTTTGCGCCGAGCACCTCGAGCGGCGAGCCGTCCCCCCAGTCGACCAGCCACTCGCGGACGCGGTCGTTCGGCGACGGATCCGTCGCCCCGAACGTGATGGTGGCGACCTCGCCGACCAGCACCGTGGTGGTGCCGCCGACCGTGACGGTCGGCAGGGTGTTGTCGATCGTCAGGATCGCCGAGCCGCGGCCTTCCAGGCCGCCGCCGTTGGTCGCCGACACGCTGATCCTGTAACTGCCGTCGTCGCCGAGCCCGAAGCCGACGAGCTGCGTCCAGGTCAATTCCAACCGATAGGTCCGGACCGCGCCGGCGGTGGCGACCAGGGTGCCGACCGCCTCGCCGTAGAAGCCGTCGCCGTCGATGTCGAAGACGACCTCGCCGTCGAGCGTGCCGCCCGCCCCGTTCGGCTGGATGTCGACCAGGATGGTGACGCCGTCGCCTTCGCGGATCGTCGCGATCGAGCGGATCGTGACATACGGGCCGGTCTGGATGCCGACGCCCTCGAAGGTGTCGTAGGTCACGATCCCGCGGCCGTTCGCCTTGATGGTGCCGGCGCGCTGGTCGGTGATGCCGGGCGTGTAGCCGACCGTGCCCGGATCGAAGATCAGGGTGTCGCCCGACACCCCGTCGGGCGGGTTCGGGTTCTCGCCGTGCGCCTTGACGGTGGCGTCGTCCGGGATGCCTGCACCGGAGATCACCACGGTGTCGGGATCGTCGATCGTGTAGCGGCCGTCGTCGCCCCAGATTTCGGTCGTCGACGCGGCGCCGACACTGAACACCTTGATCAGGTCGCGGCCGGCGTCGCCGTAGACGACGGTCGTCGCGTCGGTGCCGGTGGTCTCGACCGCGATGGTGTCGTCGCCGGCCCCGCCCCGCAGCGTGATCGTCTCGCCGGCCGTCGTCGCGCGCAGCGACAGCGTGTCGTCACCACCGCCGAGATCGATCAGCGTGTCGGTCCCGTAGGCGACAATCACCACCGAGTCGTCGCCTTGGCCGGTGCTCACCGTGGTGCTGCGCACGATCGAGGGCGGTGGCGCGACGATCGTGACGATGTCGTTGCCGCCCAGCGTCGCGAGCGTCAGCGCCTCCATGCCGCTGAACTGCGTCGTGAAGGCGATGGGCGCCGCCTGCGGCGAGAGGTCGAGCGAGAAGGTTGCGAGCGCCCCGGTCGCGCCATAGGCACCCTTGCCGCCGACATGGATCGCGACCGTGGCGTCGCCCGCGGTCCATGGTCCGAACGCGATGGCGGCCGGACCGCCGAGTCCGGTGACGCCGCCGACATTGTCGCGCACCGTCTGCACATAGGTGAGCGTGCCGGCGGTCGGGTCGCGCAGGAAGACGACCAGGGCATTCCCCGATTGCGCCGCCACGACGACGTAGCGACCGTCCGGCGTCACCGCGACGTCGGACGGGCCGCCCATGCCGCGCACGCCGTCGACGCCGTTGCGCATCGTCTGCACGACGGTGAGCGGCGTGCCGCTGCCCGACACGGCGAGCACGGCGAGCGTGTCGCCGACGCTGCCGCTGACGTAGAGCGTCGTTCCGTCGGGACTGAGCGCGAGATCGGCAGCGCCGTCGAGCCCCAGGCTCGCGCCCGTGAGGGTCTGGACCGTGGTGCCGGTCGTCGTGTCGATCACCCGCAGCGTGTCGGTGGTCGGATCGGTGACGAACAACAGGTTTCCGGAGACGAGCGTCTCGCCGCGGCCGGCCCCCGCATAGGTCGCCTCCTGATGGAGCGCGCCGCCGGAGCCGAGCGTGAAGCTGCGCACGCCGCTGCTGCCCGACGCGACCACGGTGCCCGTGGCCGCGTTCCAGCTCAGCTCCTGATAGTAGTCGCCACCGCTCGCGACGACTCCGACATAGGTCAGGTTGCCGGTCGCCGCGTCGCGTGCGAAGGCCGTGATCGCGTGGCTCGCCGGGCTCGATACCAGAACATAATTGCCGGCGACCACCACGGCGCTCGGCGCGTCGAGGCCACCGACGCCGTCGGTACCGTCGACGAAGAGCTGGCGCTGCGAGCCGTCGGCCGTGTTGATCACGACGAGCGCATCCTGACCGGTCGCGACCGCGTAGGCCTGCTTGCCGTCCGCGCTCGTGGCGACCGCGTCGAGGGTGGCGAGCGCGCTCGAGGTCGGGGCGGTCGCGCGCTGGGCGTAGAGATAGCCGACGCCGCCGTCGACGAGCGTGAAGGTCCGGGTCTGGATGCCGGCCCCGCCGGCGATCGTGACCGTGCCGGCGCTCTCGGGGATCAGCGTCGCCCACACCTGGCCGGCCGGCAGGCTCGCCAGCACGGTGTCGGCGCCGATGCCGTCGGTCTTCAGGCCGGTCAGCCCGGCACCGCCGACGCCGAGCTGGATGCCGGACAGGTTGATGCCGGTGAGATTGACCACGACCAGCATGTCGTAGCCGCTGTAGGAGTCGGTGCTGCCGTCGCCCAGATAGGCGTCCGCGTCGAAACGCAGCACCGCGATCAGCGCGTCGCCGTCGGCCGCAGTGAACGCGATGCTGTCGGTGCTGTCGAAATCGATGTTGCCCTTGGTCGCGCCGGCGATGATGCCGTAGATGTCGGCGCCGCCGGCGAGCCCGGCGATGTTCGCCGTCCAGGTGCCGCCGACATAGACGTTCGCCTCGCCGACCCCGGTGCTGCTCCCCGAAAAGCTCGTCTGGGTCGCGTTCGTCACGGAGCCGCTGTAGGAGATCGTCGTGTTGCTGCCCATCAGGAAGCGGCCGGTGCCGCCGTCGCCGGCGGCACCGGCGCCCTGGCCGCCGCTCGTCACCACGGTCGCGTTGCCGGCGTTCAGGTCGGTCGCGAACAGCTTGATGGTGCCGCCGGCGCCGCCGCCGCCGTCCCCGCCGTCCCCGCCGTCCCCGCCGGCGCCGCCGACCCCGCCGGAGCCGCCGTTGTAGTTGTCGTCGAGCCCGTCGCCGCCCGACCCGCCGTTGTCGTAGCCGGCATGGCCAGAGCTGCCCGCGGTGCCGGTCGAGCCGTTGCCGCCGATCGACAGGAACTCGGTGAGCTTCGACGCGTCGTCGGTCGACGCGATGGTGATACGGCCCGACGCGACGATCTCCATGGCGCCGCCACCGCCGCCGCCGGCGCCGCCGGTACCGCCGCGGCCACCGCCACCGCCGGCGCCGCCACCCTCGCCGCCGCCGCCGCCGGCCCAATGCTCGTAGATGCCGAGGAACCCGCTGTTCCAGTCGCGGCCGGAGCCGCCGCCGCCACCGCCGCCGCCGCCGCCCGCCCCACCGCCGCCGCCGCCGCCGCCGGCGCCGCCGCCGGATCCGGCCGAGATCGTCGTGCCGCTGCCCGTGTTGGTGCCGCCGGCGCCGTCCCTGCCGTCGTCGCCGTCGTCACCGTCCTCGCCGGCCGTACCGTTCTGGCCGTTCCCGTAAGGGTAGACGAGCTGCCCGCCGACGTAGTTTCCGCCGCCCCAGCCGCCGTCACCGCCGTCGCCGCCGGCACCGCCGTCGCCGCCGGCGCCGCCGGCACCGCCCGGGCCACTGTTGAGGCCGGTGCCGCCGGTGCCGCCGGTGCCCCCGTCCTGGCCCGCGTTACCGTCGCCGCCGTCACCGCCCGGGCCACCGCCACGGCTGCGGTCCTCGGCCGCTCCGCCGCCGCCACCACCACCACCGCCGCCCGCCCCGTAGGCCACGCCGGTGCCGAAGCCGCCGCTGCCGCCCGAGCCGCCATTGACGTCGTCGGTGCCGGGCGGGCCGCCCATCGCCTGACCGTTGGAGTAGTTACCGGACGGATAGAGCGACGAGGAGCCGTTGTAGAGGCTGCCGTTGTAGCCGCCCTGCGCCCAGGTGCCGCCGGACCCGCCGGAGCCGCTCCCGCCCGTGCCGCCGCCGGCGCCGCCGCCCGCATAGGCCGTCGCCCCGTCGGCGCTGAGATCGAACGTCACGTTGGTGCCGATGACGACGTCGTCCAGCACGGTCAGCGACAGTCCGTTGCCACCGATCGCCTTCACGGTGATGTCGTTCAAGATCACCACGTCGCCCGCGAACGTGAAGGTGGCGATCTGGTTGGCGATCGAGACGGTGAGACCGAGCGCGGCCATCTGAGCGAACGAGCTGCCGCTGGTGATGGTGCCGTCGGCGGTATCGTCGCCGTCGTTCAGCTCGACCGCGATGGTGCCCCTCGCGAGCTTCCCGGTCGCCGTGTCGAAGACGATGTCGCCGGTGAAGGTGAAGATCGGCACGTTGGCCGTGGTCGTGGTGCCGGCGGCCAGGATCGTGTCCTTCGCGACGATGTCGTCGACCAGCACGCCGGTCGGCAACGTGAAGGTCACCGTGGACAGCGCCGAGAAGCGCGCGTCGAGCGCGACATACTGGAAGCCGCTGTTCGCCGCGAGCGTCACCTCCTGGGTGACGACCTTGCCCGTGATCGTGGTGCCGTTGACGTAGACGATCGCCGGCGTGCCGCCCGTGTTGGCGAGCTCGAGCGAGTAGAGCGAGAAGCCGTTGTTGGTCGCCGTGCCGTCCAGGTTGGACGAGCGCAGCGTCACCAGGGCCGTCGCGCTGCTGGTGCCGACCGCCGGGCTGGTCGCGTCGTCGCGCACCAGGCTGCCGCCGGTGACCGTCAGCGAGAAGCCGTCCTCGACGAAATGCCCCGTCGGCCCGACCGTGGCGGGTACCGTGTCGAAGCTGATCGAGTCCTCGTAGTAGCGGAACGTGGCGCTCGACGTCTGGGTGGCGACCACCAGCCCGGAGCGCAGCTCGATGGTGTCGTGGTCGAGCGAGGCGGTGACGTCGGCCGGCGTGTCGGCCGCCACCGTGAGCGTGTCGCCGCCGCTGCGACCGCCGAGAATGCGCGTGAGATCGGCCCCCTCGGTGGTGACCACCGCGACGGTGCCGTGCGCCGCCGTCGTCGCCTTCAGGACGACGCCGTTCAGCACCCAGTCGACCGCGTTGGCGCCGGCCGCGTTGTCGACCTCGAGGATCTCGACCGACTTCTGGATGGCGCCGAAGCTCGCATCCGGATCGCCCGGCAGCACGATCTTCAGCGTGTCCACGCCGATCTCGCCGTCGACGATGACGGCCGCGGTGCCGACCGTCTCGGCCAGGAACAGGTCGTCGCCGGCGCCGCCGAAGAGGCCGAGCACCACCGTGTCGGTGTCGAGATCGATGGTCACCTTGTCGTTGCCGGAGCCGAACTTCAGGTCGACCCGGTCGACCGCCTCGAACGTCACGGCCGCGGCGGTGAGGTCGCTCACCGTGCCGCCGTCGCCGCCGCCGCCGACCAGCCCGCCGACCTTCACGTCGAAGGCCGTGGTCGCGGCCGAGCGGTCGACCACCAGGCGATCGACCACCCCGTCGCCGGTGCCGTCGCCCACCACCGTGACGGCCGCGTGCGCCTGCGTCACGGTCGCCGTGTCGGCGCCGCCGCCGAGCACCAGGGTGGTCGCGTGCGACACGTCCATGATCAGGATCGTGTCGGCGCCGTCGCCCGCCTCGACCCGCACCTGCGTCGCGGTGTCGACGACTGTGAGCCGGTCGTCCTCGCCGCTCAGCCGCACCACCACGTCGGCGATGCCGTCGAACTCGACCCGGCCCGCCATCGTCGTCTCGGTGACGAGCCCGGCGCCGGTCGCGGTCGTGGCGAGCGTCATGTCGGTCCGCACCGCCGCCGCGACGACCAGCGAGTCGGAGCCGTCGCCGGCGATGGTCAGCACGGACCTGATCTGGGCCAGCGTGCCGCCGACCGTGATCGCGTCGGCGCCGCCGCCGGCGTCGATCGTGGTGGCGACCGAGAGCCCGGCCACCGTGATCGCGTCGACGCCGCTGCCGGTCCGCACCGTCAGCCGCTCGACGTCGCCGTACATGATGCCGGCCGCCTCGTTCGGCGCGGCGGCGTCGTCGCCGCCCATGCCGAGGCCGAAGATCTGGTTGGCGTTGCCGCCGCCCAGCAGGACCACATCGGCGTCGGTATCGCTGCTGTCGTCGACCAGGATCGTGTCGGTGCCGGCGCCGCCCGTGACCACGACGAGACCGTCGATCGCGTCGACGGTGCCGTCGCTGCCGCGGAACGTCACGCGGTCGTCACCCGCCCCGGTGAGCAGCTCGGTGCGGATCGGGCCGAGCGTCGCCGCGACCGTCACGGCATCGGCGAAGCCGCCGAGGGCCAGCCGCGCCGTCTCGATGTCGTAGCGGATCGTGCCGGCGACGCCCGACAGCGTGATCTCGCCGGTCGTCACGTCGACTCCGGCGACCGTCTCCGTGTGGGTCGTGACCAGCACGTCGCGGCCGCGGCCCGAGCCGGTGTCGTCGAGCACCAGGAGGTCGGCGGCATCGCCGCCCAGCACCGTCACGACGCCCTGGATGCCGGCGAGCGAGCCGCTGGTGGCGCCGCCCGGCGTCGCCGTGCTGCCGATCAGGATGGTGTCGGTGCCGGCGCCGCCGTCGATCACGACGGAGGTGCCGAGCACGACCTGGCGGAGCGCGACGGCGTCCGCGTCGGCGCCGCCCAGGATCGAGACCGCGGGCGCGACCAACCGGCCGCTGAGCTGGAGGGTGCTGCCGATGCCCGGGTCTGCGTCCTCGTGGTCGACCCGGATCGCCACCGCGACGGCGGCCGACACGGTGGCGGCGGCGTCGAGAACGAGATCGTCGCCCACCCGCAGATCGACCGATCCGGCCAGCGCCTGCACCAGCGCGCCCGCCCCGAGCAGCATGTCGTCGGCGAGGCTCGTGGTGTCGCGCGTCTGCAGGACGATGTCGCCCTCGAGCGAGCGCACCGTGCCGAGCCCGACCCCGCCGAGGACGTCGGTGACGACGATGCCGGTCGCGGCGCTCGCCGAGAGCGAGCCGGCCACCGCGGCAGCGTCGACCGTCAGCGCCGTGCCGGCGACCCCGATGGTGCCGCCGTTCGCGGCCAGCACGACGGTCGGCGCCGCGACCGCGGCGTCACCGCCCGGCGCGGCGTCGAGGATCGAGCCGGAGGCGGTGAGGCTCGCCGTGCCGATGGTCGTGACGATCCGGCCGATCTCGAGATCGCCGGTCTCGGAGAGCCCTATTCCCGTTCCGGCGCGCGCGTTGACCAGCGTCGTCTCGGTGCGCAGCGGCGTGCCGGCGAGGCCGATCACCCCGCCTGCGATCAGGTCGAGCGTCGTGCTGACCACGCGCGCGGCCGAGCCGCTACGCGCCAGGACGTCGCCGCCGTCGGCCTCGATCAACGTGGTGCCGTAACGGTTGTCGATCAGGCCGGTGAGGACGATGTCGGCCGCGCTCGATGGATTGGTGGCGACGATCTCGATCCGGGTCGCGCCGACGTCCACCGTCTTCCCGTAGAGGAAGCGGCTCGTCTCCAGCACGTTCACGACGATGTTGCCGGTGACGTTGGCGTTCTCCGACACCGGGTCGATGGCACCGATCACCAGCGTCATGGTCGAGGCGTTGGTGACGACGACCTCGTCGAAGCCGGTGACGAACGTGAAGCTCGCCGAGCCGGCGATCGAGTTCTCGGCCGGCGTCGTGCCGTAGCCGGCCGGGCTCGGGTCGAGGGACGACGTGGTGATCGAGAAGGTCGCGCTGCCGACCGCGTTCGACGAGTAGATGATGTCCGGGACGATGATCTCGGTCGGCGTGATGGTGACCGGGCCGATGCCCTGCTGCTTCACGATGGTGCCCGACGCGTCGATCTCCAGGATCGGATCGGCGGGCCCGTAGAGATAGACGTCCGAGTTGAACACGATCGTGCGCGGGAACGCGAAGGTCTCGTTCTCGGTCTCGTCGCCGGTGTCGATGGCGGCACCCGACGAGTTGGCGTGGGCGTCGCCACCGTGCTCGTCGGTCGCGATCGTCACGGCGAGCGCACGGGTGCGGATCACCGAGCCCGCCTCGGTGAGGATGCCGGCGGCGACCTGATAGTCGATCGTCGCGGTCGAGTCGGTGTCGCCGCCGATGCCGTCGGTGTCGGCGTCGGCGTCGGCCTTGGCGTGCAGATCAGGCAGGCTCGCGGTCAGGTTCACGGCGGCATCGCCGTCGAGCACCGCGCCCGCCCCGATGCTCACGCCGACGTCGAGCAGGCGCTTGCCGGAGGGCGGCTCGACTCTCGCCTCGGCGTCGGAGTCGGCGCCGGCCGCGTCCGCGTCGGCATCCGCGTCGGCGTCGAGATCGAGCTTGGTCGCGATCGCCGCGACCGTGAGGGTGCCGTCGGCCGACAGCGTCGCGCCGGCCGCGACCGTGGTCTTGACGATGGCCGCGTGGATCAGCGTGGCGGTCGCCTCGGTGTCGGCGCCGAGCCCTTGCGCGAGCGCGTCGGCGTTGGAGTCCACGGTGCTCGAGGTGCGGGCCCGCACGGTCAGATTGGTGCCGGCGGCGAGCCGCGCGGCCGCGCCCACCGTCGCCGTGGTGCGGTCGGCCACGTCGGCCGTGGTGGCGGCCCGAGTGACGGCCACGATGGCGCCGCCGCCGCCGTCCGCGGCGGCGTTCACGATGTCGGTGGTGGTCGCTTCGACGGTCAGGCTGGTCCCGGCCGTGATGAGCGCCTGCTCGCCGATCACCACGTCGTTCGCGGCGTCGAGCGTCGCCGTGGCGGCGCCGACGATGACGGTGACGCCGCCGTAATTGCCGGCCCGGCCGTCCGCCCCGGCCGTGACGGTCGAGGTCGAGGTCACCGACACGGCCTGGTCGGCGATCAGCACCGCCTCGTCGCCGATCTCGGCGAGGGTCTCGGGCGTCGCCTCGACCGAGACGTCGAGGCCTTGGCCGCTGAGAATACCGCCGCCGGCGGCGACGCCCGACACCCGGGCCGTGATCGCGGTCTCGGCCGCGACCGTGATGGCGCGCGCCTGCACGCGGGCCTTCTCGTCGATGATCGCCGTGGTCTTCGGCGACACCACGGCGTTGACGATGACGACACCGACCGCGATGCCGCCGATGGCGGCGCCGTCGACGTCGATGGTGCCGGTGTCGACCGTGCCGGTCGCCGTCACCGAGACGGCGCCGCTGGCATGGGCGTTCACACCGGTCCCGATGCGGGCCGTGGTGACGCCGCCGATCCGCACGTCGGCGACGCCGGCGGCGACCCCGAGAATGCCGCCCCCGATGGCGATGCCGAACGGCGCGGCGGGCGCGTAGGGCGTGATCTCGATCGTGCGGTCCGCGGCGACCGTCAAGCTGCCGATCGGCGCCGCGAGCGTGCCGAGGGCCGTGTGGTCGCCGACCAGCGCCAGCGCCGATCCGCCGATGTCGGAGAACACGATCGCGGCGCCGAGCCCGGCGACACCCGACACCGAGGCGACGGCGTTCATGATGGCATGGTCGATCGCCGCGTCGGCGTCGACCGACACCGACGAGAAGCCCGACACCACGGTGCCGGTCGCCGCCGAGCCCGCCTCGGCCACGGCCGTGTCGTCGAAGCTGTTGCCGGGCGCGGCGCCGAGCAGCGCCACCGCCGAGGACGTGTCGGTCACGTAAGCGACGGCGCCGCCGAGCGACACGAAGCCCGAGACGGCGCCGCCGAAGCCGAGCACCGCGATGTCGTTGTGGAGCGTCGCGCCGACCGCGAGCGTGCTGCCCGCGCCGTTGCCCGTGACGGTGACGCCGGGGCCGACATAGGCCGTGGTGTCGGCGTCGATCGACACGATGCCGACGCCGACACCGACGGCGACGCCGCCGCCGGCGCCGCCGCCCGCGCGGGCGTCGAAGGTCAGCGTCTGCTGCGTCCGGACCAGGACGTCCTCGGCGACGATCACGGCGCCGGTGCCGATGCCGGCCGTGGTGCCGCTGGCGAGCACGCCGCGCGCCGACAGGCTGCCGTCCACGCTGCCGGCGGCCGAGTTCCGCGTCGACGCCGAGCGGGCGATGTCGGCGAGGTCGGCGCTGCCGGCGCTCAGCCGCTGGCCGCTCGCGGACCCGCCGGAGCCGAGATCGATCACGGTCGGCGTCGCGGCGGTCGCGTCCTCGTAGGTCGCGGCGAGCCGCACCTTCGTCGGATCGGTGCCGTCGACGACCACGAAATAGGCCTTGCCGTCCTCGAGCCCGCCGATCGGCGTGCCGCCACCGGCGCTGTAGACGACCCGGTCGCCGGTGACGAGGCCGGCATCGACACCGAGATCGATCGTGTCGGCGGCCGTGTTCACGGCGCCCGGCCCGAACGCCGGCACGCTCGCGCCGGACCGGCCGTCGCTCGTCTGCATGTCGGCCAGCATGGTGCCGATCGTCTCCTCGACGAAGGAGACGACGGTCTTGCCGCCGTCGCCGGTCAGCGCCGAGGAGGACTGGCCGCCGCCCGAATAGTCGTCGCTGAAGTCGCCGCCGATCGAGTAGACCACGACGCCACCGCCGATGCCGGCAATGCCGGCGCCGACCGCGATGGCGTTGGAATCGACCGTCCAGCGCGACAGTGCGACGACGTCGACGTCGTCCTTCGCCTTGACGGTCGCGGCACCGACCAGGGCCTGGGTGTCGTTGCGGATGACGCCGACGTCGAAGCTGCCGCCGATGCCGGCGGCACCGCCGCCGAGCGCGCCGGCGATCGAGAGCACGTCGACCGTGTTGGTCGCGGCCACCGTGACGGACTGGGCGCCGTTCGCCGCCGGCGTATCGGCGTTCACGGCGACGCCGTCGCCGATCGTCGCGACCGTGTCGCTGTCGATCAGCTCGACCGAGACGGCACCGGCGATGCCGGCATAGAGGCCGCCACCGGCACTCGCCGACACCGAGATCACGTGCTCGCTCGACGACGCCAGCACGGCGACGCCGCGGATCGCGTGGACCGCGATCCCGGCGCCGGCGAGGTCGCCGGTCGGCACGCCCGTGATCGTGGCGCCCGCCGAGGCGTTCGCGTCGACGACGGCGCCGCCCGAGATGGTGGCGAGCGTGTCCTTCTCGATCGACGTGACGTTGACGGCGCCCGCCCCGCCGCCGCCGCCGAGCCCGATGCCGACCGCGCCGGAGATCAGATAGGCCGTGGTGTCGTCGGTGGCCGAGACCAGCACGTTGCCGCCGGCCGTCACCCGCACATGGCCGTCGATCCGGGCGGCCGTCTCGGTGTCGACGACGACGACCGCGGCCGAGCCGCCGATCGCCACCGTGCCACTGCCGGCGAGACCGGCCGCGACCGAGAGGATACGGGCCTGCGCCTGCGCCTCGACCGCCACGTCGCCGCGTGCCGTGACGGCCGTGTAGCCGCCGCTCGCCGGCCCCTCGATCAGCGCCACCGTCATGCCGAGCAGGGTCGGCGCGGCGACGGCCGGCGCCGCCGCGAAGGTGCCGGAGCCGGCGAGGCCACCGCCGATGGCGAGCCCGTCGTAGCTGCGGGTGGCCACCACGGCGACGTTCTGGGCGCTGCCGGCCCCGGTGTTGTCGGCGTTCACGGTGGCGCCCGCCTCGATCGCCGCGCGGGTATCGATCGTGTGGACGCCGACCGTGCCGGCGAGCGCCCCCGAGCCGGTGCCCGAGATGGCGACACCGACGCCTGCCGTGGTGATGTCGTCGATGCTCACCGCGGCGACGACGAGGCCGCGTTGCACCGCGATCGTCGCGACACGGTCGTTTCCGGCCGCGACGGTCGGGTCGTCGAACGAATCGTTGTCGATCGTCGGGACGCCGGTCGAGGCGAGCGACTGGACGAGCTGGCGGGCGGTGGCGGGCACACCAGTCGTGGTGAGGTCGACGGCGCGGCCGGCGAGCGCGTCGTCGCGCGTCGCGGCGAGCCGGAAGGTGTCGTCGGAGACCCGGATCACGAAGTAGCTGCGTCCCGAGACGAGGCCGCCGAGGCCGATCGACTCGGCCGTGTAGACGATCTCCTCGCCGGTCGTGAAGCCGTGCCCGACCGCCCCGATCGTGTCGGTCGAGGCGTTCACGGCGGAGGTCGCGAAACTGGCCGAGGTGCCCTCGTCCTCGGCATCGATGGCGCGCAGCAGATGGGCGCTGCCGCTCGCCACCGTCCCGAACGTCACGGCGGTTCCGGCGCGGGCATTCGTCGCGCTGGTGGCGAGCTTCACGTGGTCGGCGTCGATCCTGATCACGTAATAGGTCCGGCCGCTGACCAGGCCGGAGATCGGCGTATCCGACGTGTAGAGCACGGCGTCGCCGGTGAGCAGGCCGTGATCGTCGAGCCGGACGGTGGAGCCGGAGACGTCGCTGCTCGCGAAGGCGAGCGGCGCCGCGAGGCCGCCCGTCAGTGCCGCGACGCCCGCCTTGCCGTCGGCCGCCAGCGCCGTCACCGCCGCGCCGGCGCCGACATAGGCCTCGGTCGTCTTGGTGATCACCTCGACGGCGGCGGCGATGCCGACCGCGCCGGTGCCCGCACCCGACACGTTGCCGGACACCTGGTCGACCACCGTCTCGTCGAGCGCCTGGACGACGACGTTGCCGTCCGACCGCACCGTCGCGTTGCTGCCGACATAGGCCCGGGTCGTCAGATCCAGCACCGAGACGCCCGCCGTCAGCGTGCCGGTGCCGGTGCCGGCGAAGGCGCCCGACGCCGACACCGACACCAGCGACGTGTCGCCGTAGGCGCGGACCAGCACGTTGTCGTCGCCACGCACCCGCGCGCCCGCACCCACATAGGCCTCGGTGCGCCGAACCACCACGCCGGCGTCGACGCCGACCCCGATGCCGACGCTCGACGCGCCCGCGATCGTGCCGGCGACGCCGACCAGCGACGTCGTGCCCATGGCGAGGAGGCTCACGTCGTCGAGCGACGTGACCCCTGCGGTCGCGGGCGCGCCAGCCGCGGGGGCCTCGACATAGGCCTTCACGGTGTCGTCGATCACCGTCACGGTGACGGCGCCGGCGCCGGCACCGCCGCTGGTCGAGACCGACCCGCCGGCCGCCACGATGACGATCGCGGCGTCGGAGAGCGCCTCGACCGAGACGCCGTTGCGGCCGTCGCCGTGAATGTCCGTGAAGCCGATGCCGGCGCCATTCGCCTGCACTGTGGCCGCGCCGTCGATATAGGCTTCGGTCGTGTTGACGATGGTGACGTCGGTCGCCGAGACGCCGACCGCCACCGCGCTCGAGCCGGCGACCGAGCCGGCGATCGCCACGATCGACGAGGTGTTGGTCGCCAGAAGACGCACGTCGTCGTCGGACTTCACCGTCGAGCGCCCGTCGATCGCGGCCGTCACCGTGTCGGTGATCACGTTGATCGACAGCGAGCCGGCGCCCGCCCCCGCCTTGCCGCCACCGAGCCCGAGCGTCGCCGTCTGGATCACGGCGGTCTCGGTCGCCGTGACCGTGACGTCGCCGGCGACGTCGACCGTGGAGGTGTCGATCAGCGCCGTGACATCGTTCGCCACGTAGTTGGCGCCGATCGCGGCGCCGACGCCGGTGCCGGAGGTCGAGATCGCGACCCCGCCCGTGAAGGTGCGGATGGTCGCCTCGTCTTCGGCGACGAGCGACACCGCGCCCGCCGACGTCGCGCTCGCCCGCTTCTCGATGGTCGAGCGGTCGACGATCGCCTCGATCGTGTTCAGCACGCCGTTGACCGAGACGCTGGCGCCGACCGCGACGTTCTTCGACCCCGCCGCACCGACCGCGGCGGCCGCGATCTTGCCGGTCGGGATCACGTCGGTATCGGTCGACTCCGCCGTCAGAGACACTCCGCCGCCGCCGATGCGCACCACCGAGGCGCCGATCTCGGCCCGCACGTCGACGGCGATCTGGTTCCAGCCGAGCGCGACGCCGAAGCCCTGGCCCTGGGTGCCGATGCCGAGCGCGCCGGCGATCGCCTGAATCACCGAGTCGTCCTTGGCGATCAGCGACACGCGGTTCGCCTCGACGGTCGAGGACTCGATGGTGGCGGCGATCGCGCCGCCGTTGTCGCGGGTGAACAGCAACTCGTCGGTGGAGAGGATGTTGACGGCGATCGTGAAGGCCGCGCCTGTGCCGCTCGACCCGGTCGAGATGCCGGCCGAGATCGCCAGCGCCCGGATCGCCTGGTCGTTGACGGCTTCGATGGTCAGGCCGCCCGCCAACGTGGCATTGGCGCTCTTCACGCCTGCCCGCGTGTCGGCGGCGAGCTGATTGAAGCCGATCGAGGCGCCGACGCCGGTCTTGCCGGCCGTGTAGCTGGCGCCACCGCCGATGGCGATGATCTCGGCCTCGTTCCTGGCGCGCACGAGCATGTCGGACGCCAGCACGACGGCGCCCTGCACCAGCGCGACCGTGGTGTCGACCAGCCGGTTCACCGACACCGAGCCGGCGAAGGCGTTGGCCGAGCCCGTGTTGGTGTTGGCGCTGATCGCCGCCGTGAACGCCGCGACGGTGCCGCCGCGCGTCGCTGCGACGTCGACGGCTCCGGTCACGTCGACCAGCAGGGTGGCGCCCGCCGTCGTCGCGCCGAGGATGTAGGCCCGCGTGTCGGCCGTGATCTGGTTCAGCGCGAAGGCGCCGCCGACCACGTTTCCACCGCCGTTCTGGGTGCCGTTGGCGGTGGCGATCGCGACGCCGCCCGTGATGCCGACGATCACCTGGTCGTTGGTCGCCTCGATGTCCAGCGAGGCGGCCGCGATGCTGCCGTGCGCGTCGACGAACGCCTTCGCGGTGTCGCGGATCACGTTGACGCCGGCGCTGCCGGCGATGCCGATGCCGCTCTTTCCGTTGGCCGCCTCGCCGAACAGGTTGGGTAGGCTGACGCCGTCGAGCGGATCGTCCTCCGACTCGCCGATCGGGTTCTGCTTGGAGGAGATCGCCGTCGCGGTGCCGACCACGTCGACCCGCACGCCGCCGATCGTCGCATCGACCGTGACGGCGCCGACCTCGAGGTCGATCGCGCCCGCCGCCGTCACCGACGAGGTCGGGTCGTTGCCCACATAGGCATAGACGTTCCGCTCGACGTCGTTGACGATCACCGAGAGACCGAGGCCGCTGGACCCGGAGCCGCCCAGCACCATGGAGCCCGCGACCGACACGAAGGTGCCGCCGATCCCGGCCGACACGTCGACGAAGCCGCCCGTGACGGTCGCGCCGCCCGCCGCCGTGGAGACGATGCCGGCCTCGACGTCGCTGCGCTGGCGCAGCGCGACGGCGCTGCCCGAGAAGGCGAACTCGCCGCCGTCGTCGGTGCTGCCACCCGATTGCGCGATGGCGATGCGCAGGATGTCCTCGTTCGCCGCGACGATGAGGCCACCGGCCGACCCAGTCCCGATCGTCACGTCGCCCTCGATGCGGGCGACCGTCGTGTTGTCGAGCGAGTCGACCAGGATCGAGCCGCCGAGCGCCTTGGAGCCGGAGCGATCGAACAGGTCGATCACGTCGGCCCGCGTGATCTTCTTCTCGACCTGCAGCTTGGCGAGCGGGCTGTCGCTCAGCGACCACTTGCCGATGCCGGCCATCTCGACCAGCTCCATCTCGGTCCTCGCCGTCACCGAGACGCTCTGGGTGGGCGGCGGCGACCAGCCGGCGCCGATCGGCGCCTGGTTGATCCGCGCGCCGGACAGCACCAGCGCCTTCGCCGTGTTGGTGTAGACGGTGACGCCGAACGAGCCGGACAGGCCCGCCGCCTTGCTCTCGCTCGCCTTGGCGCCCGACACCACCCAGGTGTTCATCAGCTTGGTCGAGACACCGAGCGTACCGTCGAGCAGCGTGCCGATGGCGCTCGCGCCGCGGGCCTGGATGTCGGCCCAGACGCCGAGCACCAGATCGGCCGGCTCGGTGAGGAACGGGTAGGTCAGCGTGGCGTCGACCGAGACGGTGCCGTAGGCGTCGAGCGTCGTGTGGCCGTACACGATCGCCTGCACGTCGTTGCCGTAGACGCCGACGCCGATCGCCATCGCCACGGCGGCGCCGCTCGAGCCCTTCGGCTTCGAGACATTGGCCTGGGCGAGAAGCTGGGTCTTCTGCGTGACGGTCGCGTCGACCGTGATGTCGCCCTTCGTGGTGAGCACGGTACGGTCGGTGGCGATCGCGTCGGCGCCGACCTCGGCCCGCACCGTGTGCCCGACGACGTTGACGGCGACGCCGCCGGCCGAGCTGAGCTTGTCGTTCTTGATCGAGGAGGTGACCTCCTTGCCGTTCTGGTCGACCGCCGTGGTCTTGCCGGTCGCCGCGGAGGCATCCTTGAAGAACAACGCGAGGCCGACGTCCGCCTTGGTGAGGATGTCGGCGCCGAGCTTGTATTTCGACCAGTTGAACTTGCCGCCCACCTCCGGCTTGGCGATCGACTTCGTGGTCGTGGTCAGGTCCGCCGTGACGGCGATTCCCTGCGTCGTCTTGGTCCCGCCGAGCGTGTGGTAATTGCCGGCGCCGACCGAGGTGAGGTTCACGGCCTTGGTGGTCGCCACCTCGGCCGGGTCGGACACCAGGCGGATGTGGTTCGCATCGACCACCACGACGTAGTAGGTGCCGCCGTTGACCAGCCCGCCGATCTCGCGGTCGGCGACCGTCACGGTCAGCACCAGGCCGTCCGGCTGGGTGACGGTCCGCACCGTCGCCGTGTCCGCCGTGGCGTAGATGATCGTGTCCCCGTCGGAGAGACCGTGGCCGGCGAGCGCGATCGTGTCGGCGGCCGAATCGACCGCCGTGCTCGGCGCGAAGGACAAGGTGCGCGAGACGAACACCAGGGCGTGCGCCATCGCCTGCGTCGTCGCGCCGAGATCGATCAGCGCGCCAGTCGTCGCGTGGCGCAGCTGGATCGTGTTCGCGTCGACGACATGCACCGTGTACTCGGTCGCCGTGACCAGGCCGGCGATCACGTCGGTCGCCTCCTCGCCGAGCGTCGAGTAGGTGACGGTCATGCCCTCGGTGAGGCCGTGGCGCTCGATAACGAGGGTGTCGCTCGCCGCCTCGACGCGGGCCAGCACGAGATCGATCGACTGCGTGCCGCGCGTGAAGGTGTGGCGGCCGAGGGCCGCGCCCTGCGCGAGCTGGACCAGCGCCCCGGTCGAGTCCTTCAGCTGGAACAAGGAGTCGTCGACCGTGACCACCGTGTAGATGCCGCCGTCGACCAGTCCCGTGATCACGGCGTTGCCGTTGGCCGCGTAGGTGACGGTGTCGCCGGTCGCGAAGCCGTGGCCGGAGAGCCGAATGGTGTCGGCGGCGGCGCTGATCGCGTTGAGGTCGACGACGATCGAATCGATCACCTCGACCGTGTGGGTCGAGCTCGGATCGGTGCCGGCGGCGTCGAGGTCGAGCACCGGGGAGACCGAGAGCTGGATATGATCCTCGTCGACGACGATCACGTAGTAGGTCCGGCCGCTGACCAGGCCGCCGATCGCGGTGCCGGCCGTCGTCACGGTCGGCATGCCGTCCGCCGTGAAGCCGCTGCCGTTCAGGGCCGTGTAGACGACCTCCTGGCCGCCTACGAGCCCGTGGTCGGCCAGGTAGATGGTGTCGGTCGCGACGTCGACCACCGAGGCCGCGCCGCCGTCGAAGGCGGCGTCGGCGCCGGTCGCCGCGGCGCCGCCGGCCGAGATCACGCCGTCGACCCGCGACACCACCGAGGAGAAGTCGAAGGCGAGGCTCGAGGCGACGCCGGCGAGGCCGTCGATGAAGCTCACCGTGCTGGAGTCGGCGGTCTGCGAGGTCTTGCCGGTCGCCGCCGCCTTGACGCTCCCGGTGGTCGCCGTGATGGTCGCGCCGCGGCCGATGTCGACCACGGCGTCGAGCTTGGTGTAGGCGATCGCGAAGGCGAGCGTCGTCGCGTTGGCGTTGGCCGGCGTGCTCAGATTGTTGGAGGCGCGCGACGTCACCTTGGCGGTGACGCCGCCGCTCGCCGTGATGTCGACGTTGTTCTTGGCCGTGATCGTGGTGTTTCCGTCGACGATCACCTCGGCCGCGCTCTCCGCCCAGCCGAACCCGATGGCGAGCTCGAAGCCGGCCGTGCTCTTGACCGCGAGCGCGTTGACGAGCGCCTCGACCTTGGTGGTGGCCGAGACGGTGACCGAGCCGGAGCCGACGATCGTCGCGTCGCGGACGTGCACCTTCGCGTCGGCCTCGCGCATCACGACGGAGAGATCGACGCCCGTGAACGAGCTGATCAACACCCCCGGAATCTGGTTGAGGAGCCCGGCGAGATTGCCGACGAAGCCCTGCAGGTAGGACGGCACCTCGTCGGTGCCGGAGATGTTCACGTCGGTCGCCTTGGCCGTGATCTTGACGTCGCCGCCCTTGATGGTGGCGCCGTTGATCTCGATCACGGCGCTCTTCGACGAGAAGTCGAGCGGCCAGCTCGCCAGGCGATAGACCACGTCGGTGGCCGCGATGGTGATCTTGCCGGCCTTGTGGCCGCTGCCCGCCTCGGCGAGGAGCTGCGCGTTCGGACCCAGCGAGACGGCGCGGCCCCCGTAGGTGGTGTCGCCCTCCTTGAAGCCGAGCAGGATCGCGCCGGCGTCGGCACCCGCCTTCTGGGTCGAGACGATCGCCGAGTCGGCGGCATTGACCAGCTTCACCGTGACGGTGCCGACGCCGGCGACCGTGAACGTGACCACGTTGCCGGTCGCGTAGCCGGTGCCGGCCGCGGTGATGCGGGCCGTGACGTCGCCGTCGTCGTCGACCGTCAGCTCCGCCGCCATGCCGGTGCCGGCGCCGCCGCTGCCGACGACCGCCGTGTAGGTGCTGCCGGCCGTCCAGCTGCCGGTGCTGCCGGTCTGCTCGGCGACCGTGCCGATCAGGATCGTGTCGGCGTCGAGCTGCAGGTCGTTGCCGTTCAGGGTGAGGTCGCAAGCGACCTTGATGACGCTTTCGCCGGTCGCGCTCGAGAGCGGGTCGTAACCGTCGGCGAAGAGGTTCACGACGAGATCGGCGTCGAAGCCCGGCGCCAGCGACACGATCGTGATGACGTCGCGGCCGCTGCTGCCCAGGATGGTCAGCGACCCGGTCGGCGCCACGAAATACTGGTCCTCGAAGCCGCCGTCGATGCTGTCGAGCACCATCAGGCCGGTGACGGTGTCGTAGCGCAGCTCGGCCGTATGGCCGGTGAGCGTGCCGGCACTCAGCGTGTCGAGATCGAACGTCAGGGTCGAGGCCGTGCCCGCGATGGTGACGGGCTCGAGCCCGGCATAGGCGAGCATGACGCCGTCGTAGAGGTAGAACCCGGAATCGGGCCCCGTCGCGGTGGCGAGGAGGCTGTCGACCTCGCCGAGGTCGAGCACCAGCGAGTCGTAGCCGCCGACGCCGCCGTCCACGCCGCCCGCGAGACGCCCGCTCCGCGTCACCGTGAACACGTCCTCGTTGCCGGCCGCGCCGACCAGCGACTCGAACCCGAAGAACGCGACCGAGCCGACCGTGCCGGCGCCGTCCCCGTCGATCAGCCAGGCGACGTCGGTCGTCGATCCGTGCAGCGTGTCGGTGCCGATGCCGCCGCCGAGCGTCTCGATGCCGGAGAACCGGACCGTGAGACCCTCCCCGGCGCCGTCGGCGCCGATCGCGGTGCCGCCGCCGGTGCCGTCGAGCGTCCAGTCGGTGGCGCGACCGCCGGCGAGCGCCAGCGTGTCGGCGCCGCCGCCGCCCGTGATCGAAAGCGCCGGCGCACCCGAAACGGCGAACGAGTCGGTATCGATCGTGATGACGTCGTCGCCGGTGCCGCCCGCGACGACGAGGCCGGAGATGCCGTCGAGCGCGACGGAGGCGAGCACGGCGGTCGGATCGGCGGCGTCGACCACCTCGACCCGGCGCTGCGCCACCGTCTCGGTCTCGACCGTGCGCACCTCCTCGACCAGCCGGACCAGGACGTCGTGCTGCTGCCGCCCGGGATCGACGGTGGCGAGATCGATCGCCAGCACGTCGGCATTGAGCATCAGGCGCGGCTCGAGCGGGTCGAAGACCAGGCGCGGCGCGCCCTGGGGCGCCACCGCCAGTCCCGCCACCGATGCCTTCAGCCTGCTCAATCTGTCGGCCCAGCGACGCGCACGAGACGACGGCGGCGCGGCGCAGCGAAACGCAGTCTGGGTCGACATGATGCTCCGTGCCCCTCGTCGAGACGGATCGGGAGTGTCCGTTAAGGCCGGAGTAATATCAATTAACAAATAATGAAATTTATGGAAAATGAGCTATATGACATATACTTGAATATTAGATGACTTTTTTATGAAATACTCGCGGGCCGCCAGGACAGTTCGTTACATCGGCGGCGTGACCGACCTCCACCGCAAGCGAAACCACCGTCGTGCCGGTCTGGACACGGCGCGCCCGGTCGGATCGGCAGGCGAAAGGTCGACGGGCCGCAGCCGCTCGCGACGCCTGGTCCGAAGCTGCGCGCGCCCCCCCTCGCAGGCACCGTGGCCGGGGCCGTCGTGCCCCGAGCCGGCTCGATCCAGACGGCTGCCGACGAACGGCACGGCGACCGGCGCAGGGTCCGCCGAGCGGCCGCGTTTCCGAGCCGGTCCGTCGATGAGATGAACCGGGCGCCACAAACGACGCCCGGCTGTGATCGCCGCTGCGGGCCCCGCGGATGGTCGCCGGCATTTAGAACTTCCGCTGTCCCGGTCCATCGACGGGCGGTCGAGAGCTATTACAGTTGTTACAGTTGTCCAGGCGCTGGTGTGCTCCGACCACCGCGACGCTCGCCCCCTCGCCCGGCTCGTCGGGCTTCTCACCCACCGCCTCGCGAGTCGGCCTCCGAGTCCCCGGCTCGGATTGTGGCGTCATTTGGGGCACATTCCATCGATACACAACGACACAACCATTCGGAACGACAAGCGCAAAAGGTTGCGTTCTTCGGCACCGAGCGAGCGCAATACCCGTCCGACCTCGAACGAGCGACCGGCAGATCTAGAGCGGTTTTCGGTGTGGCTGAATCGCCGGGGGATTCCCTGGGCGGGTGAGCT